>CAZYOC010000124.1:0-12770 GCA_964648415.1 uncultured bacterium | reverse complement strand
GAGTGGCAGTAGAGTCCCGGCGCTTTCATAAATTAGCTACCGGATTTGGGAATTGTAAGCCAGCCTTTGTAAATGCTTGTAATCATTTTGTGTAGCTTAGGCGGAACGTAACCTCGTCAACATAGCTGTCAGGCTCCAAGCAGGTGACAGGATCCGCGAGACACCTTTTTTTATGCGCCAGTTTAAAATGGAATTTCGGATTACAATCGAGCGCTACTCCAGTTGATAGGAATCACGAACCTCACTCCAAGCTGCGGATCATCTTCCGGACCGAGCAAGGCGGGCTCCATCCTTGGAACGCCCGGAGTGTAATGATAGTCGATTTGCGCGGCGAGATACACCGCCGCGGCCACCGCGCCCCAGGTCCAACTCCGCTTGTACCAGAGGTTGTAGGTATCATAGCGTTCCTCGAACAGGTCGGGGCGCGTCGTGGCCATGTACGTCTCCCTCGCATCCACGGTTTGCGCCAGGGAATAGACAAACGCCGCCACACCCGCCGCTTCCATGGCGAACCAGCCCATCCCTCGCCAACTGCGGCCTTCCGCCCAGAAACCCAGGCCGGGGACCAGCAGGTTCGCCAGCGCGGCGTTGCCGCGCGGTACGGTCTCTTTCTGGATGATCACCTGCGGCTCTTCGTCGGTGGATTCCTGTAGGAGGAATTCTTCCATGTAATCAATCCGGACCTCTTCAAAGGCTTCGAATACCACCGGTGGGACATACACCGGGTCGAGCATCAGGGTGTGACGCAATTCAATGGCCGCATGAAAATCCTCGCGCGCCGCTTCATCCCGTCCCGTCAGCACTTCCACGAACCCAAGATAGAGATGGGCGGCGATCTGGGTATCGACCTCTTCCTCACTTGCATCGCGCAACATGCGGAGCGCTTCGATCTCCACCCGTGCGAATTCGCCCTGGGTGAACAGCTCATCCAGCTCAGGGCTCAGCTCGGCCGGGTTGGTGACCTGCGCCGTTGCCGGGACCACAAAACAGAAAAGGCACACGGCGGCCAGCAGTGTGCTGAAAACGGGTGCGGTGCGTACGGAGTATCTCCGGAAGGCGTCCGGAAGAACCCGTACGACCGCAGTACACAGGCTATGTGTCTGCATGGTCAGGGTATCCGGACGAGTTTGATCGTTGCTTGTTGGTTGTTTTGCTCCGCTCTCAGGAAGTAGACTCCGGCCGGCGCTGCGACGCCGTTGAGACTACCATCCCAGGCAAACGCCCCGCCGGTCTGCGCGGGAACGACATCCCATTGCCGGACCTGCTGGCCCAGAGTATTGAACAGGACAAGCTGCACGGATTGTGAGCTCTGGAAACGGCTCAGGTCGATCCGTACGCCGCCGTTAAACGGGTTCGGCCAGGCCTTGAGGCTCGGCGACGGCGGCGGCAGCTCCTCGCGAGGCTCCTGCACCACAGCCGTGACCCCGTATTCCAGCACTTCCACTACATGCGTCAGGTAGCGCGTATTGCTGCCTTCCTGGGTCCAGGATCCGCCGGCCACGAGGAACGAGCTGTTGGAATCGTTGGGGATCGCCACCATGGAATGGAAGGCGCGCCCGAAGGAGAGCGTCAGCGGCAACTCGGTCCACGTGCCGCTGCTGTCCATCATCATCGCCATATCGACTTCGGACAGAATGGAACGGCCTCCGCTGAACACGATGCACTCTTGGTTGTCGACGACGGCGTTGGCAACTCCCATCCCGCCCAGAGGAACCGGCAGCCACTGGGTGTTCACCCAGCCGCTGTCTGGGTCATACATCCGTGATTTAAGTTGCGGGCCGAAATAGAACCCGCCGAAAACGTAGAGGTTATCGTTGAGCACCGCCGCGCCGTGGCTGGCCAGCGGCTCCAGCAGGGGTTCCAGCACAGGCGTGACCTGAATAGAGCCTGCCGAGGAATCCGGGGTCAACATGACCACGTCGTTCAGGTACTCATCAGCCCCCCGGTAACCACCGGTCACCAGCAGGGAATCGTGATAGACCACCGCTCGGGCTCCATCGCGCGCCGGTTCCAGGCTATCGGCGAACGCCCAGAAGTTGCGGTCCGGCCACCAGACTTCGATGTGCTCGATGTAACCGCCGTCGCTTTCACTTCGGCCACCGATGACAAAGATCTTGCCCTGGTACTCGACCGCGGTGGCCCCGATTCTCGGCAGCAGCAGGGGCGGAGCGGGCTCCAGCCATTCCAGGTTGGCGAGATCGTACCGCAGCACCTCGTCGGTTGCCATGGTAATGTCGCCAACCTGCTCGTTGCCGCCGATGAAATAGGCGATCCCATCCATCGCTACCGTCGCCATGCGTTCCCGCGGCGTCGGCAACGAATCCGTATGCGCTACGCCCCACTGCCCGAAGGCGGCGGTAGCAAACAGCCATACAGTGAGAATGGTAAGCAGCCTCTTCATGGTCCTCTTCAGGTGCATGTATCCCTACTCCTCCGTTGCAGCAAACGCCGTGCCTTCTTCGCTCATGTTGATCGAGATGTGCAAGGTATCCCCGGCGGCGAGTGTAATCTCTCGCACCACTTCACCGAATTCCGGGTGTGAGAGGCGAAGGCGATGCGGACCGGGCAGCAGGAGGGTGTGACGAAACGCAGGCGTATCCCCCACATGAGCGTCATCAATAAAGACCTTCGCCCAGGGTTGTGCGATCACAGCCAGGTAACCCAACCGGTCCAGCAGGTTTACTGTCACGAGTGTCGTATCATCCGCATATACTGTAGTATCCAGCGATATTTCCGGGAATCCCGGGTTTTGCAAGGTAATGGTATGGTTTCCTGCCGGGCGCTTGAGAGCCCTGAGGCTCGGAGTCGCTCCGACCTTTTCGCCGTCTACCAGCACATCGGCCCAGGGACGAGTGCGCACGATGAGCACACCCGCGCCGCTACCGAACTCATCCGTCCCTCCCTTCTGCGCTATCTGATCGGCCTGCTCCGGGAGAGGCGGGGAGCTGACGCCCGGCGCATCTTCTTTCACATCATCGACGGGCTGACCTGTGCGCGTGGTGCGCACTCCTGGGAGGTTCTGTTCACCCATTCCCGGCTTCAACCTGTCCGGATCCATGGGGTCTTGTTTCGGGGCGGTCAGGGTATCCTTGGTGTTACGAAGCGCCCGTTCCTCGTCAGGTTGCATGACCAGGCCGGGCGGCTCGATCGGTTTGCGCTGCAACTGCACCATCTGGTACCCCACCACGATGATGATCGCCAGCAACAGCCCGCCCACCATCGCGGGAAGCAAGCGAGCCGGAATGACCATTTTCGGCGCGGACTCGACAGGACGCTCCTCGTCTTCATCCGGCTTTGCTTCAAGCTTGATCGTCTCCAGCGCGTCGCGGGCCTCTTTCACATTCTGGTAACGCTCCTCCGGATCCTTCTGCAACAGCTTGTCGACCCACCTGGAAAAACCCACCGGAAGGCTGCTCATAACACTGTCCAGCGGCGGCGCGGGTTGGGTGCGAACCCGTTTCAGCGTACTGATCAAGTCCTTGTCGCGGAACAGTGTTTTCGCGGTCAATGCTTCATAGATCAACACACCCAGCGCGAACAGGTCGGCGCGGAGGTCGGCCTCTTTGCCGCTGGCCTGTTCCGGGGCGAGATAACCGGGCGTACCCACCACGGAACCCGGCAGGGTATAGCGCGGGTCGAACGCACCGGTAGCGAGGCCGAAATCAGTGATGCGCGCGACACCGTTAGCGGTCATGCGGACATTGGTGGGGCTGAGGTCGCGGTGAGTGACCCCTGCTTCGTGGATGGCCTCCAACCCGGCCATGAGGTCTCTCGCCAGACGGAGCACCCGTTCAAAGGGTAACCCGCCCTCCCGTTTCAACAGGGTCTCCAGGTCCTCGCCTTCGATCCACTCGATGGCGACGAAGGGCCGGCCTTCCGCTTCGCCCACACCGTAAATCCGCGCCGCATTGATGTGATCCACCGACGCCCCCAGCCGGGCCTCGCGCTTCAGACGGCCGGCCATCTCCTCGTCGTTCTTGTGCTCCGGGTTGAGCCACTTGACGAGCGTACGCCGCCCGAGGACACGGTGACGCGCTTCGTACACCGTGACCCACGGTCCGCGACGCAATTCGCGGATGATCTCGTAGTCAGCGCCTATCCGACCGGGCATGGGGTGTGTCTATATCCCTGTTTGTCGCGCACCTGGACACTCCACGGTCCCTGGCAGCGTTACCCCAAATGTAGTTATAACGACAATTTAGTCCCGATTGTCCTGATCTTTCCCTTTCTACCTGCTGGTCTGTCAATCCGGTCCGCTCCCGTAATCCACTTTTGCCCGAATGTGATAATCCCGGCGGAAGGGGCTGCGTTCCTGCTCCGTACCCCACGCCATCCCGGGCGCCCAGTACAGCGACCGGTTCAGCGACGGGTCGTCGTAGAGCTCGACCTCCGTCTGCTCAACATACATCGACAGTGCTGAATCCGCCGCCAGGTAATCGTCATACCGTTCGAAAACCGGCGACCAGCCTGCATGGAAATCGCCTTCCACGATAATGTTCCGCGCCGACACATCGGCGATGAACCAGGATTCGTAATGCGGCGCCAGGCTGTCCACCGGAATCCGCAAGCTGTCCAGCAGGAGGCCCGGTTGCCTGTCGTTGCTGTCCCAGACAAACACGTCGATATCGACACCACCCGCATAGCCCACAAAGGCCGGATCGGCGAATTCCAGCCGGATTTCGGTCAGAACGGCTTCGGTGCGTGCTGTGAAGCGGACGTTGTAATAGCGCTTCCCATCATCCGAGGGCAGCGACAGGATACCCAAGGTAACGTCATCCGGCTTCAGCAGGTCATCATACATCAGCACTTTTTCGCCGTACAGCGGGAGGTGGTAAACAGGCATGCTCGGCGCCCAAGAGGTATTCTTGTTGTAGTCGACAGCTTTGGCGGTGATGATATGTGTTCCTTCCGGGAAAACATCGGGGGGCAACAGCCAATCGAATTCATAGGGCTCTTCCAGAACGATGGCGGAATCGCTTTGGCCACGGATGCTGGAACCGTCCACGAAGAACTCGACATAATGCACGCTGTCATTATCCACCGCCTCGGCCTGCAACATGGTGGAGGTGGAGACGATGGTATCGCCCGGTTGCGGGGCGAGCAGGGTGATCACCGGCGGCTCGAAGTCCTGGTCGACCCCTTCGCCCTGCGGCCCTTGCGGGCCTTCGCAACCCAGCCCCGCCAGCAACACAAGGACAAGGCCGGACAACAGAATATGGCTTAACCTATTCACGTACTCGTATCCCCGTTTTCTGTTTGACCGGATGCGCGGAAGACGGTTGTGCCGCGTCCCAATCCGCCGGCAGCGGTATTGAACCGCCACCCGGGAACAGCATGGCTGTCCCGCCGTCACCATACGCTACCACCGCTCGTATCCGAAGATGATACTTGTATTCCCATTGCTGATACATGGTGCCCCAGCCACGGCCATTGTGTTCATATTCGCTGGACCGGAACTCCGACGGGTTCCCGCCGGGTAACTGATCCCAGGAGATGCCGATCTGAACCCCACGGTCCGCCGCCAGGTATTGGCTATACAGTTCGGTCGGAGGACTGAAGCCGGCATGGAAGGTGCTGTCAAATCGGATATCGCGGTTTCTGACATCCACCGCCATCCACTCATTGGTCAGAATGCTTGTCTGGGGTACGTCCACGCTGTCGACCAATTCGTCAGGAAGATGATTCTGCGAAGTCCAGGCGAACACACGGATGTCGATTCCATCCACAAGAGTATCGTCGCTGAATTCCCAGAATTGGAACATCACCTGTTCCAGCCGGCAGGGCTGCAAGGGGGTGAACCGGACATTGACATACCGGTCGCCGTAACGGTCCGGCAGTGTCATTGTGGCGAATACAGCTCCGGGCACATCATCGTAGTACAGGGTATCGAAGGGCAGGGCTTCGACGGTCAGAAAAGGCATCGGGGGTGTTTCCGCCTGGTTCAGCGCGTCGTCAAGCGCCCGCACCACCAGGGTGTGGTAGCCGTGTGGAATGCCCGCGCCGGTCAGGGTCCACAGAGCGCTGTACCGGTTGCCGCTGCGCGGGAAGCTGTCCACTGCGATGCTGTCGCCGCCGAGCGCAAGACGGCCATCCACATAAAACTCCACCCGCCGGATGGAACGGTTGTCCTGCGCTTTCGCCTCGACGGTAAACGTGTCGCCGCTTACGGTTTCGTAGGGCTGAGGCGTGATGAGCGTGACCTCCGGCGGCTCGAAGTCGAGGTCGTCCGCACCAAGTCCCTGCGGCCCCTGCGGCCCCTCGCAGGCGACCACCAGCAGGAGGATCAGGAGCAGCGCTCCCATGCAGAATGTGGTTTGCCGTTGCCTCATCTCGTTCCTGGAAAACCTGTTAGTTTGCCTGCCGTCCCGCCGGGCGCATCATCTTGCGGTGGCGTATGGTCTCGATTTCCGCCCGACGCAGATCGCTGAGCGGCTCGCGTTTGCCTGACGGGTACAGGTAGCTGACTTCGCCGTCGCCGTAGTCGATGATCGCTCGCATCATCCAGTCCTGCTTGTCCACGTCGGCGTTGAAATCATCATAGTAGGGGAAGTGCCCCAGCAGGGTGCCCCAGCCGCGGCCGTCGGAGCCGGTTTCGCTGTCCAGCGAGCGATGCGTGAATTCATCCACATCATACTCGCCGTTCAGAATCACCTTGGTGGTCATCACCAGGCCACGGCTCTGGCTCGGCGACCACTCGTCCATGGAGCGCACCAGCAGGATAAACTCTTCTGTCTCCTCGACCGTATAAGCGGAATCTTCCCGCATCAGCGTCAAATCCACATAGGTCCAGGTTTCCAGCCGGACTTCGCTTTGGGACACAACCATGGAGTCGATACCCTCGCCGGGCAATCCCTGGATATCGGGTTCGTACAGCGAGACCAGGAAGTCGGTTGGTCCGGTGATGCCCTGCATTTCAGGCTGTTGAAAGTTCCCGGGCGAGGAGAAGAAGATCTCCAGTCCCACAAGTGAGCAGTGGTAGGGGGCGGTGAACCGGACCCCGTTGTAGTTCGCGAACAGCTCGTAGCCTGTGCTGTCATCTACTGAGCCGAAGGGCAGCAGAAACCCGCCCGAGTATTCAGCGTTGGAAGCATAATACGAAAGTGTGTCAAGGCCGACCAGTTGTTTTCGGCGGAACATGACCAGCGGGGTAAGTTGCTCGTTGCCGACCAGGTCCACAGCTTTTGCGGAGGCGTTGAACCAACCGTAGGGCACGCCGGCGGTGGCGAAATTATACTGGATCTGGTAAGGCGGGGCAAAGGAGATCAGGCTGTCGCCCGCCAGCAGGTTGCTGCCGTTGACGTACAGCGTCACATATTCAACGTCACTCAACGTGTCGGTGGCTTCGATCTGGAACAGAACTTCATCGGTGATCAGCTCGGCTCCGGGCTGGGGATAGGTGATGTAGACTTCGGGTGGAGTATGGTCGACGGACTCCATACCAACCCCGTCCGGTCCCTGCGGCCCCTGACAGCCGAGGACGAGGAAGATCGTGACGAGCAGCAGTGTCATCAATACCGTTCGCATGATCCGTCCGTCTCCTGTTCACGCTCCATCCGTGTAACGCTTCACCTGACAGGAATGATACGTAGAGCTTTGCCCCGGGCAGCTTGATGTGAAAAACCAGGATACACATTCATCATCGCTATGAACGAACCGCCCACTCCTCTCACTTTCTTCTGGTCGCTGCCCGGGTTTATACTAAGGCTGTAATCACTTGTCATATTTTAGTTTAGACCCGGGCAGCGACTAACCACTCCATAGACAAAATCAAGCGGTGTTCATCGTCTTGGTTTGTCTAAAATCCGTCCTTATCACATCAAGCTGCCCGGGACAAATCGAAGATCGTTACTTAACTATACTTACTATGCACTCCCGTCTCAGGAGCGCGGTTCCCCGCTTATCCCAGCATCCCGGCGCGGTGCAGGGAGTCGACCACTTCCTTGAAGGCGCGGTCCATGCCGACATAGATCGCCCGGGCGTAGAAGGCATGGCCCAGGATCGCCTCCTCGATGCTGTCGATGGCCGCCAGCGGGGCGATGTTGCGGTGGTTGATCCCGCGTGTCACCAGCACTCTCAGTCCCAGCTTGACCGCGCCCATGGCCACCGTCTCGATCTCCTCGAGATTCATCATGGCCTCGTTGGCAGTCTCCGCACCGGTGAAGGACGCGGCGTTCAGGGTGATAAAGTCCGCCCCGATCTTCCGCGCTTCCTTGATCTGGGTGATGTCCGGCGCGACCAGGATGCTGACATCAATCCCCGACGCCTTCAGCGAATTGATCACTACCTCCAGTTCGCTGCTTTGCGTGACCACATCCAGCCCGTCCTCGCGCATCGAATCTTCCGGCGGGATCAGGGTCACCTGGTCGGGGTGGAGATCCATGACACGGCGCAGCGGGGCTTCCTTGGGTTCTACTTCCACGCTCAGGTAGCTCTTCACCATGGCTTTGAGCAGTTTGACATCCTGCTCGTCGGCGGTCAGCTTGGCGTTGCTGAGCCGCGCCACGATACCGTCCGCTCCCGCCATATCCAGCATGGCGGCCCCGGTTATCACGTCCGGACCGGCTCCGCCGACCAACTCCCGCAACCGGCGTAAGGTCAGCGTATGTACTGCGAGCCTCATAGGACCCCTCCCTCTATCGTCTCTGGTTCTGTTACCGTATGTGTTCCGTTTCGGTGACGGCGGACAGGGGCAGGAACGACACCCCTTGCTCCACCAGCGCCGGCGCTTCGGCGTCGAGCACTTTCAACGTCTTGCTGCGGACATGACCGATCGCGATCACCGGCCGGCCGCGTTTGCGAGACAACCGCACCGCACGATGCAGCTCCTCCCGGATCCGCTCCTCGTCGGAGTAGTGATCGAGGAAGATGTCCCGTTGCGCCGAAGGCGCGCCCGCCTCCCGGGCCACCCGGTAAAATACGGTTTTCGGATGTGTAATGCTATCAAGGATGTGCAGTCGATGCAAGATGCACTGACGCACTACTTCCCGCATGATGCTCTCGTGTTGCGTCGCCAGCGAACCGATATGGTTGTTCATGCCGCGAGCGCCCGGGACGCTGCGGATCGCCGCCGACACCACTTCCGCCACTTTTTCACGCGACATGTCGCTGGTGATCATGTAGGGTTCGCGGTGCAGCTTGGGATTGACCGCTTCCATCGGCAGGTGCAGAATCACTTCCTTGTTATTCTCCAGGGCGAGGCGGGCAATCTGCTTTGATTGCGCCAGGCCGGGCATAACCGCCAGCGTGATCGGCCAGGGAAACCCGATGAAGCCCTCGACCTTTTTGTCGATGAAATACCCGAAATCATCAATGACGATGACCAGTTGTGCGGGACGGTCCGCATGACCGTTGACAGATTCGTCTTCTCCGGAAAACGGGTCCAGCTCGATTTCAGGATTCTCGTTGTAGAAATGGGATTCGGTGGAATGCAGCGGGTTTAGCGACTGACGGGAAGACGTGTGGTTTCGCCAGACGGTAACTCCGGCGAGCAGGCCCTCCAGCACCACGATGACAAACAGCAGGGCCAGCAGGATGTTCAGCCGGGAAGCCAGGCGATTGTGCTGTTGTTGCCGGAGTCGTTTAGAAATCATCTCGCCACATCACAATGCGAAAGCGGCCGTCCTCCCCGGTCCGCGCCTGGAACCGGGCGAAGCCGTTGAGAGGCTGAAAACTGCCCGCCGTCAGGAGAAAGCGGACCGTAAACTCCACGGTGGTATCGGCCACGCTGAAGGTGTCCATGTACGCCGGTGTGAGCGCGCCCCAGCGGAGCTCCAGCCGATCCAACGTGGACATCAAACCCCCGGTCGCTTTCAGTTCGGTCTCACGATACCACTGTTCATACCGGTTGAGTTCGAAATCGAAGTATTGAAAGACAAATTCCTCGGCGATCAGGTCGGCGTAGCGCAGGCTGTCCTGCAGGGCGTAGGCGGTCTCGAAATTGCGAAGCATGCCGCCCACGGTGGTTTGCGGATCCCAGAGATCATCGGCCAGTTCCCCCTCGGTGGGGGCGAACGGGTTGAGGCAGCCGGCGCATAGCGCGCCTGTGACGACCGTGATCCACACGATCACCGCGAGGTGGCACAGGGGCGAACTCCGGAATTTGCTCATGGTCGCCTCGCCTACAACGTTTGCCGCAACACACTCAAGGTTGCCTCTTCGCCGGAGGCGGCCAGATCCTGCCACAGCGCCACCCGCCAACCGCCGTCGTCACCCCGAACCAGCGACCACTGCACTACGCCCTGGTACAAGGTGGGTATCTCCGTCATGACACTGTGGTATTCCAGTTGATACCCCTGCACGTAAATCACCGAGTCGGCGGTTGGTTCGGTTACCTCGGGATTCTGAAAAGACAGGGTCGCGGCGCTGTCCGGCGGCAGTACATCCGGAGAAAGCAGCCGCTGTACGAAGATGTTCTCCTTCTCGTAGTCCCACGCATCGAAGAATGCGGCGTTTTCCATACCCGCCGGGGGAACGTAACTGAGCGACGTGTCGATCAGCATCATGTATTGATTGGGGTCTCGCAGCTCGATGGCGGCGATCATCAGTTCGGGGGCTTCTTCGTGAAAAGTAGCGATATCGCTGGTGTTGGGGCCGGTGGGCGGTTCCGGATCCCGTGTTGAAAAAAGATCGCATCCCATCAGCAATAGAAGCCCCAACACCATCCCCGCGAGGATGCCGTGAAAAGAAAACAGACGCCCCCATCCTCCACGGCGTCTGTTCTCACACCTGTTGATGGCTGCCAGCTTGTTCAATGAAGCCCCATGTTTCGTTCAATCCGATTGGCCCATGGTGGTCCAATGGGATTTGCCCCGGGCAGCTTGTCGCGAGTAGCAGGATTACCGATGGCCCACAACGATGAACGCCGCTGGTTTCCCGGATACGAACGGGTCATCGCTGCCCGGGTCTAAACTAAATGTCGGCAAACAGTTACAGCTCTAGTATAAACCCGGGCAGTGATAAAAAGATAGCGAAATACTTCGGCGACTCGTTCATGGCCGTGGTGAATCAGTACACGAAGCATGTCACCTCAAGCTGCCCGGGCCAAAACCCATCATAGCTGGTGCTGCGACCAGACCACCTGCCCCTGTCTGTCGATGAACTGCCAGGTATCGTCCTTTGTTACGCGCGCCCGTCCATCCACAAACGGTCCCGCTTTATTGTACTCAAACGGAATCACCTGCCTGCCTGCCAGGTCGATGTATCCGAACAGTTCCAGCGCTTCATCACCCTCGGCCTGGTGCTCGGCGACCCCTGCGAGCCCCGCGTGAAAATCCAGAGCCCGCGCGTATTGCAGATCCACGACAAGGTCGCCGCTTCGATCGATGTAGCCCCATTTCTGCATGGGGAAGATGCCCTGCCGCACCGCCGCAAGCCCATTCTTGAACGGTCCGATGTAATTAAACCGCGGCGGCGCCACCTGCACGCCGGCCCGATTCAATAGCGCCTGCATCCGGACATGCCCCTTGTATTGCAAAGGCTCTGTGGCCTTCTGCAAGGCTTCCGGGAGTGTGTCTACCTCGATGTCAAGCTCCACGACAGATACGCCTTCACGGAAATCGCTAACCGTGAAGTAAGTCGGATCGATGACCAGCTCGCCCGTGTGGTCGATGAAGCCCCAGAACCCTTCGATATCATTCGGCATGTCTTCGACGACATCTTGTACCGCCGCCATGCGTTCATGAAAACCACGCACGTGCACATAGGCCGGCTCCACAAGGTACGTTCCATCAATCCCGACAAATCCCCAGCGTTGCTTCAGGCGCTCTTTGCCGTCGATCTCCACGAGAATCCGCTTCATCACTACGGCGTATCCTTCTACAAAAGGCCGGACCTCCAGGAGCTCCGCATCGCTGAGGATGACGTTCCCGGCTGTGTCGATCACCGTCCAGGCCGAAGCCTCCTCCGATGGCTGCTTTGCCCACGCCAGGCCATTGGAGTATATCAGGGCGTCCTCGTACTGCACGTTAATCACCACCGCGCCCGTGGTGTCGATGTAGCCCCACAGCTTCTCGCCGCCACTTTCCTTTTGTACCGGGGCCAGCCCATCACCGAAGTCGCCCACGGCGGCATAGGCGGGTTCCACCACCAGGGAGCCGTCCAGCGCCAGGTATCCCCAGGTTTCACCCTTCCGGCAGGGCGAATAGCCGGCGACAAACCCGGTGATCTCGTCATACTCAAGCGGTGTGAGAATGCGACCTGTACGGTCAATCACGCCCATCTTTTTCGCCTTACTGACGATGGCGACACCGTGCTGAAACGGTAGTGCGGCATCGAACTGCGGTTCAATGGCAACCTTGCCGGTGGTGTCGATATAGCCCCATTTGCCCTCGACCGGGACCAGGGCCAGACCTTCCGAGAAATTGCCGACAGGTCCATAGATCGTATCCGAGCTGCATGACAGCAGCAGCAACGCGATCAGAGGCAGCAGGATGGTTCCGGTCTTCCGCATGGTTTCTCCTGTGGAATCGAATTCATGTGTGCTGCAAAGTAACCTCGCAACACCAAGAAGATCAAGAAAGGCTTCTCAGGGCGACCGCCGTGGTTGAAGACTGGTGCAGAATGAAAACCACTGCGGTTCTGACTATCGCAGAATTAGTATCACTCTCATTGCCGCGCAGGCGGGAATCCAGGCAAGATTCAAGAATACAAGATGTTAGCGTTCAATTGCCAGAATCATTTTCAGGGTATGGTTTTCATAGCTGACATGTTGCTGTATATATAGTAATTCTGCTATGTAAACAGTCAAGGGTGTAAAGAGCCTGTGCATCGTC
>CAZYOC010000123.1:0-12856 GCA_964648415.1 uncultured bacterium | reverse complement strand
CAATCTGAGATCTTTCTGCTCACAACAAGCTGCCCGGGGCAGATATCGCTCATAGTACGTGAAACGATCCACTACTCTCGAATCTTACAATAAACCCGCTCCCTCCGAATGAGACTTTTATTACTGAAACCATCGTTCGCTACGAGTTACCAGCCGGTATATTCTTTGCAGATACGAACACCGGCACGGGCTCAGGAACGGGATCCCCAGGTAAACCGGCGTACCCATGCTCATGGAGTGGAGATCCAACTATGGTCGACAGCCTGAACAATATCAACGTGTTACTTGTCGAGGATGACAAGCAGCACGCCACCATCGTACAACAAACCCTGGAAAAAGACGACGCCGATTGGCGTGTCACCTGGGTACAGTCCCTCAAACAGGCCCGTTTCATTCTGGAACACCGTCCCCCGGATGTTGTCTTGATGGATCTCTATCTCGCCGATGGGATTGGCGTGTCGCTGCTGCCCGAAATGGCCGGCGGCTTCGCGTTTCCCTTTATCATCCTGAGCGGGCAGGGGGATGAGGAAGCGGCGGTTGAAGCCATCAAGAGCGGCGCGATGGATTACATCCCCAAGAGCGAGCACACGTTGCGCAGCCTGGGGCATGTTCTTCGCCGCACATTGCGCGACTGGAATCTATCGGTTGAAGCGGAGATCAAAGAGAATGAACTGCGTGCTCTGCAGGAGAAGTACCAGGGCATCTTTGAATCCGCCCCGGTGGGGCTGGCGGTGATGACTCATGACGGGCGTATCACCGAAGCCAATGAAAAGGCGGTGGAAATCTTCAGCAAGCCCGGACATCGCAGACAAGACGGGACATTTATCCCCGAACCGGCGACCTTCATGGACCGTGACGGGGCTGTCATTCCTCCGGCCGAACTGGCCAGCGCCGTCGTCATGCGCACAGGCGAAGCGGTCACAGATATGGTGATCGGGGTCCAGCGTAGCGACCAACCTCTGCGCTGGGTGCGCTATTCCGCGTTTCCATTGGAGACGGGCAGCGCGGCGGTGGCTTTTGTCGCCGTGGATATCACCGAGCAGGTGCGTGTGGAAGACGAACTGCGGGACAGCGAGCAACGCTTCCGCGATGTGGCGTTCGCCGCAGGGGAGTATTTCTGGGAAGTCGACGCGCAGGGTAAATACACCTATGTCACCGACCGGATCGAGACTATCCTGGAGCGGTCTAAAAGCGAGATCCATAACAAGACGCCGTTCGATTTCATGCCTCCTGACGAAGCGAAACGAGTCCAGGGCGAATTTCAGCAATACGCCGAAGCGGGGGCGCCTTTCCGGAACCTGGAACACCGGAGTATGTTGCCGGATGGCCGTGAGCTCTGGCAGCGTGTGGCCGGGGAGCCGTTGTTTGACTCCGACGGCAACGTCACCGGGTATCGTGGCACAGCCCAGGACATCACCGAATTGAAAGAAGCCCGCCATGAGCTGGATCAGCAACGGGAGCGCTTGCTTGCCATCCTGGAAGGCGCTGAACTGGGATTGTGGGACTGGAATGTGAAGACGGGCGAGACGGTGTTCGATGAACGCTGGGCGCGGATGCTCGGTTATGAGCTGGACGAGGTCGAACAAAACGTGGACACGTGGGCCAGGTTTGTCCATCCGGAAGACCTGGATTTCGTGACCAAGTTGTTGCAGAAACACCTGAAGGGCGAGGTCCCGGTGTATGTCGCCGAACACCGGGTGCGTCACAAAAACGGCGACTGGCTCTGGATCATGGACACGGGCAAGGTGCTCGAAAGGGATGCGAAGGGCGAACCGGTGAGGATGGCCGGCATCCATATGGACATCACGCCTCGCAAGAGGACGGAAGAACAGTTGCGCCAGGCGCGTCTGGAAGCGGAGACGGCCGACCAGATGAAGTCGCAGTTCCTGGCCAACATGAGCCACGAGATCCGTACACCGATGAACGCCATCCTCGGGTTTACCGATATTCTTCAGCAGGAGGCGCGTGATGACACCCAGCGTGAATATCTGAGTATCATCTCGACCAGCGCCAACACGCTGTTGCGGCTCATCGACGATATCCTCGACCTTTCCAAAATCGAGGCGGGGAAAATGGAGCTGCAAACGTCGATCTTCGACCCTCGCGTGCTGGCCGGCGACATTACACAGCTTTTCAAGCTGCGATCACAGGAAAAAGGACTGACCTTCGAGATGGCGGTTGACGAGGAGGTTCCGGAAGCCTTGTACGCCGACGAGATTCGGATCCGGCAGATACTGTTGAATCTGATCGGCAATGCGTTCAAGTTCACCCAATCAGGGAGTATCAAGGCGTCACTCACATCCAGGCCGTGTCCTGAAAATGATTCGGCGGTGGAGCTGACTCTCGCGGTGGAAGATACGGGATTGGGCATCCCGAAAGACCAGCTTGAGGAGATCTTCAGCGCGTTTGTGCAGCAGAAGGGACAGCGTCACTCGGAGCTGGGCGGCACAGGCCTGGGCCTGACCATCACCCGGCGGCTGGCGGAGCTGATGCAGGGCGAAATCTCGGTCAGCAGCAAGGTGGGCGCGGGCAGCCGGTTTGAGGTGCGAATTCCCCGTGTTCCGATGGGCGCCACGGCGGAGATCTGCGAGACCAACCTGCACTATACGGCCGACGAGATCGAATTTCAGCCGGCCAAGGTGCTGGTCGTGGATGATTCTCCGTTCAACCGCAGCCTGGCGCGAGCGTATTTGAACCGGCTGAACCTGACCTGCCTGGAAGCGGCCAATGGCAGGGAGGCCATTGAAGCGGCGAAGAAACACAAGCCGGACCTGGTTCTGCTGGATATGGTCATGCCGGTGCTGGACGGCTACGAGACCATGAAGGTTTTTTCCGCACATGAAGAACTCTCGAAAATCCCGGTAGTGGCGTTGACAGCCTCGGCGATGAAAGGCGCTGCGGAAAAAACCCGAGAGGCCGGATGCAAAGGTTACATCCAGAAGCCGGCTTCCTTTGATGATTTCCTGGCGGAACTCCCCAGGCATCTTGCTTTCGAGGCAGTAACCGACAAACAGAAACCAGGCGAAGTTACTCAACCGGTGACAGAGTCTGTAAACGGAGCGACGCTGGCTGTGGCGGAGGTGAACTGGGCGGGGCTGGATGACCTGCTGGACGCAGAACTGTTGAAATCCTGGGAACATGCGAGGGATACCTTGTTCGTCGATGAAATCAAGGAGTTCGCCGATCGGGTTCTGGACATCGCCAGGCAGCATGGGCACAAACCGTTGCGCCAATGGGCGGAATTGTTGCATCAGCAGGCGGTACAGTTTACTGTTCAGCGATTGCCGGGGACCCTGGCGGAGTTTGAGGTGATTCGAGACGCGGTAAAGAGGAGTGGTGAAGATGAGTGAAACCCGGGAAGATACACTTGGCAGCGGGAACAGGGAACCAACCTGCGATGCGATGCAGGACTCGCGGATCCTGATCGTGGACGATACGCCCCAGAATTTGCAGGTACTTGGCACGGTGCTGGACAAGGCCGGCTGCCGCGTATCGTTCGCCACCGGCGGCAAGCAGGCGCTGGCCGTCGCCGCCAACGCCAAGCCCGACCTGATCCTGCTGGACATCATGATGCCGGAGATGGATGGGTATGAGGTGTGTCGTCGCCTGAAGAAGGATACGGCCACCGCGAGCATTCCCATCATCTTCCTCACAGCAAAGACCGAAAGCGAGGATATCGTCAGGGGATTTGAAATCGGCGCGGTGGATTACATCACGAAGCCGTTCAAGGCCGTCGAACTGCTGGCGCGTGTGCAGACACACCTGCGTCTCCAGTTGGTGCGAAAGCTGGAGGTGGAGGCTCAGCAATTACAAACGGTTCGCCAGCTCGCCATGACCATCGCCCACGAATTCAACAACCCGCTGGCGATCATCCAGGGATCGGTGGATCTCGCCGATATGGCTCCGGAGAATGCCGAGGTTCATCAAGCACAACACCAGAAAGTGCGAGGGCAGGTCGCCCGGATGAAAGCGCTGGTGGACAAGCTGCTGGCCCTGGAGAAACTGAAAGAAATCGACTATGCGGAAGGGGTGAAGATCCTCGACTTGCATCAGGACGAACCCTCGAATCCGGATGAGTGAGAGACGGTTTGGTGGTATGCGTATCGTGCGGTAAAGTATGATCTTATATGATCTCCGTGCCGATTGCCGTCGCGTTTTTTTCCACAAATCTTGTGATGCGGGCGACTGGTTTCCCCCCGGGAAACACGTTATCTTACTGCTGGCCCCGACGCCATGCCACAAGGTGTGAAGAGGGGGGCGGCAGGGGCGAACAAGCCAAGCTGTGAGGAAGTCGTGGCGGAAAAAGACAACAAACAACAGGAACCGGGTGTTGATGCGGACGGGATCCGCCGGTTCACACCGGAGGATTTACCCTACTTTCGCAAGATCATCCTGGAGAAGATCTCGACCACCGAGGCCAACCTGGCGTCGCTGGAAGACGCGGCCCTGCAAACGGTCGGCGACTACACCGGAGACAATTCCACGTATTCGCTGCATATGGCTGAACACGGCACCGATGCGCAGGAACGCGAAAAGCTCTTCATGATGATTCAACGGGAGCGGAAATTCCTGCAACACCTGAACAGTGCGTTGGAGAGGATCAAGAACGGCGCCTACGGGTACTGTCGGGACACGGGCAAGCCGATCCAGTTCAAGCGACTGGAAGCGGTGCCCCACGCCACCCTCTCCATCGAGGCCAAGCGGGCGCGTGAGGAAAGCGGACGGGCGTAACATTCCATGGACGGAATTCTTCATACCCGGCGGACAATCCCTGCGTGATCTGAGAGGGTGAGGTACGCCCCACAGACAGACGATTCAACCCGGCGATGGTCGGGTTTTCTGTTTCCCAGCGCCGGGTACTCCGTCTGAGGACTGCATGGCGTGTACAACGAGTGCCGTTCTTACAGAAGCGACGGCATCATTACGGAAGCGACAGCATCATTACGGAAGCGATAGCATCATTACGGAAGCGACCGCATCATTACGGAAGCGACCGCATCATTACGGAAGCGACCGCATCAGCATCGATAACGAGTGTCATTCCTGCGAAAGCAGGAATCCAGATAAGTTTATAGGGTTTCTCGAAAACATTGTCGCATCGTGTCATTCCTGCGAAACAGACTGTATCACAATTGAAACCGCTCTCATTCCAGCCTTCGCTGGAATGAGATTCCTCTCGCATTCTGCGACAGTCTGGAAAGCAGGAACCGGAACGAAGTGAAGCTTGCGGTGTCCCGTAGTTTGGGGCAGCCGTGAATCCAGAATAAACAGCGCTTTAGAGAATTTTGTGTGTCCGATTCCTTGCAAGAAACCCTATAAACGATAATCTGGCACGTAGTTACAGCTCCAGCCCGGATCGTTCACGAACGAACCACGGCAGTGGTTCTCTGCCATAGCCCAAGGTGAGCGCCGTCCGTTTGGCGCATACCTTGGTGACAGGTTTACCAGATACGTCAGTCCCGGCAGCGGGTTGTATAAGACGCCAATAAACGGTCGTCGTGTAATTCAAAGCCGAAAACCGTTTAACCCGGTTTTATATTAATGGTTAAGTTGACGAAGCATGAATACTCGTGAAATATCCGGGCTAAAAACAATCCTCAGGGAGTGAAGTCGAATACGCAGACCCCTTTTTTGATCCGTGTTTGTTGATAAAGCCCTGATCTGTCAATACCTGGAGAATACGCCGTCCTGTTGACGGAGCGACATCGAGTTCCGGGAAGAAATCCTTGTTGACAAAGCGACCGTGACGGTGATTCAGAAGAAAGAACGCTACTTTCCACACGGGCGTGGTTCCCGTATGAACTCCGTTGGCTTTCATCTCGGCGGCGAGTTTTGTCACCATGCTGTGGTCCACGCCGACGCCGAGGGGAATCACGTTCCCCTGGTTGTACGAAAGATGTGAATCATGAATCATCCCATCACCGGCCGCCATCATAGCTTGAAGCAGCACGGCTTCCAGCTCACGGATATTCTCCATCCAGATATGATCGTTGAGCGCCTCCAGAGCGTTGGGGTGCATCTCCGGGCAACGCAAGCCGTGTTGATGAGCCAGTTGGGGGAGCAACGTCTCGACCAGCAGGGGAATATCCTCTATCCGACGCCTTAGCGGCGGCACATCTATCGAGTAAAGCGCCAACCTCAGGAACAGGTCCTTGCGGAAGCGGCCGCCGGCAACCAGTTTTTGCAGGTTCAGGGTGCTTGAGGCGATTACCCGAGGGCGCTTACCTGTTACGCGAGCGGCTTTAAAGGTTTCTTCCGGCGACTCCAGAAAACGCAGCACGGCCGCCTGCAACTCCAGGGGTAACTGGTCCACATGGTCCAGGTAGAGGGTGCCGTCCGCCGCATCGGCCATCGTCGCCAGCATGCCTTCCAGGCTTACCGAATCCGATGCGGTAATCAGCGAGCGTGGCCGGCGTTGCAGGGCTGTCACGACCACTTCGCGTGTGTACATATTACCCGGCAACACCACAAGCGGCCCTTTGCGCCTCGGTCCCGCCCGGTGAATCGCTTCGGCAATGCGGTCTTTACCGCTGCCCGGCTCGCCGTTCAACAACACGGTGACCTCCGAACCTGCCGCGGTCTGTACCCGGCGCATCATGCTGCGCCAGACCTTGGAGGCGCCTACCAGCGGATCAAAGGCTTTTCGGTGCAGGGTGTAAAGGCCGGGCCGACGCTCAAACACCAGGAACCGCTGCTCATCCTCAAGAATGTCGTGCAGCATCTCGCCAAGAGAATCGTCAAGCGAGCCGGCGACTTGATAAGCCGGGCCGGTTTCGGCGACCTGTTGAAAAGCCACTGTCCGTTGATCGAGGATGGTTTGCAAATCCGCCAGGAAGGCGGCGGCCTTCGGATGCTTCTGCTCCAGGCGCCGGGTCGCCTCATCCGCCATCCAGGGCATGACCAGGCGCTCTACGCCGCCGGGAACCCGGTTCGGCGCGAGGCGAGACAAACGCTGAGCCAGATAAGCGGCAGCGCGTCGAGTCGTTTCATCCATCGTAATCGTAGCCTGTCTATTTGAACGAAGACATGTCAGGACCATGATGCGCGAGTACGGTTCCTCCCTTCCTTCTTCGCTTGATACAAGCGTTCATCCGCTTCTTTGAGAAACTCGATGCGATTGGCGAAACGCTCATCTGGAAAATACGCCATGCCCATAGAGATGGTCACCGTTCGCATCTCGCCACCATCCGGAAGGACACAATCCTCACAGAACTCGTACTCTTCCACCTGGGTGCGGATTTTTTCAGCCACCAGTTCCACGCCTTCACGAGTGGTTTCCGGCAGCAGAATGACAAATTCCTCCCCGCCGTACCGAGCCGCAAAGTCTACCCGGCGCAAGGAGTTCAGAACCAGCTTGCCCAGCTCCTTGAGCACGACATCGCCGATCAGATGGCCGTAATCGTCATTGATGCCCTTGAAATGATCGATATCGAACATCAAGAGTCCGAGCTTGGAGCGATACCTCTTGGCGCGGGCGAACTCCTGCTCGAACATCTCCTCGAAATACTGCCGGTTGAACAGGCCGGTAAGCCGGTCGGTAATCGCGCGTCCCCAAAGCTGCTTGTTCTCCTTTACCAGCATATCGCGGGATTTCAGCAACTCGTGGAAACGCAGGGTGCGGCCTACCCGGAACTTGAATTCGTCAATGTCGAAGGGAAGGTAAATGCAGTCGTCCGCCCCCAGTGCGAGAGTCTGGGAACCGACATTCTTCTCAAACGCCGTCTCCACGATCACGGGCATGTCGCCGAAATTCTTCCGGATCCGCTTGAGCAGCTCGAGCCCGTTCATGCCCGGCATGTTGACGTCAGTAATGACGAGGTCGAACTTTTCCCGGTTCAATTGCGCCCAGGCACTGGCCCCGTCTTCCGCCTGTTCAATCACGTATTTGCCGACCATGTCCAGAATGTCGACCATCAATTCCCGGTTGGCGTCGTTATCGTCCACAATTAAGATCCGGTACTGGTCCGGCTCGATCACTTCGGACTTGAACAGGCCTTTGACTACGGCTGTCCGTTCCGACGCAGCGATTCTCTCACCCGACTCGCCGCCTGGTGGGCGGCTCGAATCGGTTCCGGCAACCGGTACTTCGTGATGGCGGCCATCGTCCATTCCCGTGCTCCCTCGTGGTCCATCCTGTGTCCCGGCGATACCCAGACCGGTTTGACTCCACTGCGGGTTCTCAGCACCACTCCGATCTGTTCACCGTGATCCACACAGGGGTTAAATGACCCTTTTTCCTCGTCCGGCGGCGGACAATCACCCACCAGGCGGTTTTTGGCGCACCCGATGGTCGGCAGGTCACAGGAGACCCCCACATGACTGGCCAACCCAAGACGACGTGGATGCGCGTAGCCCTGTCCATCGATGATCAGGAGCTCCGGCATGGTGCGAACCCGTTCCAGTGCATGCAGTAAGACCGGAGCCTCCCGGAAAGAAAGGTAGCCGGGGATATACGGAAAGGTTGCAGGCGCTGTCGCGTGAACCGTTTCCACCATCTTCATGCCCGGCCATGTCAGCACAACCACCACGCCGATCATCAGCCGCTTGTCCGGGCTGATGGAGGCGTCCATCCCTGCAAGATGCCGTACCTGCGACGGATCTACAGTCGGGGTCAACAGGACCTTCGACTGCAACTCAAGCTGGATCCGTTTCGCTTCTTCCGTGGTAATGCTGCTCCCCTGGCTTCAGTAAAACGACATAAAATAACACCTAAGCCGCCCGCATACAACAAGAATTTGCGATCCTTCGGGAAAGACGGTCAATCGCTTGACGCAAAAAGAAAACCTCTTTGCAATCTACTGGCAAAGAGGTTGGCATACACTTGTTGAGAACTGTCACAGGGAACCGATGACCTCTTGCAATTCTTTGATCCGAAAAGGCTTGGCGAGGATGCCGGAAGCGCCCTTCTCCAGCAATTCATCGGTCACATCGCCCTCGCCGTACCCGCTGACAATATAAATGCGCAGACTTGGATCAATGCTCTGGAGTTTGTCGAACGTCTCCAGCCCATCCATCTCCGGCATGTAGAGGTCCAACAGTACGCAATCGTACGGTTCCTCGCTCTTCTGCACCATTTCCAGTGCTTCAAAGCCGCTGCCCGCGCTATCTGAGCCGATCTCAAGAATATCCAGCATCTCCTTGAGGGTTTCCCTCACTGGAGCCTCGTCATCGACCAGCAAAATCCGTTTCCCAGACATTCGTTCGCCTTCGTTAGTCGTATCCTCAGCAATCCCCCAGAGGCTCAATACGGGAATGTAGTTCAATTCCCGGAAGCGGTCAATAACAATTTCTTCGAGGGCTCAATCTCGGGTACGGATTCGAGTTGTCAACTCCCCTGTCTGCTTGTTACTGACCACGACCCGGTCATCCTTGTGCAGTTCACACACTCCCGCCGGGGTGCCGGTCGCCAAAAGGTCGCCCTTCCGCAACCCTGTGATTGCGGCCACGGCCTGCACCAGTTGCGCCGGCGGCCAGAGCCACAACGCCACCTCGCCCCGCTGCTTCACTTCGCCGTTCACACTTGTCGTAAACGTCATCTCCGCCAACGCGCCCGGATCTTTCAACGGAACCACCGTCGGGCCAAGCGGCGCAAAACCCGGCCGACCTTTCGCCGCCAGCCAGGGTTTGCCCTTCTCCTTCAACTGGGACTGCTTGCCCCGGTCTGTAATGTCGTTGACCAATGTGACCCCGAAAACCGCGCTCAGGGCCTGCTCTTCGCTGACGTCGCCGATCACATCCTGCCCGATCACCAACGCCAGCTCGCCTTCCAGCTCCACTCGTACCGAATCCGCCGGCAACAGCAGCTCTTCGTCCGACGCCAGCAGGCAGGTGCGCGGCTTCATGAACAGGATCGGCTCCGAGGGGATCGGGTTGCCCAACTCCCTGGCGTGGGCGGCGTAATTGCGCCCCACACAGATCAAATCCCCGCCCCACAACGGAACATCGTAACGCCAAGCGTCGGCATCGAGGACGGGCACACTTTCGAGCGTCGCCTCGACAAGCTCCAGGAAGGATTCCCGGTTCGGCAGCCGCACCAATGCATCCAGATCCGCCGGCAACCCCGAGGGGATCAGCCGTTGCCCCAAGGCGTCACGCCAGATCGGCGTCAGGTCATGCCAGCGCCCCAACGCATCCGTCGCCGCCGGTAACCGTTTTCCGCCTTCCCCCTTCATCATCGCCAGACGCATGTCGTCCTCACGCTGTTCGCCCTGAACTCTGCTGTATGTACTTCCTTTTGCCAAAGAGAGCAAGCGGGGAACTCGAGGAGTGAGGCTGTCGTATGACATGAAACTCCGCTGAACCGTTGCCGTTGATACCCATAGCGACTAGCTTACAACCCATGCGACAGACACCAAACCACGACTTCTGGATCAAGCTGCTGCTGTTTCTGGCGGCCTTCGGGCTGACCCTGGCCGCGGCCAACCTGACCCTCGCGCCCGGCGTCGGTCCCGGCCCCGCCGCCGCCTGGGCCGCTGAGAGCTTCGGCATGGGAACCGGAGCCGGCTCTGTGTTCTCCCCGCTGTTCCGTATCCTCGCACCGCTGGTGCAGGTGGTGGGGCCGGAGAACACCACGCTGACACGGCTCAACTTCTTCACAGCCACGGGCCACGCTACCCTGGCCGGACTGGTCAGCCTGCTGCTGCTCCCTTTCTTCCGGAAACAGGAGTTCTGGGGAGCGTTTTCCCTGGCGCTGCTGGGCGGTGTTCTGGTCGGGGTGACACGTGTCGGCTGGGCCTCCGCGCTGCTGGTCACCCCCGGTCCCTGGGCGCTGGCCGCGTTGGCGGGCGCATTTTTACTGCTGCTGCCAGGCGAAAACTCCGCGAACGACCGCCGGCGTCATCTCTTGTCGGCGCTGGTCATGGGACTGGCGATCGTGCTCCACGCCTCCCTCGCGCTGCTGCTGCCCGCATGGTGGTTCTGGGGCAACCGGTACGGCGTCTCCTGGAAACAACGCCAAGGCCTGCTGCAAGTCGGTTTCGTCCTGCTGCCGTTGCTGCTGTTTTTGTCGCCTCTGCCCGAACCTGTGTTCAACACCGCCGGGCTGCTGATCGCCGCGCCGGGTCTGCCGGACTACAACGGTTTCCACCTGCTGCTCTGGACCGCCTGGCATACTCTCACCCCGCTTGGTCTGCTGCTGGCGTTGTGGGGAACCTACCGTGCGGTGCGCATCCAGCTCGCCGGCGCCATCCTGATCGACCTGATGCTGCTGGCGTTTCTGGTGATGAGTTTTATGGGAGCGGCGACCTCGCAGCTGGCCGCCATGGGGCTCTCGGTGCTGATCGTACTGGGGGCGATCTACGGGGCGGCGGACTTGTTCGACCGTCTGCCCGGAGGGCCCTCGCTGCTGCTCTGGCTGACCATACCGGCGCTCTGGTGGGGCCACGGCCTCAGCGTCTCGCGCGCCACCCTCGACGGTGAAACGTTCTGGGAAACCCACTGCAAAAACCAGGTGGTCACCGTCCGGCTGAACAACTTGGTCCTCGCGGAAGAGGATTCCACGCTGATTGCGCCGTATTACGCCCTGACCAAAGCGAAAAAGATCCGGCCCGATCTGGCGGTGATCAACCCACTCCGTCTCGACCGGCCCGGCTACCTGCAGTTTCTGGAGTACGCCTACGCCCCGCGAATGCAGACGGTGCGTGGAGCGCTGGATACGCTGACACAGACCGTGTCTTCCACGCAAGATACTTCCGAGGTCAAACAGGCCGCGGAACGCTTCCTGGTCCAACTGATCCGGCGTGAGGCGAAATCCAACGGCGTCGTGTTGTCCCCGCGCTACGTCGAGCGCCTGGAGAAGGCCGACTCTACCCAATGGCCGGCCCTCAGTCGGCTGCTCAGCGAGGAGTTTGAACTCATTCCCGAAGGGCTGTTCTACCGGGTGGTCACCGACGGGAAGCCGTACCCGTTCCACTTCTCCGGGCTGGACATGAGCGAGATCGCCTTTGACCGGGAGCTGCCGCTGCTTCGAAACCGCGCCGTGGCGCTGTATGCGGAGATGTTCACCCGGCGAGGCTCCTGGATGCTGCAACGGGAATTTGTGGCGGAAGGACGAGAATACGTGCGCTGGGCGCTGAAGATTGCGCCGGACTACACCCCGGCGGTGCTGCTGGCCCGTGATTACGGCATCTCCGGACCGCCGCAATTATTGGGCAAGTAAACGGGGTCCTTCTTCGATAGACACCAGCTCGGACTAATGGCGTATGGACAAGAAACCCGGGATCACATGTCCCCCAAAGCGCAACGTGGGCGGAAGCACCCGGGCCAACCGAATCTATCAAGGGTCCACTTGCTACAGCCCTGCGAGGTGTCCCGGTTACTTACGTTTTCGGTAACTATTCCGGTAGGTTCCTTTTCTGACCGAGTCAGTGTTTACCCGGCTCCGTGACTCCAGTCTTTTGTTTTTCTTCACTTTCCAGTTCTGAATGGTGATGTCGCCCGACTTCCTGCTATTTGCCCGAGGTTGCGCGGCCCAGCGAGAGCGGCCGCATGAAACTCGTTTTGCGTCAGATATGCACCGCACCGATACTCATTACCGACGGGCGGATCTGCCGAGCCCGGACACGGTCGTTCCCGCGGTTCTTTTCCGCCAACCAATCGGCGACGACCTTGAAACAACCAAGAGGTCGTATGACGCCAATCATTCATGCCACATCAACGCGCACCCGCACCCGAGACAACCGCGCTGAGTGTGCAGCACCGACGCCCCCGTCGGTCACAGGTAGCCCGGCCATGCCTGGCCGGGAGGCAGTTTCGCGAGATCCCAAGTCGTCCTGTCAGGTCCTTAGCGCCGTTTGCGGAGACCTGACAGACGATCTGTCGTCCCCGACTTGCTCAGAACCGGAAGCGAGTCCTCCAC
>CAZYOC010000122.1:0-12887 GCA_964648415.1 uncultured bacterium | reverse complement strand
TCACGTCAAGCTGCCCGGGGCAAAACTCATACAACAACCCAATCCATGTGAAACGATCCACAAGGTGCAGGCAGGCGACCTCGAAGGATAGTTCAACATCATGATCAACACCCTACAGCATTCCGTTGCCCGTGTTCGGGTTGGAATTCGTACGCTCGGCGTTCTGTTCGCGTTCAGTCTGCTGATCAGCAGCAGCTTTGCCGCGGGCGAACGAGATCACCAGGACAAAGCCATCTTCTCCGACGACTACTGGCATTATCACAACGTCGGCGACCTGGGGTTAACCATCACCAACTTCGGCATCCTGGGCCAGGGCTACAACAACGAAGATCAGCCCTCCTGCTGGTATCGGCTCAAGAGCAGCATGCTGCAGGAGCAGGTGGAGCACTTCTCCTATTCCGGCATCTGGATCGGCGGGATGAAGGGCGGCCGGGCCTATTGTTCGACCGGGATCTACGACGGTGTGTTCGACTATGACGACGGCGGCTGGGAGTATACCACCTCCGCCGCCGACCGGATCAAGTTCGACCCCGTCTTCCACCATGTGAACAAGACGGACCCCCGCTACGATTTTTCCCATTTGGACGCCGACAGCACGATCACCTTCGGCGGCGCGATCAGCGCGCCCATCGAGGACGGCTGGATCACCTTCCCCAGCACCACCTGGGACACCATCATCACCCGCAGTTCCATCCAGGATGTGGCGGGGGGCGCTTATACCGACTACGCCCGCTTCTTCAACCCGCAGGCCATCAGTCACCAGGATCTGGTCTGCGCCTACACCGACACCAACATCATCGTGCCGGGCACCGGAATCGCCATCCCGAATCACGAACCGCTGGGGGTGCACGTCGCACAGAAAGCGTACGCCTGGTACCACAGCTTCGCCAACTCGTTCTCGATTCTTGATTATACCGTGACCAACGTTCCCACCGGCTGGGAGTTCGCTACGACGGACACAATAGTGCAGTATTCCGACTCCGTCAGCGTGGAATACGCCGCAGGCGACACCATCTGGCACGGGGCGGTGATCGAAGCGCCCTACTTCGGGATCTGGGTCGACGGCTCGGTCGGCAACATGAACTATACCTCGATCTACGACAACAGCGGCGGACCGGGCGGACGCTGGAGCTGGTATGATAACCTGAACGATTTCGCGCCCGACAAACGGCTGGCCTTGCAGTGGGATGTGGACGGCGACGCCGGTTGGGCGCAAAGCTACCTTGGGGTTAAGGTTCTCGGCGCGGAACCGCGCAAACCCGAATGGGACTCGTTTTTCAACCAGTGGACCTGGCGGGGCTCGTCGTACAGCACACAATGGCCGATTCCGGATAACGAGCAGGAGCGGTATGAGTACATGGGTACGCACGGCGCCTATGGTCTGCTGCCGTTGGAAGACAGCCAGCAGCAGTCCTGGATGATCCTGCTTACCTGCGGTCCCATGCCGGACATGGCGCCGGGCCAGCGGTTCAATGTCGCGCTGGGGATCGTCTGCGGTCTGTGGGCCGATCCGGGCCAGGAAAGTGAACAGCGCCGGGCGAATATCTACCGGAACGCCGAGTGGGCGCAGATCGCCTACAACGGGGAAGACCGTAACGGCAACGGCGAGCTGGATCCGGGCGAGGATCAGGACGGCGACGGGAAAATCACCCGTTACATTTTGCCGGAAGCGCCGCCCTCGCCGCAGATGGCGGTGGTTCCAGAAAACCAGAAAGTTACACTGTACTGGAACGACACTCCAGAGGCGACTGTCGACCCGACCAGCAACCGGATGGACTTTGAGGGCTACCGGATCTACGGGGCGCCGAAAACCGAGGGCAACGAGGCTGAATGGGCGCTACTGGCGGAATTCGATGTCGACCATCCCATCGACCCGATGGACACCACCACCGTGGGTTACGACACCGGGTTCGACCTGATCGAGATCGAGGACGGCCCGGTGACGATCAACGGGACGCCGATGCAGTACAGGTGGGAGAACACCGGTGTTCTGAACGGCTGGCCGCGTGACCTCTACTATTCCATCGTATCGTTTGACCGTGGCGATCCGGCCAACAACCTGCCCAGCCTGCAATCTCCGGTGATCGCGAACCGTACCTACGCCTATCCGGGCACTCCGGCGGCGGAGCCGGGCGACGAACGGGTCAGTGTGTATCCCAACCCGTATCGCGGCGGAGCGAAATGGGACGGCTCCTCGGCGCGCGACCGGCTGATCTGGTTCCGCTACCTGCCGGCTCATTGCGAAGTAACCATCTTCACCCTGGCCGGTGAAAGAGTAGACAGCTTTATTCATCATTCAGCGACATATGACGGCTCTGACGTGGGCCGGATTTCACGCGGTGCGACGGAAGGGGAACGTCGCGCCTTTGCCGGAGGCGAACACGCCTGGGATCTGTTGACGGAGGACGACCAGGAGATCGCCACCGGGCTGTATGTGTTCACAGTGGAAGACCTGAACACGGGGGATGTCAAAACTGGGAAGTTTCTTGTCATCAAGTAGAACTTAACCAGTAGAGGTTGACATCATGAGTGGACAGAAGAGAAGGCTTGTGCCGGCGGGACGGGCGGCGATGTGGCTCCTGCTCCTGCTGGCCGTTTCAACATTTGCGCTCGCGGGCGGACGTGGCGACACCAGCGGCATTCACGAGATCGAGACTCCCTATGTCCCGGCGGAGTCCACCGCACCGCTGCCCATGGTCTTTGAGGATGATGTGAAAAACGTCATCCTGCTGATTGGGGACGGCATGGGGCTGGTACACGCCCAGGCGACCCGCTTTGCGGTGGTCGGCCCCGACGGGCGTTTGCATTTCGAGCGGCTCCCGGTCACCGGGCTGATGGATGTGCATGCCGTTGACAAGCTGATCACCGATTCTGCGGCCAGCGGCACCGCGATGGCCTGCGGTGTGAAGACCCTTAAGGGGCGCATAAGCATGACGCCGGACGAGCAGGTTGTGCCCACGATTCTGGAAGCTGCACGCGACAAGGGCCTGGCGACAGGTGTCATCTCGACTTCTTCGGTCACCCACGCCACTCCGGCCAGTTTCATGGCGCATGTGCTGAAACGCAGCCGGCAGTTGGACATCGCGGTACAGATCGCGACCAGTGGAACCGATGTGATCCTCGGCGGCGGCTGGAAGTATTTCACCCCCAGCGACAATGATGGTGATCGGCAAGATGGCCGCAACCTGCTGGACGAGATGCGCCGCGACGGGTACCAGGTGCTCCGGACGAAGGAGGATTTCCTGAAGGCCGATGCCGGCCGGAAGATGATCGGCCTGTTCCAGAACGGTTATTTGACAACGGTGACCACCGAGCCGACGCTGGCGGAGATGACCGCCGGGGCTCTGGACGTGTTGGATGACGACCCCGACGGTTTTTTCCTGATGGTGGAAGGGAGCCAGATTGACTGGGCGGGCCATGACAACGACTTTGATTACATGGTGCGACAGACCGTGTTGTTTGATGACGCCGTTCGCGTAGCGTCCGAATTCGCGCAGTCGCACCCCGGTACACTGGTAATCGTAACCGCCGACCACGAGACCGGCGGCATCCAGGTTGAAAAAGGGGATCGGGATGGCCGCAACCTGGACATTGATTGGGCCAGCGACGGCCATACCGCCCAGGGCGTCCCGTTGTATGCCTATGGCCCGGGCAGTCTGCGGTTTACCGGCGTGTTCGACAACACCGACATTGCAAGACGGATCGCCGAGTTGTTGGCTCTGGAGGGCATACCATCGGAATAGAATAACACGAAGCAAACACGAGCAGTCGCAGTTTATGGCTGTGGAATGAATGGGGCGTCCACAGCGTGCAGATACCCCATCGACAACACGGCACGGTTCTCGAAAACGAGCCGGACCTGACAGTTTCTTGGTAATTGATTCATGTAACCCGCAACGGAGGATTGACAAATGCGGAAGTTGTTCCCTGTGTTGATCGGCCTGCTGATGCTGGCCGGTTTCGCCGCAGCGGAGACCTGCTACGACATCCAGTATGTCGAGGACCCCGCGTCGGATGACGCCAGCCCGCTGGTTGGCGAAGTGGTCACGGTCACAGCGTATGTGACCTTCGAGCCCGCCTCAGGCGGTGGTGACAAGTGGTTTATCGCTGATGACGCCGGCGCCTGGAATGGCGTGTACATTGACGGTGATCCCGGGATGGACCTGGGCTTCGGCTGGGAAGTCGAAGTAACGGGTACTGTCGCTGAATCTTACGGGCAAACTGTGCTGGACATCACCGGCGATGAAGCCTCGGTGACGGTTGTCAGCGACGATGTCGACTGGTCCGATCTGCCGGAAGCCTGCGCCTACACCGTGATCTCCTGCGAAGGCATTGATGATGCCGCCACCGCGGAGCAGTATGAAGGCGTTCTGGTGCAGATCGAAGATGTGACTCGCAACGCGACAGATTTCGACTACGGTGAATGGTTCGTGGAAGACGGCGACGGCAACGAAGCCCGCATCGACAACCCGGCCAGCGATGACTTCGGCTACTATCATCAGACGGCTGAAGGTATGCCGTATGAGTGGGTCCGTGGCGCAATGGCTTACAGCTACAGTCACTACAAGATCGTGCCGGAAATCGCGTTCGACCTGAACGTGGATGCCGATGGCGTCGACTGGTTCGACCCGATCGCCTTCGCCCAGCAGGTCCGTCCCATGGACATGACCATCCAGGAAGACGATAACGGCGACCTGTACCTGAACGACGGCGGCTACGCCGGGTTCGTGCGCTGGGGCCTCGACCGTGATGATGCGGCCGACACCACCGGCAATACCGAATACGTGACGTTCCATGGCATCGTGACCATGCCCACCGGCCTGTCCTATGCCGGCGACGGCGTGAAGTTCATCTTCAGCGACTATTATACAGATCCTACGGAAAACAGCCCTTGGAGCGCAGTCTTATCCTACGATACGGATGCAGAAACTTTCCCGGATCTGTACGAAGGTGATGAGATTGTGTTCACCGGCTACTGTGATGAATACCAGACCGGCCCTGCCAACATGACCGAGGTCTGGGTTGCCAGCGAGCTGTCGTTCCTCAGCGCCGGTAACGACGTGCCGCAGCCGAAGGTGCTGACCACCAACGAGCTGCGTGACCCGCGCATCGCCGAGCAGTGGGGCACCGCGTTTGTCGAAGTGCAGGACGGCGTGGTTTCCGACAACGATCAACCTTACGACGAGCTGTTCATCATCGACTCCGATCTGGGTGACGATGTGCCCGGTATCATCGTGGACGCCGACTCCGACTCCATGGACGGCTTCATCGTTCCGGCGGTCGGTACCGGCATCGACAGCCTCTGGGGCTGGCTGTATCCGCACTATGGTGACCTGGAAGATCCCGACGGCGACAACTACTATCTGAAGATCGAGCCGCTGTACCCGGATAACGTGGTGATCGGCGAAGGTCCACCGAACGTGCTGTCCGTAACCCGTAACCCCGCCGCCCCCGGCGCGGATGAAGCGGTGACCGTGGCCGCCCAGATCGCCGACAACAGCCAGGTGGTCAGCGCGACCATCTATTACAAGGTCGGTGTGGACGGCGAATGGGTGACCGTCGACATGGATAATACCGGCGGCATCGACTGGGAAGGCGATATCCCGGCGCAGGTCGAAGGGACCAACGTGTGGTACTATGTCGAGGGCGAAGACGACCTCGAACAGACCGCCACCAATCCCGGCGACATCGAGTCCAACCTTTACGGTTACTGGGCCACGGATGACCTGTCCATTTACAACGTGCAGTACACCCCGTTCTCGTCCGGCAACAGCCCGTACGCGAACAACCTGGTCACCCTCCGTGGTGTGATCACGTGCGACTCCGCCAACTACGATACGTATGAAGGTTACTTCATGCAGACCAATGGCGAAGACGGCGACTACAGCGGCATCTGCTTCAGCATGCCGGCGGAAGGCGGCTACTACGGCAGCTACGGCGACCTGGTGGAAGTCACCGGCACCGTCGATGAGACCGGTGCGGAATGGGGCTTCAAGTGGGCCGGAAACACCAAGCTGATCGACGTTGTGGACGTGACCCGCATTTACGGCGGTAATGTTGAGTCGATTTACAGCACGGACGTCGCGACTGTGAACGCCAATCTGGAAGCCTACGAAAGCGTCGTGGTTGAGTTCACCGACATCGAGATCACCGCGTTGAACTCCTACGACTGGAGCTTCACCGACGCCAGCGGCGACGGCGAGTTCCTGCTGGATGACGACATGGCGTACGACCAGGATCTGCTGGATTGGTTCGACGGTCTGGAAGTCGGCGCCACAGTCGACTATGTGCGCGGCATCGTAACCTACTCCTTCGGTTCCTGGAAGCTGGAAGTCCGCAGCATGGCTGACATCGGTGAAAACTCGGTCAACGAAGACGCGCAGGCGCGTCCGCTGGAGTTCGCGTTGAACCCGGTCTACCCGAACCCGTTCAACCCGACCACCCACATCAGCTACACGCTGCCGGAAAACAACAGCATCCAGTTGATTGTTTACAACAGCCTGGGCCAGATGGTCCGCACGCTGGTCAACGGTACTCAGAAGGCCGGTCACCACACGGCGTACTGGGACGGCATGGCGGACAACGGCCGTCAGGTCGCCAGCGGCATCTACTTCCTGCGTCTGGTCAGCGGCCAGCAGCGCCAGGTCCAGAAGATGGTGTTGACGAAGTAACGACGATTCCGATGATCGCTGATCATCGTTCAGTTTCCCTTTCCCTCCGCCGCCTGCAGGCGGCGGAGGGAGGGGTTTTGATGGTTGTATACACGTTCCGAAAACAGCAGTGACACACCCATGAAGCGGAACCAACTGGCAGGTATCATCGTGGCGTTCGGGCTGGGCCTGATGCTGTGCGCTCAGTTCCTGCTCGGCTGCAACGAACCGGATCCTATCGCCGCCGACGGCATCCAGGGACCGGAACGCGATCCGGTGGGCAATATCCCGCCGGACACCTACATCTCCCTCGGCCTCCCACCGGGACAACTGCCCGACACCAGCGTCAGCAAGAAACTGGTTCACTGGTGGGGTGAAGACTCTGATGGCTGGATCGAAGCGTACCGGTATCGGTGGGGCCAGTTGCTGCCCGACTCCACAGACACCACCGCCGCGCCCGATACCGCCTGGATCAACGATGGCTGGGTGGAAACCCAACTGGACTCCGGGCAGTTCATCCTGCCCATTCGCACCGCCGCCGCAGCGTTCACCTTCCAGGTGTACGCCATCGATAACCAGGGCGCGGCCGACAGCACCGTGGCGCAGGTCACCTACCCTGTAGTCAATTCGCGGCCCAGCATCGAATACCGAATCATGTCCAACCCCATGAGCGTGGCTGACACATTTTACACCTTCACCACGCGTACTTTCGTCTGGGATGTGTTTGACCCGGATGGGGTGGAAACCATCGACAGGATCCAATACGCCCTGAATCCTCAACCGGGCGACACCCAATGGGTAGATATCGAAGGGGCGCCGGCCAGCCTGACCCTGCGTGACCTGGAGGCCGGCGATTACGTCTTCTGGGCGCGAGTGATTGATGTGGCGGGCTTTACTTCCCCCACCATCCATTTCCCCGACACGAGTATCGTGACCGACCCCAATGTCTGGCACGTTAGAGAACCCCAGGGGCGATATTTAATTGTGGATGACGCCCCTGATCAGGAAAACAACGCTTACCTGAGCATCTATCAAAGCATTTTTGATTCATTGTATGGACGTGAAAACTATTCTGTTTGGGAAATTGGCGAAGAACTTCCCTATAGTATAGTTGATGTTATTGAATCCATGATGTTTTTTGATCGAATCTTGTGGTATAGCTCCTTGGGGAGCCCTCGGATAAAAAACGCCTACAATAGCGTATATTCCTACGTTGAATCGCAAGATAAACGATTGTTTCTTACAGTAACGCGAATGGATTCCGGTATGGTCGGTTTGGGGACCGGTGACGCGGGAGGTGAGTTTGAACCCCTGGTGGAGGAAATGGCCCCGTTTGTCAATCGTATTGAGCCGGAAACTGTCAACCTCATCCCATCGCAACCAGAGGTGTTGGACACCCTCGCAATCAGTGACTGGATCCTTTTCCCGGTAACCGGGTTTGTTCCCAAACAGAATGTTGAGCCGATCTACCACATGAGCGATCATGCCAGTTTCGAAGGCAATCCCATTGTTGGTCTCCGGAAGCGATTTTCCGCCAGCAACAGCGAGTATACTGTGCTGGCGTTACCATTGACGAGTTTGAACGGTAGAAACAACATCCATCAGGTTATCCAGGTGCTTTTTGATGAATAGACAACAAGTGTCTGCATACATCGTTGGACTTCTTGCGGCTCTCGTTGTGACGACAGCATCCACCGCAGGAACCATCACCGGACAGATTACCGACAAGGACACCGGCGAGCCGTTGCCCGGTGTGAATGTGGTGGTCAAGGGCACCGCCCGCGGCGGGGCGACCGACCTGGACGGCGTGTACCGCATCATCGGGCTGTCGGCAGGTTACTACGACCTGCAAGCCTCCTTCGTCGGTTACAAGGTGGCGTTGCGTACGGCGGTACGCATGCCCTCGGATAACGCCGAGGTGGAGATCGACATTCCGCTCGAGCCTACGGTGCTGGCCATCGGACAGGAAGTCACCATTATCGGCCAGAAACCGTTGCTGGACGTGGACGAGACCGCCACCGCCCGGACCCTGAGCAGCGCAGACATCGAGGACCTGGCGGTGGAAGGGATCGACGATCTGCTCGCGCAGCAGGTGGGCGTGGTGTCGGATAACAACGAGATCCACATCCGAGGCGGACGCGCCGACGAGAACCTGTACATCATCGACAACGTCTCGGTGAAAGATCCCATCTCCGGGCAGGGTCTGGGGATCTATCTCAGCGCCGACGCCATCAAGGAGCTGGAAGTTATCACCGGCGGGTTCAACGCCGAATACGGCGAAGCAATGAGCGGCCTGGTCAACGTGGAGACCAAGGAAGGCGGGGAAAGATTCGACGGTACCTTGGCTCTCAAGACCGACAACATCATGGACTGGCCGCCGGACAACCAGAATACCGGCAACCTGGAATTCTCCCTGGGCGGACCCGAACCGATCACCAACTTCATGCTGCCCAGCCTGGGCGTTACCGTCCCCGGCAAGGTCAGCTTCTTCCTGAACGGCTACGGCTACGCGTCCAATACCTATCTCCCGTCCAACCCGGTGCAGCTCACACCGTACAAGGCAGAGTTCGACGATTTCGCGCTGCGCGAGGAGAACAACTGGTCGCTGCTGGGCAAGGTCACCTGGAAACCGACCGACGTGTCCAAGATCTCCTACAGCTACGGTCGCAGCCTGAGAATCAACCAGGGCTATTTCGACGCGCTGGTGGAGGACAAAACCTATTTCCCGCTGGAATACCGCTACATCCTGGACGACTACAACACCATCACCCGTGAAGGCATCCAGCAAAGCGTGAACTGGACCCACACCCTGTCCACGAGCACCTTCTACGAGGTCACGCTGGGCAACTTCTACAACCGGGTCCATTCCGGCGCGGGACGGCTGCATTATTCCGAATACAAAGAGCCCATCGATGTCGAACCGGTTTTCTACTATCCCCAGCCCAACGGCGAAATGATCGTGAAGTACGGCGACGGATATTGGGATAACGGCAACGGCAGCGTGTACCACGATCACTTCAACGAAACCTGGCAGCTCCGGGCCAAGATGACCAGCCAGGTGCATGAACGGCACAAGGTGAAGCTCGGCCTCGAGTACGAACAGACCCTGATGCAACTTTTCAACATCCACGACCCCTGGGTGGCGTCTACGGAGTTCGGCGGCGATTACGACATGTACCGGGCGATGTCGGAATCCGGCGCGTTTTTTGTGCAGGACAAGGTCGAGTTCAAGGGCATGATCGCCAATATCGGCCTGCGGATGGACTGGTGGGCGCCGGGACAATATGTGGAAGACGCTATCAACGATCCGCGTGTGATTACCCTGACCGATCAAGCGCGGCAGACGTTCAAGGACGAGACCACCGACATGCTGGGCCGGCGGGTCAAGATGCACCTCAGCCCCCGGCTGGGCATCAGCCATCCGGTCACCGATTCGGACGTGCTGTTCTTCAGTTACGGGCACTTCAGCCAGCGGCCGAAATACGCGTATGTGTATTCCAAGCTGCACGCCTACAGCCCGTCAACGTACCAGCTTTTCGGCAACCCGAACCTGAACCCGCAGACCACCGTCGCCTACGAGATGGGCGTAAAACACCGCTTCACCGGCGACCAGGTGATCGAATTTGTGGCGTTCTACAAGGACCTGTTCGACTACGCCACCAGCTTCAACGTGAAGAGCACCAACCCGCGCCTGGGCAGCATCTCGTACTACCAGTATTTCAACATCGACTACGCCCGTGTTCGCGGGGTGGAGGTCCGGTTCCGGGCGCGCCAGGGACGTTACCTGACCGGCACCGCCGAGTTTGCCTACCAGATCGCCACCGGGAAGAGCTCCAGCGCCAACGCCGAGATCCTGGCCGCAGCGGATACACGCATCACGGAAAAGACGCTGGGTGAAGACTACCTGGCGTGGGACAAACCGATTACGGTTGGGTTGACACTGTGGCTCAGGGTCCGTGAAGGCGACGCGCCCGACTGGTTCGGCCTGCGCTGGCCTGAACGCTGGGGCGGCAGCGTCCGGCTCGATGTGCAGTCCGGGAGACGCTACACCCCCGGCAAGCTGGTCAACAACCGCCAGGATATCCAGGAAACCGGCGACCAGTACAGTGCCATCAGCGAGACCTGGAACACGGTGGACGTGAAGCTCTGGAAGGAGTGGGATCTGTACAAAGACGCCACGTTCCGGGTGTTCGCCGAAGTGCAGAACCTGTTCGACTACCGGATTCCCCGGGCGATCAACCCCTTGACCGGCGAGCCGTACACTTACGGCGACCCGTACCCGCTCTACTGGGAAAACCCGCAGGGCTTTGTGCCGGTGGACCCGAGCGACTGGCGAGAACCACGGCAGGCGTTCCTGGGAGTCAATTTCAGGTTCTGAGGTGTTGCCGGGGATCACGCATTCTTAACAGGATGATTAGGATGTTAAGGATGGCAAGGATAAAACAGCAAGGATAATGTAAAAGTGTCATTCCTGCGTAGCAGACTGTATCACAATAGCGAGAGGCCACGACCGTGTCATTCCGGAAACGCCTGTAGTTTAGGCGTTATCCGGAATCCATTTCGCGAAATAGAAAGAACTGACAAAGTATAATTGGAAATCAAGAGTTGACTTCAAGAATGAACCCCCTACATCTTTTATTAACAATGATTAACTGGATTCCTGCCTACGCAGGAATGACACGCGTTTGGCATTCTGATACAGTCTGGTAGGCAGGAATCCAGGAAAGATTGAAAAGCCAGAACCTTGTATGATGTAAAGGGCGATAAGCAAGGGTTTGTAAAACAAAAACGGAGTGGAAAGTGAAGAAGTAAGATCATAGAATCGACTAGGGCTTCTTTCTTTACTTTTTTCACTTTCTTTACTTTTTTCACTTTTTTCACTTCACCGAAGGTGCAGAGAGTGCGTAAGTCAGCACAAACCATCGTGATCATCGGCCTGGTGCTTGCCCTCGCGGCGAGTGCGTCGGCAAGCGATTTCTGGAAGATTCTCGGCGGGCAGCGAGTGGGCACATCGTCCATGACGTACCTGAAGATCCCCGTCGGAGCCCGCGCGGAAGCCATGGGCGGCGCGTATGTCGCCATCGCCAACGACCCGTTTGCCGTGTATTGGAACCCGGCGGGGATCGCGCAGATCGCCAACCGCTGGCGCGGCAAGTACACCGTCGACCCGCTGCGTCCGCCGGAAGGGACGAAAGCGCCCGCCAACGGCCTCGCGCCGCTGTTTCGTGGCGACCGGACCCTGGGGATGACACGGATCAATTATTTCTCCGACATCACCTACGATGCCATCTCGTTCGTCCATCCCCTGCCGGCCGGGGTGATCGGCGTCAGCCTGGCCAGCTTGAGTACGCCGGACATGGAAATCACCACCGTGTATCAACCCGAGGGTACCGGGGAATACTTCAGCTACGGCGACGCGTTGTTCGGCCTGAGCTACGCCCTGCAGATGACGGATAACTTCAGCTGGGGCGTGACCCTGAAGTACGCGCGCGAACAACTGGCCGACGTCATGATGGACAACGTCATGATGGACATCGGCACCTATTACTGGACCGGCTACCGTGACCTGCGCATCGGGGTGTCGCTGATGCACTTCGGCCCCACCGCCCGGCCGGACGGGAGCTACATGTACCGAGAGGCCGACGGGAGCCTGACGGAACGCAGCTTCACCAGCTACCCGCCGCCGACCGTGTTCCAGTTGGGCGGCGCCATGACCGCGTTCGCCTGGCAGCACCATAAGGTGCTGACTTCGTTGCAGTTGAACCACCCGGTGGACAACTCAGAGAACATCAAACTGGGCGCGGAGTACGGGTTCATGGGGATGGTGTTCGTGCGTGGCGGCTACAAGCTCAACACCGACGAGCAGGACTGGTCGCTGGGCACGGGTGTACGGGTACCCTGGCGCGGCATGGCTGTATGCGCCGATTACAGTTACACGGACTTTGGGATTCTTGACAATACCCAGCGGGTGTCGCTCGGGATTGCTTTCTGATCTTTCACAGGATAATAGGATATTAAGGATGACAAATGAATTAAGAATTAAGAATTAAGAATTAAGAATTAAAGTAAAGGATGACCTTGCAGGTTGAAGGAAACAGTCTTCTGATCTTTTCAAGCAACACGCAAAGCGATGATAGCAATTCTCGAATGAAATGTCTAATGATATCATTCCTGCGAAGGCAGGAATCCAGTCATGTTTATATACTACAATATGTTAACTATGAAAGCCAACTATTA
>CAZYOC010000121.1:0-12919 GCA_964648415.1 uncultured bacterium | reverse complement strand
AGATGCAAGAATACAATAAGTTAGCAATCTAGAACCAGAGTAGTGTTCAATAGGGAGTTTTTATAGTTAACATGTTGTAGTATATAGACATGACTGGATTCCCGCCTTCGCGGGAATGAGATCCATTGGACATTTTGATACAGTCTGGAAGGCTGGAATCCGGGCAAGGTGCAAGAATACAAAATGTTAGCAATTCTGAACCGAAATAGTGTTTAATAGTTGGCTTTCATAGTTAACATATTGTAGTATATAAACATGACTGGATTCCAGCCTTCGCTGGAATGAGAGACATCAGAATTCGTGCAACAGGCCCTATAGTAATTCCCAACTCCCAACTCCCAATTTCTAATTTCTAATTTCTAATTTCTAATTTCTAATCAGATCCGCATTGCTCTGAGATATTCCGCCGCCTGTTCCGGGGCCATGGGGTTTATGAACAGTCCGGTGCCCAGCTCGAAGCCCGCGTAATTCCCCAGGCGTGGCACGATCTCCAGGTGCCAGTGCCAGTCATACGGAATAGTCTTCCAGCGCACCGGCTGCGGCTCAAACGTGGACAGGTTCGGGCAATTGTGCAGCATCAGGTTGTACGGCGGATCCTCCAGCCCGATGGACAGCCGTTGCAGCACATCCTGCAACACGCCGGCGAGTTCCTGCAGATCGTTGAACGTGGTTGTCTTGAAATCACACGCATGGGTGCGTGGCAGGATGCACATTTCAAACGGCGACCGGCTGGCGTAGGGTGTGAACGCCACAAACCGCTCGCTCTCGGTGATGATGCGCCGGTTCTCACGCAGTTCGTGCTTCATGATGTCGCAAAACAGGCAGCGTTCCTTGTCCTCGAAGTATTTCCCCGCGGACTCGAGTTCCATGGCGATGAGCTGCGGTGTCACCGGCAGCGCTACGATCTGCGAATGCGGATGCGACATGCTCGCGCCCGCCTTGCTGCCGTGGTTGCGGAAAACAAGCACGTACCGGAACCGGCGGTCCTTGACCAGGTCCAGCAGCCGTTCCCGGTACGCTTTCAGCACTTCCACCACCTGCCGGTGCGGCATGGTCGCCAGGTCGGCCTCGGGGTCGGGCGATTCCACCACCAGCTCGTGAGCGCCCACTCCATTCAAGCGGTCGTAGACACCCACGCCCTCACGGTCCAGGTTGCCCTCGACCTTCAGCACCGGGTACTTGTTAGGAATGACACGCAACGACCAGCCGGACTGGTTGGCTTTGCTGTCCTTGTCACGGACGGCGTAGATCTCGGGCATGGTCTCCTCCTCCCTGCCGGGCAGGAAGGGGTTGTCCTCGCCGTTGGTCTCCGGCTTCGGTTCAATGAAATCGGTCGGCCGGTGGGTGCGTTGCGGAGCGATGATCACATAGCGCCGCTGCACCGGATCGTGCCTCATTTCAGGCATCGCTTAGCCCCAGATGGATGGATCGATGTCCTCGAACAATACATCCCGCTCACGGATCGCCTGGTAGCGTTCCCACTCTTCGCCGGTCAGCCCGCGGCCATCGGCCAACTTATCCACGACCTCGGACACGAAATCGAAGTCACGCACATGCTGGGTGAAACGCAGCTCGGCGTAATCCTTCGCCGCCACGGTACTGATCAGGAACTGCCAGTCGCTGGATTCCATCAGCAGGAGCTCACGGCCCAGTTGCTGCAACGCTTCGTACACGTCGCCGCGCTGTTCGCCATATTTTCGCACCGCTTCGGTCATGCGCCGTTCGCAACGGTAGATCTCCGGCCAGGTCCACTTGGTCTCGTCGTTGTACCAGATGTAGTGGAACCCGCCCTCGCCCCAGGAACCCTCCGGCAGCTCCACCACCGGCGCCTGGTCGGGAGCGGACATGATCTCGCTGCCCGTGGAGGGGGTCAGCTCGCTGATGTCGTCAACCGTGCTCAGCACATGCTCCAGCCAGCCCGGCCCTTCAAACCACCAGTGCCCGAACAGCTCGGTGTCGAACGGTGTCATCACCATGCGGTCGTTTACCGGCACACCGTCGTTCTCCTTCAGCACGGAGGTCAGCAGCGACACGAAGTGGTCTGCGTTTTCACGCTGGCGCTGAGCGATGGGCGCGAGGTCGTACAGCTCCTTCTCGCCCAGGTCGGCCTGCGCACGAGTGACCCGCCAGTAACGGTGCCCACCGGGGAAGTGTTTCTTATGGAAATCGAGGTAGTTGCCATCGCCGGGATAGCCGTACTCGCCGGACCACACCTGCAGGCTGGTCTTGGGATCCCGAGTCAGGACGCCCACCGGCTCGCCGTCCTTCGTGGTGTGAGCAACCCAGTATGGACGGTACGGGACCTTTTCCACATCCTCGTCACGCACCACTTCCTTCAGCCCGCTCTCTGCCTGTTCCCAGAGCTGACGCAGGCCCTCGAAACGGTTCAGGTACACGCCCATGGCCTTGCCGCCCTTCAGCAGGTGGGTGTCCACGATGAAGTAGCGGATACCGTACTTCTTCAGGTACTGCTCCACGCCGGTGCGGTCGAAACCTTCGCTGGCGTCGCCTTCCGGCGGAATCCAGTGATAGCCGGGACGGAAGGCGCATTCGGGAAGCCAGATGCCCTGCGGATCGCGTCCGAAGTGCTTTTTGTACGTCTCCACGCCGATTTTGATTTGCGCTTCCACCGCTTCGTCCGTCCCCAGCAGCGGCAGGTAGCCGTGAGTGGCGGCGCAGGTGATGATCTCAATCGCACCGTCGTCCTGCAACTTCCGGAAGCCCTGCACGATGTCCATGTGCAGCTCCTCGCGGAAGTCCTTCTCCACCTCGGCGTACCAGTCGATCCAGAACTGGGCGACTTCGGCCATCCGGGTTTCGCCTCGTTCGATGAAGTCCTCCAGGTCCACCCGCGCCGCGCGCCGTTTCATCTCAAGGTAATCGAGGAATTCCCGCACAAAGGTCTCGTCGGAAAGCTGCTCGGCGAGGACCGGGGTGATCCCGATGGTCACCGCCAGTTTCTTGCCCTGTTCATGCAGTTTCTTGAAACTGCGCCACAAGGGGATATAGGTCTCCGCCGCGGCTTCCGAGAGCCAGACCATCCCATGCGGCCAGCGGCCGTGGGAAAGGACATACGGCAGGTGCGAATGCAACACGAAGGTAAAACGGCCAAGCGATTTGGTATCGCTCATGATATACTCCACTGGGTTTCTCGTCTTTTCAAGTATTCTGACCGACGATGACGTCGGTCCTGCACCTCGGTCCTGTACTTCGGTCGTGTCAGGTCGTTAGCGTTGTGTGCGGAGACCTGACACCCACGCGGCAACATAGGCTGACAACGCTCGCCATTCCAAGTTCACAACAGATTAAGTCTTCACTAACAGAGATAGATCAAGCGGCTTGATCGAGTGGGTGAGCGCCCCGAGGGAAATGCGGTCTACGCCGGTCAGCGCCACCTCCCGCAGGTTCTCCAGGGTGATGCCGCCCGACGCCTCCAGCAAACACCGCCCCGCCGTCCGCTCCACCGCCTGTTGCAACAGCTCCGGACCGAAGTTATCCAGCAGAATCCGGTCCGGATGCTCACTGAGCGCCCACTCCAACTGCTGAAGATCCTCCACCTCGATCTCGACAGGCGTGTTTCGTCCGGGGTCGTCCTGCTGTGCGGCGCGCCACTGCTTCGCCGCCTGCAACGCCTCCATCACCCCACCGGCGGACTCGATATGGTTCTCCTTGATCAGGATCTCGTCGTACAGGCCCATGCGGTGGTTCTGTGCGCCGCCCATGCGGACGGCGTACTTCTCCGCCAGCCGCCAGCCGGGTGTGGTCTTACGGGTTTCAAGCACTACAGCCCTGGTCCCCTCGATCAAACGGCTCGCTTCCGCGGCCATGGTGGCGATGCCGCACAGTCTCGCCAGGCCGTTGATAGCGGTCCGCTCCGACATCAGGATACCGTCCAGCGGACCGTCAATCGTGGCGATCACCTGCCCCTTCTCCACAGCATCCCCATCAACGGCGCTGAACACCCAATCCACGGCGGGCGTGACCCGCTGGCCGCATTCCACCGCCCAGTCGATCCCGGCCAGCACGCCTGTCTGCTTGGCAATCAGCTCAGCATGGCCGGTCTTCCCGGACGGTACGGTAGCTTGACAGGTGATGTCCCCGCGTTCGCCCAGATCCTCCGCCAGCGCTTCCTCCACGTGGCGTTGCAGCCAGTACGGTCCCACCGCCGCTCGCAAGCTGTTGTCCGATGCCATGTCAGCGTCTCCAGGGTCGTTTCAGGTGAAAAGTCGACAGATGCCAGCGGTCCAGGTTACCCAGCCCACGGTCGATCATCCAGTCGGAATAGCGTACGACGATCCGGTAACGCCAGCGCTTCGCCGATTTCTTGTAAGCCTTCCAGCCCTGTTTCAGGTAACGCAGACGGCTCCGTTCGCTGTACAGGCGCGACTGCGCTCCCTGGGCGATCTGGAGCAGCCCTTTGCGGAGCAAGCTGTCCATCAGTCCTCCCGCTCCTCGAGCTGCGCCTGGAGGCGGTCCACCTGCTCCTGCGCCTTGCGTCCAAACGGGCTGCCAAGTCCTTCCTTTACCACGATCTGCCGGTACAGTTCCATGGCCCGCTCCGGCTGGTCGAGGCGCTCGCAACAGCGTCCGGCGTTGTACAGCGCCGTGATCGCCCATTGCAGCTTGGTCGGCTTGCCCAGGTACTTCACTTTCAGGTATTCGATGACCGCTTCGGCGTAACGGCCCTGTTTCTCGAGAGCCTCCCCGATGAAGAACTGACACGCGGCCTCGTTTTCCACGTTCGCATACAGAATCAGCTCCTCATACAGCTCCACCGCCGCCTCGTGCTGTTCCGTGCCGACCAGGTACTGCCCCATCTGCATCCGGATCTCGAACTTGTCTTCCGCGTTGGGAAACAGCTCCATGTAGGTCTGCGCCGCCTTCAACGCCCCGGCGTAGAACCCCGCCGACTTGTACGCCTGCATCTGGTTTTTCAGCACGGTTGGCCAGAGCGGACGCGAGACCTCGTCGGCAAGCACACGCTCGTACGCCGCGATGCCGTCCGTAATGTTGCCGTTCTCGACGAAATAATTGCCCAGCGTCAGGTAGACCTGCCCGAGTACTGAATGGTCGGGATAGCGGTCCGGCATGGCGGTCAGAACATCCAGCCCCTCCTCGAACAGGTTGCGGGTCAGGAAGTCGCGCCCCATCTCGTAGCGGGCGTAAGGAGTCCACTTGGAACGAGCATGCTTCTCGATCACGCGCTCGTAGGCCCGTTGCGCTTCCGGCCAGCTTTTCAGGCGGGAATACCAACGGCCGCGTTCCAACCAGAACCGCGCCACGGCGTCGTCCCAGTCGGAACGGCCCTTGTAGCGGCGTTCGAGGCTTTTTATCTCGTCCTGTGTGCGAGTCGATTGCCCGCTACGGTACAGACAGACCACGGCGAGCTGATCGAAAGCAAACGACGAATCGGCGTTGGTGTCCAGCTTGGCGGTCTGCAGGGCAAGCTCGCGCGCCCGGTCATAATCGCCCTGCAAAAAGTGGATATTGGCGGCCTGACGGTTTGCGCGGATGCGAGGGCCGAGTTCGCTGTCCTCGCCAAGCATACGGGCGTAGAGATCCAGCGCCTGGTCATAGCGTCCGCGATTCAGCAACAGCGACGCCAGGTTCAAACGCGCCTCGTCCACATGCAGCCCGCGCGGGTTGCGGGTCAGGTAACGCCGGTAATAGGTTTCCGCCTGGTCGGTCAGTCCCTGTCCTTCATAGGCGAGCGCCAACTGGTAATCCCGATCGCCGGTGGGCTTGCCCAGGATCAACAGGCCGGGATTGCCCGGGGCGAGGTCCGTTTGCGCCGTCATCAGCGTCCACGCACCCTCCTTATACTTGCCCGCCCGGATCAGCAGCTCGGCTTCCAGCAGGTCCAGCTCGCCGGCCAGGGGATGGTAATACGCTTCACGTTGTACCTTTTCCATCAGCTCGAGGCGGCGTTCCATGGGAACGCCATCCTCACGGATCAACTTTTCCCAGGCTTCAATTCGGTCCGGTCCTTTCGCACGAGATGCGGCTTCGGTCCACGACTGCACCGCCAGCTCGTCGTTGCCTCGCGTTTGCGCCACTTTCCCCCGCACCATCAGCCCCTGCACCGCCGCCACCGACCGGGGCCAGCGTTCCAGCAGCGTCTCCAGGTACAGGTTGGCGACATCGGCCATGGAGGTGGTGTCGCTGGGGATGCGCCGCGCGTAGGCTTGCGCGAGGGCGAGATACACCTCGGACGGATTCCACGGCTGCGGACGAGCATCCAGGTAGTCGCTCCAGGCGCGGCGACGGTACTCGGTGCGTTCTTTGTCCGGCATGGCCAACGCGCGTAGCGTAATCAGTTCAAATTCATACTGCGTCTTCGCCCCGCCCGACGCCGGGAGCTTCTTCATCACCGGCTCCAGTTCGCCGGCGACCTTCGCAGCCATTTCGCGTACGCCCGCCGTAGTGTCATCGCCGGTGACCACTTCCATCCGGGTCGCCTTCCACTTGTTCCACCGGCTGACAATCGCACGCGCCAGCATCACCGCCGCCCGGTCCTCGATGGTGTTCGGACAGTTCGGATCGTTCAGCAGTTTACGCAGTTCACGTTCCGCGCGGTCATAGTCTTTGAACTCGTCGAGATACACCTGGGCGAGATCGAGGGTGAACTCGTGCTGGTCGTAGTCCCCCGCCACTCGCGCCAGAAGGTCCGCCAGCGCGAGGTGCGGAGCATCGGTTTGAAGCACATGCTGCGTCAGGTAATCCGCACGTCCCGCCGCAAAGGGGGCATACGGACTGTAGGGGAAAGCGTCGGGAAAACTCGTGTACGCCTGCTTCGCTTCTTCCAGACGCCCCAAGATGGTCAACGCCCCGGCTCGCAGCAGGGCGGCGTCGTCCACCTTCGGGCTCCAGGGATACCTCACCAGCAGCGACTCAGCCAAAACGACCGTCTGCTGCGGATCCACCGCACCGAAGTTATAGAGCGCCAGGTAGAGCGCTTCGGCGCGCACCAGCGAATCGGGATGGATCTTCTCGAGCTCGAGGTCGAGCCTGGGATCCTGCCGGAGCTGCGCCATGCGCCAGAGCGCCGCCCAACGCAGACTGTCGGCGGCTTCTTCTTCCTCGCTGACGCCGACATAGGCGTGCAACGCTTCCCGGTCACGCTTCAGCATCTCCAGCGTCACAGCCCGCCGGAACAACACCGGCGGCGATTTCGGATCACTGACTTCCTTGTACTCCTTCAGCGCCTCGGAATACTCGCCCTGCAGGAAACGGATGTCGCCGAGCGCTGTCTGGATGGCGTCGACCGCGGAAGGATTTGAGGCGGCTTTCAGCGCCTTCCGGAACAGGCTGTCGGCCTCGGCGAGCTGCTCTCGTTGCAGAAAACGGAACGCGATCGCGGTATAGGCTTCCCCGGCATAGTCCGAGTTGGGATACTTCTTCACCAACTCGCGCCAGGCCTTTTCCGCGCCTTCGGTGTCGGCCAACTCGCTTAACCAACGCGCCTGCCAGGCCAGCGCTTCCGCCACGATGGCCGGATCCTGAGCGTTTTCGGCGATGAAGTTGACCTCGGCGACGGCGTTCTCCATTTCATCCCGTCCGGCCAGCACCCGCGCCCACAACAGCCGTACCTCCAGCATCCGGGGGTAGTCCTCGTGCTGGTTGATGATCTGTTGCAACGGCGGTTCAGCGTCGGCCCAGCGGCCGTCCTCGACGTAGATCCTGCCGATGGTCCGCAGGGCGTTGGGCGTCTCTTTGGCGGAAGGATAGAAAATGGTGATGCGACGCAGTGCGCGGGCCTGCATGTCCCGGTCGCCCAGCTCCGCATAACAGTCCGCAACACGAAACAGCGCCTCCCTGGCCCGCGGATGGTCCGGAAAACGGGCGTGGAGCAGCTGAAACGCCGACCGGGCATTTTCATACTGCTCGTCGGCGAAGAGCGCTTCACCGAGCAGGAACGACGCCTCCACCCGGTGCGGGCTCTCGGGATACGCGGCGATGTAATTCTCGAGGGCTTCCGCGGCCAGGTCGTAAAGGCCGTCCTTGTGGAGTTTCTTCGCGTAGACGAAGTCCGACTCGGACCGGCCCTGCTGGGCGAAGAGGATGCCCGGGAGAAGCATCAGAAGGATGAGGCTAAGGATTCCAATTCTCTGAATAATTTGCGCGTTGATATGAAGAGTTGTAGGTGAATGGTCCGTTTGGGGAATCCAGGCATGGTGATGCGTCACGACATCTTTTCCATCAGACGCAAAAGCAAATGCGTCGAGTAAATGCCCCTTGGATGTCCTCTTCCCTTCCGCCTGCCTCATCCCATCCCCCTCAATCCTTCACCGGCTGCAAACGAGCCTTGCTCTGCATCAACGTGTAGCTTTCGCCGTCAAATTCAACGGTCACCTTCTGATCGCCCCGGTACGCCTGGATGTTCAGCACGATCCCCTTGCCCAGTTTGTGGTGCTCGACGAGTTCGCCGGCATGGATCGCAAGCAGCTCCTCGGGCTCCTGTTGTGATGAATTACGCGGACCGGCGCCACGGGGAGCCTGCTGCCGCTCCGTGCTGGGCTTCGAATGCGGTTTACTCCCGCTGTATCTGCCTTTGCCCGACACCTCGCCCTGAAACGCCCGCGTCCCAAACAGCGAGCCCTGGTACAGGCTCGACGTCCGGCTCACCCGTTCATACGCTTTCTTCGGCAACTCCCGGATAAACCGGCTCTCGTTGGCCATGGTCTGCTGGCCCCATTTCATCCGCTGCACCGCGGTGGTCAGCACCAGCTCGTCCATGGCGCGGGTCACCGCCACGTAGAACAGCCGCCGCTCCTCGTCGATGTCCTGGGGACGGTCGGACCATTCATTCTCCAACGGGAACAGCTTCTCCTCCAGCCCGGTCACGAACACCAGCGGGAACTCCAGCCCCTTGGCGGCGTGGGCGGTCATCAGGCGGACACTGTCCTCGTCGGGATCATACCGGTCCACGTCGGTCGCCAGCGCGGTCTCTTCCAGGTACTCCGCCAGGGTATGCCCGCCCTTCTGCTCAAAGTCCGCGATGCCGTCAATCAGCGCCTCGATGTTCTCCAGCCGGGTTTCCCCCTCGAATTTTTCACTCTTGAGCCGGTCGATGTAGCCCGACTCCTGCAGCAGTTGCTTGGCCCATTTGGACAGGGAACCGTCCTTTTGCAGCACGTCGCGCCAGTCGTCGATCTGCTGTGCGAAACGGGTGCAGGCGTTGGCCTGGCGCGTGGTCAGCTCATCCAGCTCCGCCGCCCGGCGCATAGCCTCGGTCAGGGGCTCGTCCGCCTCTACCGCCCACGCCACCAGTTTGTCCAGGGTCTTGCCGCCGATACCGCGCGGCGGCTCGGCGATGATCCGGCGCAACGCGACCTCGTCACGCGGGTTCAGGCACAACTTGAAGTAACTGACCGCATCCCTTACTTCTTTCCTGTCATAGAACGCCTTCGCGCCGATCACCTGGTAAGGAATCCGCTTGGAACGGAAGGAGTCTTCGAATAGCCGGGATTGACCGTTGGTGCGGTAGAGGACGGCGCAGTCCGCGTAACGGCGATCTCCCTTACTGACTTCCCGCAGGATTCGGTCAGCCACTTCCGCGGCCTCGTCGGCGTCGGTGGAGACCTCGATCAGGACGGGCTTGTTCCCCTTCGAGCGGTCGGTCCAGAGCTTTTTCTCTTCACGCCGCTCGCTTTTGGACACGACCACGTGAGCCAGGTCCAGGATCGACTGGGTGCTCCTGTAATTCTGCTCCAGCCGGAAGACCTTCGCCCCCGAGAACTGGCTACGGTACTGGAAGATGTTCTCGACTCGCGCCCCGCGCCAGCCGTAGATGGACTGGTCGTCATCCCCCACCACGAACAGGTTCGGCTTCGGCCCCGCCAGCAGCTTGATCAGCTCGAACTGCGCCAGGTTGGTGTCCTGGTACTCATCGACGTGGATGTACCGCCACCGGTCCGTCCACTTGTTCAGGATCGACGGGTGCTCCTTGAAGAGCTTGATGGGCCGAAGCAGCAGGTCGTCGAAGTCCATCGCCGCGTGCTTTATCAGGCGCGTCTCGTATTCAGCGTACGCTTTGGCGACCACTTCCTGAAAATCGCTGTCCGCGATGCTTTCCGCCTGTTTGGGGCTGATCATGTCGTTCTTTAGACGGCTGATGGTCACTCGGACAGACTTGAAATTGGTGTCCTCCTCGCCCATGTCCTTCAGGATGAGCTTCACGAGGCGTCGTGAGTCGGAATCGTCGAAGACGGTAAAGTCCTTCGGGTAGCCGATGGCGTCGGTTTCGCGTTTCAGCAGGCGCAGGAAGGTGGAGTGAAAGGTGCCGGCCGCGACTTCATCGCCGCCCTGCACCATGCCCTCCACGCGCGACTTCAGCTCTTTGGCGGCCTTGTTGGTGAAGGTCATGGCCAGCACCTGCCAGGGCCGGGCCAGGCCTTCGCCGACAATATGCGCCACACGATGCACCAGCACACGTGTCTTTCCGCTGCCCGCTCCGGCCAGCACCAGCACCGGGCCTTCGGTCTGCTCCACCGCCGCCCGCTGCGCCTTGTTTAATCCTTCCAATGGGGATGTATGCAAGATATTCACTGAGCATTCCGTTGTCGTCGTTCTTCCCGCGCCAAACGTCGCCGGACCTCGTCGAACCGGGCCTTGGCTTTGTTATGGTCACGCAGGTTGGTTGTGAAGGTATGGCCTCCGTCACCGGTGGCCACCATGTAGATCCAGGGTTTTTCCGGCGGATCCGCCGCCGCACGCAACGCCACCAGCCCGGGATTGTTGATCGGACCCGGCGGCAGTCCTTTGTACTTGTACGTGTTGTACGGAGAATCGACCTCCAGGTGCCGGTTGAGCAAGCGTCGCGGCTCGGGCAGCAGGTACTGGATGGTCGGGTCCGCCTGGAGCAACATCCCTCTTTTCAGACGGTTGCTGTACACCGCCGCCACATCACCCGCCTCTTCAGGCAACTGCACTTCGCCTTGCACCAGGCTGGCCAGGATGACCACGCCATGCACGCCGAGCCTGCTCTGCTCCGCCTTCTCCCACCAGCCCTCGCCGGTCATGTCCTTGAAGGTCTCGACCATGATCCGCGCGACATCTTCCCCGGTGAGTCCGTAAGGGAAGTTGTAGGTCTCCGGAAAGAGAAACCCTTCCAGCGTTTCACCCGGCAGGTCGAGCTCGTTCGCCAGCTCCGCCGAATTGACCGCCTCCATGAATGCCGCGCTGTCGCATATGTCCTTCTTCTGCAAGCACTGTGCGATCTGGCGTGAAGTCCACCCTTCCGGGATGGTCACTTTCACCGTCATCACCCGGCCGCTGGTCAGCATGTCGGCGATTTTCGCCATGGAGGCGCTACGCTGGATCTCGTAGACACCGAACCGCAGATCTTCCGTATCCTTGCGAAAACGCAGATGATACACGAAACGACGCGGGCTCTCAATCAAACCGGCGTCCTTCAGGTCGCGCGCCACACGCCAGGCGCCGGCCCCCTGCGGGATGGTGATCTGTACGCTGCCCTCGGCGTCGGGATCGCCCGGCTCGCCCTGCACATACACCCAGACATAGATGAACATCCCGAGCATGATGATCGCAACGATCCCGAGGAAGGTAATGGCCACCACGCCCACCGCGCCCCGTTTCCTGAGCGATTGCATGGGATTCCTCTTGTCGGCGGTGTCCTGTCTCATCGGCGTTCAACCTTGTGCAGCAGGGCTTTCACGTCTTCCCGTTCTCGAATGTGGTGATCCACCCAGTGTACGTCGCCGCGGATCACCGGTTCCCCCTGCTCGAACCGGATGGACAGGTTCAGCAGATCCATCCCGTCGGCGCTGGGACGATACACCGGCGCCCCTTCCAGCGTATCCACCTGCGGCGCGGTCAGCAACGTCCCGCCCGCCAGGATCGCATCCGGCGCGGGACAGGTCGCCGGCAACTCCGGAAGACGGTCCTCCGGGACATGAGTCAGCCAGATTTCGACAGTGTCTTTCTCTGCCGAAGTGTCTGCTTCCAAAACACCCGGCTTAGAAGGCCGGTGCTCTGCCGCATCGTCCCAAAGGTCGCTGAACACATGGAAGATCAGCACCACGCTGTCTCGTTCGATAACATACCGCCCGGGTTTTGTCAGCCAGTTCGCCGCGTCCTGCACCTGCGCCTCGGCGAGCAGCGCTCGGTCCTGTTTCGCGGGCAGCAGGAGGTCGTACTCCAGCAACTCCAGCGCTCTGACCGCATCCGGGTACACTGACGGTGTCGTGAGCTCGTCAATGGTCCCGCCCAGGTTGATGCGCACCGCGTTGCCATTGTCCAGGCTGTCGAACAATACGCCTCGTTTCGCGAGCCCGCCCAACGGTCCCATTTCGCAGTCGCACGGGACCAGCAGACCGTTGGCGTTGCCGGTGACGAGAAGTTGCACCTCGCCGGTGGTCTTTTTTCCGCCACCTGCGCCGGATTGCTCCTGATGCGGCTCTTTCGTCCCGCACCCAATCAGCAGCAATAAGAAAGCGATGCTTGTAAACCACAGTGAGTGCTTCAACACTGTCCCGCCTTTTTTTAGCCCGGATATTTCACGAAGGAACCACGGCAGTGGTTCTATGCCATAGCCCAAGGAACCACGGCAGTGGTTCTATGCCATAGACCAAGGTACCACGGCAGTGGTTCTATGCAATAGCCCAAGGAACCACGGCAGTGGTTCTCTGCCATAGCCCAAGGTACGCGCCGTCCGTTTGGCGCGCACCCTGGGAGACAGTTTCGCCCTCTTTGACAACCCCGGCAGCGGGTTGTATAAAACAACAACAAACTGTCGTCAAGTGATTTAACCCCGAAAACCGTTTATACGGACTGTTGCAGAATTCTGATGTCTCTCATTCCCGCGAAGCAGACTGTCGCAGAATCAAACCCACTCTCATTCCCGCGAAGGCGGGAATCCAGACATGTCTATATACTACAACATGTTAACTATGGAAAC
>CAZYOC010000120.1:9512-12957 GCA_964648415.1 uncultured bacterium | reverse complement strand
GATCTCATTCCAGCCTTCCAGACTGTCGCAGAATCAAACCCACTCTCATTCCCGCAGAAACTACACCGACACTCTAGACTGCTGCCTCTCTGCCAAGGAAGATGACGGATTTAATTCGAGAATGACTATATTTAGTGGTTATCCTTGCCATCCTTCTATCCTAGTATCCTGTTCGGGGTTTTCCTTGAATCTCTTCCAACACGCGCGTAAGCACCGGCAGGCGCGCCAGGTTGGTATCGTCACGGAGCAGGTGCAGCGCATTCAGGAGGCCGTAGGGTACCGACCGCAGGTGCTCGGTTTTGCCTTTCCGGATGCCAAGATTGCCATAGGCTCCCAGCGCCTGCAACGTCCGCATCAGGGCGTAGGGTGGAAACGCGGCCAGGAGGAGATCGAACGACTGTCCTGTCTGGGTCGCCACCAGGTCGGCGTGGTACTCCAGCATCGAGTCGCGGAACGCGAAGGGCAGATCCGCGCGGGCGTCGAGCAGTAGGCTGGCGATGTCATAGCTCACCGCCCCGCGTCGTCCGGACTGGTAGTCGATGAACCGCAAGCCGCCGTCGGTCACCATGATATTGCGTGACTGGAAATCGCGGTACAGGAACGCGTCGCGCGGCGCCGCGTTCAACTGGCTCGCCAGCGTGGTGTATTCCTTCTCCAGCTCGCCCAACGGCGGCGTACCCGTGTAGAATTCCCCCAGGAAGCAGTCGACAAAATAATCCCAGTCGAAGCGCCACGCCTCGGGACCGAACTCACGGGTCTGGTAACAGAGGTTGTAGTCGATTTCATCCGCGGCGCGGAGCTGAAAAGCTACAAGATGTTCCACCGCCTGCCGGTAGAGCTTACGGGCGTCCTTTTCGGGGAACTCGCCGCTGTACTCCTCACGCCGGCGGGTGAGCCATTGGAACAGCGTGGTATCGCCCAGGTCCTCCAGCAGGTAGCCGCGCTCGTCGGGATGCACATGCAGTAGCTCGGGAACCGGCAACTCGAGGCGTCGAAAGGTACGTGTAAAACCGACAAACGCACGGTTCTCCTCGTGGTTTGGTCCCGCCACGGCAATGCACGCGCCGCCATCCGTCAGCTCGACCCGGAAGATGCGCCGTGCGGAGGCGTCGCCCTTGAGGTGGCGTACCTTATAAGACTGCGCGGGCGCACAGGTGTTCAGCATCTCCTCCACGATAGCGGCGGAATCAAACTCAGCGTGTGGGATCACGTTTTCAGCCTTTGGTCTATTCGCCCCAGAAACAATCTATCGGTCGTGTCTGTACAAGATACACAAATCTGTGCGGGCTAACTGCTGTTCTCGTCCTCTTCGCGATACTCCAATATGTCGCCCGGCTGGCAGTCAAGAACCCGGCAGATGGCCTCCAGCGTAGTGAACCGGATCGCGCGGGCGTGGTTCTGCTTCAGGATGGACAGATTCGCCAGGGTGAGGCCCACCTTTTCCGACAGCTCGGTCAGGGACATCTTTCGTTTCGCCAGCATCACATCGAGGTTGACCAGAATCGCCATGCGGGGGCCTCCTATATCGTAAGATCCTGCTCATGCTTCAACCGCACTCCTGCGGCGATCACACGGGACAGAATCAGGACCAGCACACCCGCCAGAATGAGCCCCGGTTTGAGATTGACACCGGGATCAATATGGTCAGGAGGAAGCTCATCCCCTTAACAGCACCGGACGGCCGGAAAGAGGATGTGTCATCGCCTTCTGTGGGTGGGTGGACATTGGGTTCGTTTGCCATGCTCGCCTCCCTTCCGATCGGCGGAATCCCGGTCCTGGACCGGTTCGCTTTCCACATGAATATCGATAAATATTTATTGTTTAACAATAAAGTGGAATTTGCTCCCGGAGACGTATCTCCCCGCCTCTCATTGGCAAAGCGATTCGCAAAAAGTGGAAACAAGAAGTCGACTTAGACCAGGTTTTCGGGAAGCTCTTTGTTAAGGCAACTTTTCGAGTTTGCAAGTGCAACGTTTTGATATTCCGCTGTTTGGGTGCAGATATGGAAAGTGCGACTGAAGTACTGCCGCAGTTGGGTTTGGGAACCCTTCGCAATTGAGGGCGTATCAGGGTCAGACGGGCCAACCGTCAGTGGATGGAAACCTGGGGACACCAGACAGGAGGGACTCATGGTTACCGACAATCTACTGCAGCACTCCCAGCATGTTCACCCACACTATGCCTCGCGGAAACTCTGCGCGAGGAACCGTCGATCCCAAGCCAACCCCTGTCTTGAGGATGCGCCCGGGAAAAAAACTCCGATCAGCCGTCCACCCCCGGTTCAATACTGACACCATTCTCATGGTCACAGTTTCGCCAAAGTCTCGTGTAAGAGGTATCTGACACAAGCCTCGCACTACATAAACGCCGTGACCGTTTCTTGAGGATGGTGTCTGATCACCGGACCGGCTGTTGAGTGAAAGGGGCGGGCCCCTCCCTGATCTGCCCCCGACACTGCGCCAATGGAACCCTGGGATTGCGCCCAGGCGACAGTCGAAGAGAATTCAGCCCCCACGCAACCGTGTGGGGGCGTTTCTTTTCCGGAAGGTCAAGTCCGGATGGTCTCTCCGGGAGGCATGCACGAAGCTCAGTCATTTGAAATCTTTACTTTTTTATGGTATTATTACGGCAGGAACGACAGGAAAGCCATGAAGATTACAGCGTTGGAAGAGTACGGTCTGCGGTGCATGATCCTGCTGGCGGAGGAAGGGCCGGAGAAGGCGTTGACCATCCCGGAGATCAGCGAGCGGGAGTGTTTGTCCGAATCGTATGTCGGCAAGCTGCTGATGCTGCTGCGCAAAGCGGGGTTGGTGGTGGCCAAGCGTGGGCGGAACGGCGGTTATTCGCTGGCCAAACCCGCCGACCAGATCACCCTCGGCGAGATCATGCTGGCCTTCGGCGACCCGATTTACGGCGAGCATCACTGCGAACGTTTTCAGGACGACGAGGAGGCCTGTGTCCACCAGGACGATTGCAAGGTGCGGAACCTGTGGAGTTCGTTGAACCACCATACCTACGGCCTGTTGGACAAGATCACGCTGGCTTCATTTTTGGATGAAGGGTTGCAGGACCTGGCGGGCGCTGTGCAGGCGTCCTGAAAACAATGGTTGTCATTCCCGCGCAGGCGGGAAGCGAAGCGTAGCGTAGCTTGCGGTGTCCCGCAGTTTGGGACAGCCGTGAATCCAGGCAAGGCGCAAGAATACAAGAGGTTAGCAATTCAGGACAGGAATAGAGTTCGATATCGGGTTTTCATAGTTAACATACGATAGTATATCCACTCATCTGGATTCCTGCTTTCGCAGGAATGACACTCGTTGTGAATCTGCACAGTTTCCTCGACAGGAATGACACTCGTTGTGAATCTGCACAGTTTCCTCGACAGGAATGACAACTCGTTGTGAATCTGCACAGTTTCCTCGACAGGAATGACAACTCGTTGTGAATC
>CAZYOC010000120.1:9314-9412 GCA_964648415.1 uncultured bacterium | reverse complement strand
TGCACAGTTTCCTCGACAGGAATGACACTCGTTGTGAATATGTACAGTTTCCCGGCAGGAATGACAACTCGTTGTGAATCTGCACAGTTTCCCGGCAG
>CAZYOC010000120.1:0-9214 GCA_964648415.1 uncultured bacterium | reverse complement strand
CCCGGCAGGAATGACAACTCGTTGTGAATCTGCACAGTTTCCCGGCAGGAATGACAACTCGTTGTGAATCTGCACAGTTTCCTCGGCAGGAATGACAACTCGTTGTGAATCTGCACAGTTTCCCCAGGAATGACAACTCGTTGTAAATCTGCACAGTTTCCCGGCAGGAATGACAACTCGTTGTGAATCTGCACAGTTTCCCGGCAGGAATGACTCTCGTTGCAGCACTCAGTAGTTATTCGCATCTCATTTGAAGCGCCTGATAGCAGCGCTCTTTTTTGAGATAAATCTTTACGAAACTTTGTGTGATTTTGCCGAGTACCAGACACAAACAGCAACACCATACATGAGGCAAGCCGTGAAGAACGAACCATTGCTGAGCATACGCGACCTGCATGTGGAGGTCGAGAAAACAGAAGTGGTCAAGGGTGTGTCGCTGGACTTGCACGCCGGCGAAAAGCACGTGATCATGGGTCCCAACGGCTCGGGCAAGAGCAGTCTGGCCAACGCTTTATCGGGGCATCCGGCGTACGCCATCACCGGCGGGCAGGCGTCGATCCTGGGCACGGATCTGCTGGAGATGGATCCCACGGAGCGTTCGCTGGCGGGCCTGTTCCTGGCGTTTCAGTACCCCCACGCCGTGCCGGGAGTGACCGTGAGCGCGTTCATCCGTTCCATGGTCAAGGCGCACCGGGGCGAGACGGAAGAGGTGTTCCGCAACCTGCGCAAGGAGCTGAACGCCGCGTTTGACAAGCTGGAAATGGACCGGGCGTTTGCGTCGCGGTATGTCAACGACGGGTTCTCCGGCGGCGAAAAGAAGCGTTTCGAGATCCTGCAGATGCTGATGCTGAAGCCGCGGATCGGCATCCTCGACGAGGTCGATTCGGGCCTGGACATCGATGCGCTGCGCATCGTGGCGCACGGGATCGACCTGGCGCATACCGAGGCCAACGCCCTGCTGCTGGTCACGCATTACCAGCGCATCCTCAATCACGTGAAGCCGGACAAGGTGCATGTGATGGTAAAGGGCCGGCTTGTCCGTAGCGGCGGCCCGGAGCTGGCCGAGGAGATCGAGGAACGCGGCTATGACTGGATCAAGGCGGACCTTGCCGAAGAGGTGGAGGCGTAAGGTAAGTGTAGGACCGGTGCCCTCGCCTGTCGGACCTGGAAAAAGGGGACTGTTACCTTTTCAAAACGAATCATTACTGTCCATACTTGAATCAGGTTCCGAAAAGGTAACTGTATCCCTTTTCGGTGGTAGAGACAGGAAAATCTGGGACTATTACCTTTTTGAGATGTGCCATTCGTTTACAGGCGTGATTGTGTTTCCGAAAAGGTAACTGTATCCCTTTTTCGGTGGTAGAGACAGGAAAATCTGGGACAGCTACCTTTCCTTGGGTTCTGTAGAACGAATATTCCGGATTATTACAATAAGGAAAGGTAGCAGTCCCGATTTTCCCCTTGGGTTCTGTAGAACGAATATCCCGGATTATTACGATAAGGAAAGGTAGCAGTCCCGATTTTCCCCTTGGGTTCTGTAGAACCAATATCCCGGATTATTACAATAAGGAAAGGTAGCAGTCCCGATTTTCCCCTGGCGTTATGTAGAAGGATTATCCAGGATTGTTGCAGTAGTGTGTCGGATCTCCGCAAACGACGCTAAGGATCCGACACGACAGGCTAGATCCAACGACTTCAGACAGAGGCAACCATGAGTGATACACAAGTACAGGTCAACCCGCAGCATGACGAGCTGAAAACGTTGCGCGGGGACTACAACGAGCGGTACGGGTTCTCGGACCCGGAGAAGACGTTCCACAAAGCGCCCAAGGGGGTCAACCACGAGGTTGTGGAGATGATCTCGCGCTTGAAGGACGAACCGGACTGGATGCGCGAGTTCCGTCACAAGGCCCTGGACATCTTCCTGGACAAGCCCATGCCCAAATGGGGCAACCAGGACCTGCTCGACGATATCGACTTTGACGACATCTATTACTATGTCAAGTCGAGCGAAGGGTCAGGCCGGACCTGGGACGACGTCCCCGAGGACATCAAGAACACCTTCGAAAAGCTGGGTGTGCCGGAGGCAGAACGGAAGTTCCTCGCGGGCGTGTCGGCTCAGTACGACAGCGAAGTGGTTTACCACCATTACCAGGAACAGCTCGAGAAGGACGGGGTCATCTTCCTGGACATGGACAGCGGCCTGCGGGAGCACCCGGAAATCGTAAAAAAGTACTTCGCGACCGTGATCCCGGCCATGGACAACAAGTTCGCCGCGTTGAATTCGGCGGTCTGGTCCGGCGGCTCGTTTATCTATGTGCCGCCCGGCGTGGAGGTGGCGATCCCCTTGCAGGCGTATTTCCGCATCAACGCCCGGAATATGGGGCAGTTCGAGCGGACGCTGATTATTGCGGACAAGGGCTCGCGCGTCCACTATATCGAGGGCTGCACCGCGCCGACTTACAGCAGCAACAGTCTGCACTCGGCGGTGGTGGAGCTGGTGGCGCTGGAAGACGCCTACATCCGCTATACCACGATCCAGAACTGGTCCAACAACGTGTACAACCTGGTGACCAAGCGGAGCGTGGCGCATGAACGGGCGACGGTGGAATGGGTTGACGGCAACATCGGCTCCAAGCTGACCATGAAGTACCCATGCATCATCCTGAAGGGTGAAGGCGCGAAGGGCGAGATCCTGTCGGTGGCGTTCGCCGGGGAGAACCAGCACCAGGACACCGGCGCGAAAGTGATTCATGTCGCGCCGAATACCTCCTCGCGGATCACCTCCAAGTCGATCTCGAAGGATGGCGGGCGGGCCTCGTACCGTGGCCTGGCGCGGGTCGCCCCCAATGCCGACAACTGCAAGGTGTCCGTCGAATGCGACGCCCTGCTGCTGGACGAGGCTTCCCGTAGCGACACCTACCCGACCATGGAGATCAACAACAAGAACGTCACGGTCGAGCACGAGGCGCGGGTCAGCAAGGTCGCCGAGGAGCAGCTCTTCTACCTGACCAGCCGCGGGTTGAGCGAAGATGAAGCGCGTCTCCTGATCGTCAACGGCTTCATCAACCCGTTTGTCAAGGAACTCCCGATGGAATACGCCATCGAGCTGAACCGGTTGATCCAGTTGGAGATGGAGGGGTCGGTGGGATAGTCGAAGTGAAAAATGAAGCCATCAGGTAGCCCGGTCATGCCTGGCCGGGAGAAAAAGGGGACTGTTACCTTTTCAAGGCGAAAAAAGTTCTTTACATACTTGACCCCGTTTCCGAAAAGGTAACTGTACCACTTTTTCGGCGGTATCAATGGGAAGATCTGGAAAAAGGGGACTGTTACCTTTTCAAGGCGAAAATAGTTCTTTACATACTTGATTCCGTTTCCGAAAAGGTAACTGTACCACTTTTTCGGCGGTATCAACGGGAAAATCTGGAAAAAGGGGACTGTTACCTTTTCAAGGCGAAAAAAGTTCTTTACATACTTGACCCCGTTTCTGAAAAGGTAACTGTACCACTTTTTCGGCGGTATCAATGGGAAAATCTGGTACAGCTACCTTTCCTGGCATGATGTAAAAGGAAGAAGCCAGATTGTTGTATAAAGGAAAGGTAGCAGTCCCGATTTTCCGCACAAGCACAGCTGAGGACCAACATGCAGGACCATACAGAGAAAACCATCCGGTTCCGTAACGCCTTGGCGGAGGAGCCGGATTGGAGCTACCAGCTCCGTAAGACAGCCTGGGACCACTATTTCACCCTGCCGGAGCCGAGCCGGGTGAACCACCTGTGGCGCTACTCCGACCCGCAGCACTACCTGCCGCGTGAGGGCGAGAATCTCTTCGCCGGGCTGCCGTTGACCGCGCCCAATGGACACAAACTCGACGAGGCCGACGTGTCCGCGTGGGCCTCGGGCCTGGGCGCGACCCTGGACCAACACCACTCGGTGACCCATCTGGAGCAGCGCTACCTCGACGCCGGCGTGATCTTCACCGGCCTGACCCATGCGCTCCGCAAACACCCGTACCTGCTGAGCAACCATCTGGGAACACTCGTGGGCGCGGACTTCGGCAAACTGGAGAGCCTGAACCTGGCGCTCTGGAACACCGGGTTCCTGCTGTATGTCCCGGACAACGTGGTCATCGGGGAGCCGATCCACATCCGGCGGAGCTTCGGCGACGCCCTCAGCGCCAGCCGTCTGCTGGTCATCGCCGGGGCAAACAGCCGGGTGACTGTGGTGGATGAACTGGCCGGCGAAACGGACGCTTCAGAGGGCCGAATTTACAGCGTCAATGAAGTCTTTGCGGGCGACAATGCCGCTGTGGACTTTGTGCACCTCCAGCGTCTCCAGCCGCAGCAGACGCTCTACTTCACTCACCGGGGCAAGGTGGAGCGGGATGGCCGTATGCGATCCTCCTTCCTGTCCCTGGGGTCGGGGCGCGGCAAGGCCAACCTGGGCGTGACCCTGGCCGGGGAGGGCGCGGACAGCCGTCTGCGCGGGCTGCTGTTCGGACGCGATGCGCAGCAGTTCGACCACCACACCCGGCATCGTCACATCGCCGGCAACACATACTCCCAGCTTGACATGAAGGTCGCCGTGCGGGACAGGGCCAACAGCGCCAGCACCGGGATGATCGAGATCGAGGAGCAGGCGAAAAACTGTGAGGCTTATCAAGCGAACCGCAACCTGATCCTGTCCAAGACCGCGAAAGCGGAATCGATCCCTGAGCTGGAGATCAAGAACAACGATGTGAGTTGCAGTCACGGCGTGACGATGGGCTCCATCGACCCGGAGATGCAGTTCTACATGACGTCGCGCGGGCTGGCCCCCGACGAGGCGGTGCGGATGTATGTGCATGGCTTCTATGCGTCGGTGCTGGACGAGCTGCCGGAGGCGGTGCGGGAGATCGCGGATGACGTGTTGACGGCGAGGATCGGACAGGCGGAGTGAAAAATGAAGTCAGAATACCGAAAGAAAAAGGGGACTGTTACCTTTTCATAATGAATCATTACAGTTCATACTTAAATCAGGTTCCGAAAAGGTAACTGTACCACTTTTTCGGTGGTATAGACAAGAAAATCTGGGACAGCTACCTTTCCTTGTGTTCTGTAGAACGAATATTCCGGATTATTACGGTAAGGAAAGGTAGCAGTCCCGATTTTCCCGTGTAGGACCGGTGCCCTCACCGGTCATCAGGCAAGGAAGAAGAGAGCGGCAACAAGGAAGAAGAGAGCGGCAACATGATTGAAACCATCGAACAGAAACCGGAAACGCAACCCCTGGATATCGCGTCTCTCCGGCGGGATTTTCCCATCCTGGAGCGGACCATCCACGGGCGGCCGTTGGTGTACCTCGATTCCGCCGCCACCACGCAAAAACCGCGGCAGGTGATCGATGCGTTGCAGCGCTACTACGAGCAGCACAACAGCAACGTCCACCGCGGCATGCACACCCTCGCGAGCGAAGCTACGGAAGCCTACGAGGCCACGCGATGCCATGTCGCCCGTTTCATCCACGCCCCCGCGCCGGAGCAGATCATCTTCACCCGCTCCACCACCGAAGCGATCAACCTGGTGGCCTACAGCTGGGGCGAGGCCAACATCGAGGCGGGGGACCGTATCCTGCTGACCGAGATGGAGCACCACGCCAACCATGTACCGTGGCTGCGGCTGGCGGAGAAAAAAGGCGCGCATGTGGACTTCATCCCGGTGGACGATCACGGCCTGCTGGAGCTGGACGACCTCCGGCGCCTGCTGACCCCGCGCACCAAGCTGGTCGCGGTCAGCCACATGTCCAACGTCCTCGGGACCATCAACCCGGTGCGCACCCTGATCCAGGCGGCGAGGGTCAACGGGGCTGTCACCCTGCTCGACGCCGCGCAGAGTGTGCCACACATGCCGGTGGATGTGCAGGAACTGGACGCGGATTTCATCGCCTTTTCCGCTCACAAGATGCTTGGCCCGACCGGCGTGGGGTTCCTCTACGGCCGCCGTGACCTTCTGGAAAACATGGAGCCGTTCAATACAGGCGGCGAGATGATCAGCGAGGTGACGTATGACCGTGTGACCTGGGCGGAGCTGCCTCACAAGTTCGAGGCGGGCACGCCCAACATCGCGGGTGTTGCGGCCACGAGCGAAGCGCTGAGGTACCTGGAGCAGGTCGGCATGGATCGCGTGCGCGAACACGAGCGCGAGATCACGGCCTACGCGCTGGAACGTCTGCGGGAGCTGGACTTCATCCGGATCATCGGGCCGCTGGACGCGAACCTGCGGGGCGGCGCGGTCTCGTTCGCCGGGGGCGACTTCCTGCACCCGCACGACATCGCCCAGATGCTGGACAGCCGTGGGATCGCGGTTCGCGCCGGACATCACTGCGCCCAACCGTTGCACCGCAAGCTGGGACTGGTCGCCACCGCACGCGCCAGCTTTTACCTGTACAACACGTTGGACGAGGTGGACGCCCTGGTTGACGGGCTGATCGCCACGAAGGAGTATTTCGGAGTATGAACGACACGTTGAACGAGATGTACCGGGACATCATCCTGGACCATTACCGCCACCCTCGCGGCCATCGTGAGATTGACCACGCCGATGTCAGCAACGAAGGCAAGAACCCCAGTTGCGGCGATGAGCTCAGTGTGAAGCTGAAGCTGAACGGTGACATCGTGGAGCAGGTAGGCGTCCATTGCGCCGGGTGCGCCATTTCGGTGGCCTCGGCCTCCATGCTGAGCGAGGTGGTGGAGGGCAAGAGCATCGCCGAAGTGAAGCAGATCGCCGCGGCGGTACGGGCCATGCTGACCGGCGAAAGCGGCCTGCCGGATGACATGGACCTGGGCGACCTGGATGTGCTGGAAGGAGTGAAACAATTTCCGGTGCGGATCAAATGCGCCCTGCTGGCCTGGGCGACGCTGGTGGATGGTCTGGAACGCGCCGAACATCCGGAAACGGCAGCCGCGAGCACGACGGAGTAAACTTCTCCCAGACACGGCAGTGCGTACTGCGACACCGTTCTATTGCCTGTTTGCCAACCGGATTAGCCTCTGGTTGACCTCTCTCTCCGAGCACCTTTCGCTGTAACGCCTTGCCCTCTGCGCTAAATCATGCCTTACTAAAAGGAAGCAGGTGTGAGGCACCCCCCAACACAGGAGCAGAGTAGCCATGGGTGGAAAGAAAGTGGCGATTTTTCTGGAAGACATGTACGAAGACCTGGAATTCTGGTACCCCTATTACCGCATGAAGGAGGCGGGGCATGACGTGGATGTGATCTCGCCGGAACTGAAGACGTACCACGGGAAGAACGGGCTGGCGGCGGAACCGAATAAGGCCATTGATGAGGTTGCGGCGAAGGAATACGACGCAGTGATCATCCCCGGCGGCTATTCCCCGGACAAAATGCGTCGCAACCCCGCCATGGTGCGGTTCATTACCAACCTGTACCACCGCAAAGGCGTGATCGCGGCGATCTGCCACGGGCCTTGGATGCTGGTTTCCGCGAGGATTCTGCCGGAAAAGCGGGTGACCAGTTTCTTCTCCATCAAGGATGACATCATCAATGCCGGAGCATCATGGGTGGATGAAGAGGTGGTCGTGGACAACAAGCTGATCACCAGCCGTACGCCAAGGGATCTGCCGGCGTTTTGCGGCGCGATCCTGGATGGATTGAAGTAACCCGCTGAGACCTGGGATGGCAGGATATAGAATCCCTTGATTCATTATTGCATGGACGCTGTTTTCGCCGTCCGGTTTCCTGAGAGGGCGGGCGGTTGCCATGCAATGGGGTCGGAATCCGTTTGTCACTCTACTTGCGCCACCTGTCCCCGAAGGGTTTTCCAGGCCCATTCATGCCGCGAAGAAACTGAGCTGAGTGCGCCTGGAAAAACGCCATCGTCCCACGGGGGGCGATGGCGTGAGACCGGTTATGACCAAGCCGGTACAATCTAGTTTTTCGGCGCCTCCTGCTCGGCTTTCTTAGCGGCTTTCTGTTTGGCGTCTTCCTTGATCTTCATGGTCGGTTCCTGGAAGAGAGCGAAGCGCAGCCACTCGTAGCCGAACTCCTGCAGCTCGTAGTCGCTCTCGCGCATCTTCTGCAGCCGTTCCTCCGGGACGTCGAAGCGGTCCAGGAAGCTGGAGTCGAACACGAAGACTCGGAACTTGTCGATGTTGTAGGCCACCATGTGGAACATTTCCATCAACGGCGGGGTCAGGCGCTGGCCTTTGCCGAAGAACGAGTGCAGGGCGATGTCCTTGAACTTTTCGCCGGCGTCGTCGAAATCCTTCACCTGCTGATCTTCCATGTACTGCCGGATGGACCATTCGGTCTCTTCTTCCCAGCCGCGGCAGACATCTTCGTGCATGAAGAAATAGAAAGGCTGCGCTTCCGGGTTCTTGGGCGAGGCTTTGCCGATGGGGAACATGCGGCAGGGCCAGGGACGGTCTTCGTAGACCGTGCAGCCGGTTTCCTTGTCCAGGAACGGGCAACTCTTGTCTTCGTCGTCTTCCATTTTCAGGTGGACAATGGGATAGGACTGGCGCGGATCGATGGGCATGAGAGTGTAGCGGAGCAGGAACTCTTCGCTGTCCATGTCCAGCCGGTTTTTGAGCCGCAGGATGTCGTAGGGGGTGAGGAAAATGTTGACGTCGGTGCAACACTTATTGAAGCACGGCACTCCGGGATGACAGCCGAAGTTGAAGGTGTGGTCCGGTGTCAACCGTTCCGCGTTATCAAACACCTTTTTCTTGAAATGGTCAAAAGGCGTGAATTGTTCTTTCAGGTCTTCCTTGGTGGGCTTGCCCATGGTTTACTCCTCTATGATGCCGTTCTTCAACGCCTGCACGGACCAGACGGGCAGCGGCCCGGAATTGCCCGATGCGGGGTCGATGTGGTACCGGTATGACGAGCGCTGCTCAAAGCGAGCTTCCATCCAGGCCCAGCCTCTCTGGAAGTACTCGCAGTCGTCCTCGAAGCAGACCCAGAACCAGTCGGTATCCCAGTTGGCGAGCTGGGGGGTGCGCCATTTTGTCATGGGACGGCCGCAGTGTTTGCAGACAGGCCGTTCCTGTGCGCTGTCGGATGTGGCTTCGCCGGCCATTGCGCTGGTCTCCTCCATGATGCTCGGTTCCTAGTGCTCCATTGCACCAGGTATGACTGTTTCTGCTTGTTTCCTGATGAGTTAAGTTCAAGGCGATTTCGCGCCAGCATAGTGGTTCTACGTTAAGCGAAATCAACG
>CAZYOC010000119.1:0-13129 GCA_964648415.1 uncultured bacterium | reverse complement strand
CACAACAAGCTGCCCGGGGCAGATATCGCTCATAGCACGTGAAACGAGCCACTAGTGGATCGTTTCACCAGCTATGATGCTTTCTGATGGTCCATTTCTACGTTGATTTCGCTGAACGTAGAGCCACTATGCCGGCGCGAAATCGCCTTGAACTTGACTCATCAAGAAACAAGCAGAAACGTTCATACCTGATGCAACGGAGCACTAGACTCGTGAAACCATTGCCGACCATCGGATTGACTGGAAACATCGGGTGCGGCAAGTCGACTGTTGCGTCGGAATGGAAGCGGTTCGGCGCGGCAATCATCGAGGGGGACGCGGTCGGCCGCCGGGTCGTGGAGGAATCCACGGAGTTTCGCGGTTGGCTGCGAGAGCGCTTCGGCGACAGTATCTTTGACGGAGACCGGTTAGACCGTCCCGCCCTGGGACGGCTGGTGTTTACCGATGAACAGGCTCGCCGTGATCTGGACCAGGCCGTCTGGCCGCACATCCGTGACAGGTTGATCGAGGAGATCGCGCAGACGCATCGCAATGGCCGGGCGGCGGTGGTGGACGCGGCGCTGATCTATGAATGGGGCGACGAAGACCGGTATGATGAAATCGTGGTGGTGGTGTGCGACGAAGAGGCGGCCCTGCAACGCGCGGCGGACCGGTTGGGGTTGACGGTGAGGGAGATGCGGGACCGTGCTCGCAATCAGATTCCGCAGAAGGAGAAAGCGGATCGAGCGGATGTGGTCCTCGAGAATACCGCTTCGCTCAGAGAATTAAGAGAAAAAGCGGCATATTATTGGCAGGAAAGAATGCTCCCCCGGGTGCGATCCGGGGAATAACCAGCGGACAATGCGAAGTGTTTAACACTTTTTTTCTCACGTGGGAACAGGTCCAGGGAGGGCTGCTGGTGCGGAGTTTACGCGTTTCAGCTTGGTTGCTGCTTCTCTTGCTGCCGTGTGTCGCCGCCGGTCAGGCGGACGACACCACGGTTGCGCAGCGGGAAGATGCTACCGCCCCGCCGCCTCAAGTTGCCGGGGAACTGGAGCTTGAGAAGGCGGTCGCGGAACGGCTCGAACAGATGCTTCAACCCCTGGTGGGGCCGACCGTGGTCCTGGTGGACCTCACCCTGGGCGAAGTGCCGGTCGAGCTGGCCGGATACATTTACAGCCAGTCCCGCAGTCTGCCCGGATTGCCGGTGTCGGTGAGTGAAGATGTCCGTAAACTTGACGGCAGCGGGTGGAACTTCAGCGAAATTGCCGGCATCAAGATCCGGGTATTCGTATCGGAGGATATGTCCGAGCGCGAGTTGGACCGGATCAACGAGTTGATCCCCTTGTGGATCTCGCTCAATCCCTCCCGGGGCGATCAGATTTTAATCGAACGCTCCCCGTTTATCAACCCGCCCTTCACGATGATCCAGTACCTCTACACCAAGCGGGGTTTCTGGACGGCCATTCTGGTCATGGGCGGCTTGATTCTGCTGGCGGCGCTGGTGTATTCGGTGGTGTCACAACTGACCCGCTACCGGATGGTGGAATCGCCGGTCGGCCATGAGGCGGAGGGCGGGGCCAGCATGTCCAGCACCGACCTGGCTCAATTGTTGGGCATGGCGATGGGCAGTGGCTCCGGTGGCGGGGGCCAGGGGGGTGTCGCTCCCGGACGCGGCGGCGGTGGTGGTTCCGGCGGTGGTACGGGTGGCGGCGGAACACAGTTCGTCGCCGGAGGTGCGGGCGGAGCGGGAGCCGGTGGAGCCGCTGAAGGCCCCACGCTGAACCTTCCGGACGGCGAGCTCCCGGTGCGGCTGGTCCGCGCCAGCGACTCCGCTTCACAAAACCGGGGCGTACTGTCCAAGGTCAGCGGCATGCCGCCGCTATTAATCTCCAAACTGATCGAGGGCGAGAACCCGGACTTTGCAGCGTTGGTGCTCACCTCCGCCAAACCGGACATCGCGGCTCAGATGCTGCTGGAGCTACCCGAGAAGAAACGCCAGGAAGTGCTGGCCTATTGGGACCTGCTGGAAAAGAACGACGCCGATCAACTGAACAACCTTATTGAGCGTATCCGTAAGAAGCATGCCACGCTTGGGTCGGTGGCGCCGTCCCTGGGCAAGGCTCACGAGAAGATCGCGGAGATTCTGAACAAGGCGCCGGATCGCGAAGCCCAGGAGCTCTTCGCCGCCTTGACGAATGCCGATCCCGCCATGGCGAAACGGGTTCGGCCGCTGGTATTCTTTGTGAACGATATTCTCAGTGTTGATGAAGATTTACTGAAGCGGGTTATCCTGAGGATGCCGAACCCCATGGTCGCCTCCCTGGTCGCCACGGCTCCCGAGGAGGTCAAGAGCGTGGTGTTCTCCTGCTTGTCCCATCGCGCGGCGAACATGGTCAATGAAGAGGCGTCCATGCGGCGGGCCAAGGCGCGGGAGCGGGTGGCGGAAGCCAAGCGGGTGTTCCGCGAAATGCTGGAGCAGGTGAAGGAAACCAGTTTGTGAGGAAACGAGCATGAAGTTAACATCCTTATTTGGTCTGCTCATCGGCCTCGGGTTGGTTTTCGCCGCGATCCTGTCTCGAGGCAGTTTGCTAAACTTCCTCAGCTTCGAGTCCATTTTTATCGTGCTGGGCGGCACGGTCGGCGCAACCCTGCTCTCGTTTAACAAGGACCAGCTCCAGACGGCTGTGGGGGCCATTCGTGTTGTATTTGTCGATCCCACTCCTCCCCCTGACAACCTCATCCCGGTGATGGTGGATATCGTCAAGCAGGCGCGAGTACAGGGTGTGGGCGCGATTGAAGTGCCCCGGGGCCAGGGCGAACGCAACGAGTTCCTGCAGAAAGCGGTGGATATGCTGGTGGACGGCATCGAGCCGGACATCGCCGCGCAGATCCTCCAGGGCGAATCCGACGCCATCGCCTCACGCTACCGGATGAGCGAGCGCCTGTTCACCGTGATGGGCACCTACACACCCCTGTTCGGGCTGCTGGGCACATTGATCGGATTGATCATCATGCTGGCCAGCGTGGCCGACCCCATGGCCATTCCCGGCGCCATGGCCATCGCGTTGTTGACCACCTTCTACGGCGTCCTGTTCAGCGCCATGATCTTCCGCCCCATGGCCACCAAGATCCGCGCCTGGAACTACGATGAAATCCAGTTGCGCGACCTGATCATCGAAACCATGATGCACATTTCCGAAGGTGTCAATTCGCATATTTCGCAGGAACGTTTGGAATCGCAGTACCGGACACGGAGACAGCGGAAATGAAGGTCAAGCGTCGCTGGAACCCACAGAAACGCAGGGTGATCGAGCCGGAGCACGAAGGTGAGCCCTGGCTGACCACCTACGGCGACCTCATGACGTTGCTGCTGGTCTTCTTCGTACTGTTCTACATCTTTTCGGTTACCGGCCAGCTCCCGTTTCTGAAAGAAGCACTGCAGCGGTTCCAACTGGAGAGCCCCCACCCCAGCGCTCTGGAGGGCCGGATCTACGAAGCCCGCCAGGACGCAAGCGGCGAAATCGTCATCTCGCTGCCTTCCAGCGTGTTGTTCGACCTGGGTCAAGCGGAGATCAAGCGGGAGGCGCTCGGCGTGTTGCAGGACGCCGTCAAGCAGATTAAGCGACACCTGGTGGAATACCCCGACGCCCAGATTCGTGTGGAAGGCTATACCGACAACCTGCCGATTCACAATTTCCGGTTCCGGTCCAACTGGGAGCTGTCCGCCGCGCGCGCTATCGCGGTGGTGCGCTACCTGATCGAGATTGAAGGGTTCAAGCCGGAACGTCTGCAGGCCATGGGGTATGGTGAATACAATCCCGTGGTTCCCAACGACAGCCCGGCGAATCGCCAGAAGAACCGCCGCGTGGAAATCAAAATCGTCAAACCTCCCGAAGCCGTGGTTGACAACCCGCAGGCGACTGGGGATTCGCCGCTACCCATGAAAAAACCGAAGAGGAACAAATGAGGCCGGTGGTGCGCATAGTCTGGGTGCTGCTGTGCCTGCCCGTGCTGGCGCTCGCGCAGAGCCGCATCGACCTGGCCCCCTGGCCGGGCAACATGGCCTGGTTCGGCGATGGCGCCGAGCGCATCGGAGTCGCCGTGGCCACCGGCGACATGAACGGCGACGGTTTCTGGGATGTGGCCCTCTCGGCGCCCGGCATCCGCAACAACTCCGGCGATGTGTATGTCTTTCTCGGCGACGGCGTAGCGTTTGATTCCATCCGTTACGACAACCCGGCCGAGGACGCCGACCTCGTCATCGAAGGCGCGGCCGGCTTGCAGATCGGCGTCAGCCTCGCCATGGGAGATGTCAACGGCGACGCTCGCGACGACCTGCTGATCGGCGCGCCCTACGCCGATAACAGCCGGGGACGTGGCTGGATCATCTTCGGCAGCGCTTCGCCCTCCGGCGTTCGCACCCAGCCGGACGTGGAAATCCTGGGCGGCGCGGCCGGCGACCAGTGCGGCCGTGCGGTCGCCGTGACCAACCTGGGCGACGACGGCTACAACGATGTTGTGATCGGCTCGCCCAACGCCGACCCACGCCAACGTGACAGCGCCGGACGAGTGGACGTGCTCTTCGGTCAACTCAACTGGCCCGATACCATCAACCTGCAAACCGGCGCTGCCGGTGTCACCGTGTTTGGCGGCGAGACCGGTGAACAGCTCGGCCACGCGGTCAGCGTCTGCCCGGTGTTCCAGGGCGAGCTGTTCGGAAACAATCTTAACGGCGACGCTTACGGCGACCTGATCATGGCCTCGCCGGGCCGGACCTACGGGGGGCGCACCGGGGCGGGCGCTGTGCATGTGTTCGTCACGCCGGAAAGCCTGGTGGACACGGTAGATCTCGCGCCGGACAGCATCCCCTTTCTGGAGGATTACCGCCAGGTGGGCGGCGCGCAGAGCTTCGACCAGACCGGACGCGCGCTGGCGTCGTTTAATACTGTCGGCGTACGCGGCATGCTGATCGGCGCACCGGCGGCCTTGCAGGATGGCGTCCGCGGCGGAGCGTTCTACCATGTCACCTGGGACGAGATCAACACCGCCGCGCCCTGGGCCGACCTGAGGCAGGCGACCTATTTCCGGGTCAAATTCACCGGCAAAGCCGAGGGCGATTCCCTGGGCGCGCAGGTGACGGGCATCAACGAGCTGATGCTGGGCGGCGCGCCGGGAGCGACCTACCGTGCGCGCGAAGAAGCCGGCGCGGTGGTCGCCATCACCGGCAACCCCATCCTGACCGGAGTGATCCGGGTGGACACGCTGGACGCCGACATTCGTCACTTTTTCGGCGCGGGCGCGAGCCACGACCTGGGCCGGGCGCTGGCCGCGGCGGACCTGGATGATGACGGTGTCGTGGACCCGATCATGGGCTCCCACGCCCACAGCGATTTCGCCGGCGCGCTGCACGGTGTGCGTGGCGGACTCCCTTATCTCTACGACATCTATCCCGCGCCCGGGCAGGGCAACATCCCCACAGAGGATACCCTGCGCTTCAAGGCGCGCGACGACGAAACCGATATTGACCCAACCACGCTGAACGTACTGCTTAACGGTGTCACCTATGATATCAACCACCCCAATGTCAGCTACGAGATGGCCAACGGCGTCTACCGGTTTGAAGTCATCCCGGAAGTGCCGTTCGATATCAACGTCCCCATCAGCGTGGCGATGCACATCACCGACACGCAGGGCAACCGGTCGCCGTTGTGGTCCTACGTCTTCGTGACCGGCCAGGACGACCGGGCGCCGTATGTCACCCAACTGTCGCCCTCGCCGGGCGAGGTCAACGTGGCGACCACGCGCAATGTAGCGTTCAGCATCCGCGACGCCGGAGAAGGCGTGGACAGCACCACCATCCAGGTGGTGATCGACACGGATACCGTGCGCCAGGGCGACCCGGAGATGGCCATCTCCGGCGCCCCGCAGAACTACCGGGTGGTAATCGACCGCGAGGAGCTGTTTCCACCGGACAGCCGGATCGATGTCCGTATCGAAGCCGCCGACCGCGCCGAACCCGCGCGTAACTGGATGACACCGTACGACTACTATTTCTTCACCACCCTGGACACCATCGCCCCGGAGCTGGTCTTCATCTTCCCGGACACCGGAGCGACCATTGACGTGGGTACGGTGATCTACTTTCGCATCATTGACGACGGCTCGGGAGTCGACGCCAACTCGACCGCGTTTCTGCGCACCCAGCAGAGCGGCAGCGTTCAGGGCGATCTGCTGACCAACGAGATCTCCGGCGGTTATACGTTCTTCCATAATCCTTCCGGCAACCTGTACGATGCGGGCCAGTTAAATGTCACCGCCTCCTCTCAGGATCTGGCCGCCACGCCCAACGTGATGGCCGATTCCACCTGGCAATACAACGTGGTGATGGACACCGAGCCGCCGTTCCTGACCGACGAGGTTCCCCGTGCGGACAGCATCGGCGCGGCGCGCAACACACCCATCGCCTTTACCCTGATGGACAACGCCGCCGGTGTGGATTCCAGCCGCCTGACGGTGGAGATCAACGATGAGTTCATTCCCCATAGCGCCCTGAGCTGGGAACGCTTCGAGCACCTCGGCTACCGGGTGACATATCAGCGCACGGAAGGCATTTACGGCGACAGTGTGACGGTGCGAATCCATGTGTTCGACAAGACGCTGCCAGACGGTCTCGAACTGGACACGACCTACACGTTCTATACCATGAACGACAGCGAGCCGCCGTACTTCCTGCTGGTGGACCCGCCGCAGGGGTCGGAAGGCGTGTCGGTCGAAGACTCGCTGATCTGGGAAGCGGCCGACGCGATGACCGGCATTGATCCCGGCAGCGCCTTCATCAGTGTCAACAACACCGATCACAGCGTGCTGCTGAGATGGAACCAGAGCCCCATCACGCCCGACGCGCAGTATCGTTTCGTCTACACGCCGCCGGAAACCCTGCCCTACGAGGACACGGTGCAGGTGCGGTTCGGGATCAGCGATTTCGAGGAACCGTCCAACGACGCCATCCTGGTCTACGAACTCTACACCGAGCCCGACGAGTACCCGCCGTATCTCACCAACTTGAGCCCGTACCCCGGCCAGACCGGCGTGTCGCGCGGCGCGGATATTGTGTTCCATGTCCTCGACGCGGGTGTGGGCGTGGAGAAGGATTCGCTGAAGCTGACCATCAACGGCTCCATCGCGCCCCGCAACCAGGTCTACTGGGAAGGGGTGGACAAGGGCTACGCGTTCCGGTACAACCCGCCCGGGTTGTTCGGGCATACCGATACGGTAGAGGTGAACATCGTCTGCTACGACCGGGCGATGGCGATCAACCGGATGGACGAGAGCTACTGGTTTGTCACGCTCCGTGACGACCGTGAGCCGCCCTACCTGGCCAACGAGCAACCGGCGGACTCCAGTGAAGAAGCTTCACCCGATGTGATAATCAGCTTCGACCTGCTGGATGACGGCGAGGGCGTGGACAGCGCCTTCACCACCATCCGGAACATGGACGAGGAGTTGTGGGTGGCGGAGATCACGCCGGAACGCATCACCAACGGGTTCCATTACCGGGTCGATCCGGTCCATGACTTCCTGTACAGCGATACGGTGAGCATCGGTGTGACCGCGCGCGACCGTGCGGAGCCGCCCAATGTGACGCAGAACCCGTTGACGTTTACCTTCTTCACTCAACTCGACGCCAGGCCGCCGGTGTTTACCGAGTTGCAGCCCGCGCCGGACTCCAGCATCACCTTCAACCGGCCCATCAGCTTCGAGGTGGTGGATAACAAGGCGGGGGTGGATACCGCCTCCATCCGGATCTGGATCGGGACCAACGAAATCACCTGGGACACCCTGGACTACGAGCGCGTGGTGGAAGAGACGCCCGACGGCTGGCGCTTCCAGTACACGCCCCTGGACGGCTGGGAGGTCGGAACCAACCTGACCGCCACCCTGTTCGCCACGGACCTGTCCAACACCCGCAACGAAGCCGATACGACCTACATGTTCGAGGTGATCCCGGATCGGGTTGCGCCGTATGTGGAGAAGTTTGCGATTGGTTATCTTGAACAGGACTCTAATGGCGAAAATTTTTTCAATGAAGTAGATAGTGCCAGTTATAGCTTGGACGCACAAGTTTATATTGAAATCCTTGACGATGGAATAGGAGTAAATAATAGTAGTATTCATTTAGAAATGTCTGGGATGAATGCACCTGATGAATTCTATGAACAGGAGTTACCTAAGGGATATTACAGGGTCTATGAGCTTCATGACTGGAATGAACCAGGCCCCCAGCGCCTTTTCGCAGGCCAGCAGGTGAAGGCGTACATCAGCGCACGCGATCAGGCGGTTCCGCCAAACTCGCTGACTCGAGATGAACGAGAATTCCATATCCCGCCGCCGGACGTGGAGCTGATGGCGATTCCCACGACGATCACGCCCAACGGCGACGGTGTCTGGGACGAGGTGCTGATTCACCACAAGGGTGACCCCGACACCGAGGTGACCTTCTTCGACATGCGAGGCCGGAAAGTCGCCACCGTGCAAGGAAAACCTGCGCGCTGGGACGGGACCGACGACAATGGCGAACCGGTCCCCGGCGGGCTGTACATCTTCCAACTCCAGTTGGATGGCAAGACTCGGCAAGGTACGCTGGCGGTGGCGCGATGAGAGGCTTCCGTTCGACAAGACGCCCGGGACGCCGGAGTTCCGATACACCCCGTCATGGTGTCATTCCTGCGAAAGCAGGAATCCAGTCCTGTAGCGATCGTGGAAATCCACTTCAGCCTGGAACCAACGCCCGATCCAATTCATACTCTGTCCCCTCTCATTCCCGCGAAGGCGGGAATCCAGGCATGGCGCAACGTCGCGCTGCCAGCAGCATGCCCACCATCGCCAGACCACCGCGTGATGTCATTCCTGCGGAAGCAGGAATCCAGTCCTGTAGCGATCGTGGAAATCCACTTCAGCCTGGAACCAACGCCCGATCCAATTCATACTCTGTCCCCTCTCATTCCCGCGAAGGCGGGAATCCAGGCATGGCGCAACGTCGCGCTGCCAGCAGCACCTCTATCACTAGCGAAGCCGGGCGTGAAAAGCACGAGAATGAACCTGGCGCGACACAATCGCAGCCATTATCGAGCCTTTCACCCTCCCTGGATTCCTGCTTTCGCAGGAATGACACTGCTTTACCGGCTCAACCGAATCGCAGGTCGAGCACGACCCGGCGACCTCTGCTGCAACACATTTGCATCCTCGTCCTCCTCCTGATCGCCCTCCCGGTGCAGGCCGCCTTCGAGGTGCTCCCGGGCAAGCGCCCCACGGCGTTGGGCGGGGCCATCGTCGCCTCCGGCGGCGACCCCATGGGCTTCTACATCAACCCGGCCTCCATCGCCTGGGGCACTATGACCTCCATCGAGACCTATTACATGAAGCCCTTCTACGGCCTGGAGGGCGACGACCTTTCCCGCATCGCGCTCGGCGGGTACCATTCCTTCGGCGACTGGGGCTCGGTCGCCATCGGGCATGACCAGTTCGCCGGCGACCTCTACCGTGAGGACCGTACGCTGCTGACTTACGGCCGCCGGATCACCATGGGCGAGCGGTTGTTCACGATGGGCCTGGGGCTCGAATTCTTTAGCCGCAAGTACGCCGAAACCAAATACACCGCTATCGACCCGCTGTTCATCGAGTACGGCTACTCGAAACGCTCCCTGGGCATCGACATCGGCATGCAGATGCTGATCTCGCGTCGCCTGTCGGCGGGCTTGGCCATCCGCCGGATCAACCGTCCCAACCAGGCGCTGGAAGACGGCGTGAAAGACCCACTGCCGCGTGAACTGCAACTGGGCATGGCGTTTCGTTTCGACGGTTTCGTACTCTACACCGATCTGGAATACCGGGACCGTCCTCTCAACGGCGCGGATGTTACGCCGCGAGTGGGCCTGGAGGTACCGCTGTTCAGCAACGCCATGCACCTGCGCGCCGGCGGCAACCGTGACGAGCTGACGTTTGGCTTCGCGCTCAACGTGTGGACCTACGACAGTGAAGAGAGCTACATGAGCAAAGCGGAGGAGGGCGGTGTACGGGAACGGCGGCGCGACATGAAGAACGCCAAACTCCGGGTAGGCTACACCTTCCGTTATCCCATCGGCGGAGTGACGGGAACTTTGGGCCACCACATGCTGGGCGTGGACTTCTACCTGGACCAGAAACGGACCGTGCTGGAACGGGTGCAGACCCCGCGTCCGGTGCAGGTCCCGCAGGTGATCGTGGAAAAGGATACCGTGCTGGTGGACCGGCCGGTGCTGGTTCATGAAATCGTGGAAGACACCAGCAAGGTCCAGTTGCTTCAGGCGCAGGTCAGCGAGCTGGAGACCAAGCTGTCGAACCTGGTGAACATGAACGTGGCGATTCGTGAGGTGGAAATCGCGCAGCGGTTGTTCCTTCAGAAACGCTACCAGGACGCGCTGGAGGCGTGCAACCGTGCGACCAACCTGGTACCGACCCTGGCGCTGGCGTGGGTGCAGAAAGGCTCGATCTACTACGCAATGGGCCGTTACGGCGACGCGCGCACAGCCTGGAACCGCGCGCTGCGCCTCGACCCCCAACGCGATGATGTGAGACAGTATCTGCAGCAATTGCCGGAGTAGCTTACTTTTTATAGATGCTTGTTCGTCCAGAGCGGTGACAATCCGCGAGCATCAAGCGAATTCAGAGTCCAACCGAACTTTCTATCCATTACCAGAGTATGTATATTAGGCAAAGTTGTAGCGAGGTGATGCGTGACCAGTGAAGCACCAAAATATGTTGGTAAGGGCGTTTACACTATACGAGACGCCATTGACCTGACTGGACTCACCTATTCAAAGGTGCGTCATTGGATACGTGGGGATAAGCGAACCGGTCGCTTTGGCAGGGATGAGTCTGGCCCAATTATTGAGCTCCAGCACGGCTTGGTTGATAGGGTATATTTGCTTGGTTTTCTCGACTTAGTAGAACTATTAATGATAAAAAGATTTCACGAGGAAGGTATTAGTATTCAGGCTATCCGTTTGATGCATGAAAATGCAAAACTTGAGTTCGAGCGTCAGGATCATCCTTTTGCTTTTCAAAGCCTTTACTATACTGCTGGAAGAGATATTATAATGAAAGTAGCTGATAAAACTGGTGACAATATTCTTGTAAATCTTAGGAATAGAAATATTGAGTTAAAAGAAATAACAAGTCAATTTCTTAAGAATATCGATTTTTCTGAAGGCGAGGAAAGCATTTCGCTTCGTTGGTGGCCAATTGGTCGTGACAATCATGTTGTTATTGATCCCAACAGAAGCTTTGGACATCCTGTTATCTCGCAAAATGGAATATCAACCTTGGTGCTAGCCAATGCAGTAAAGTCTGAAGGATCTATCAAAAAAGCTGCTTCATGGTATAATGTAGATGAGGAACTAGTCGAAACTGCTTATAATTATGAACGAGATAAAACAAAACGGATTGCTGCATGAAATTCTTTTTTGATAATCACTTTCCACCTCCATTAGTAGAATTTTTGCAATACTTATCCAATCACGAAGGTGATGGTAATCTAATAACCTGTATGCGGTGCAAATACCCAGATGGTGATCCAGGCGATATGTCTTGGATCAGTGATTTGAATGCTGAGGGCGGTTGGATTGTATGTACAAAAGATATTTCAATGCGAAGAAACCCAGCAGAGAGGGAAGCTTTACTTGATACTGGTATTACTACCTTCTATTTTAGAAAAAAGTATAATGAAATGAATTCTTGGGAAATTTCATGGCGAATAGTTAAGTTATGGCCAGATATAGCTGCTAAGGCAGAAAAATATCCTTCAGGCAGAGTTTTTGATGTCACCGAGCTGAATATCAAATAGATTTTAAACTATTCTAGGTTCCATTTTGTCTATACCATAACTCCATTCATGGATTCCACTCCTTTCCCGAGGCGCCCCATGGACACCCTCGAAGCGATCCACACACGCAGAAGCGTACGCAAATTCACCGGTGAGCCGGTCCCGGAGGATGTGATTGACAAGCTGCTGGCGGCGGCGATGACGGCCCCGTCGGCGGGCAACGCGCAGCCCTGGGAATTCGTCGTCATTCGGGACATGCAGACGCTGGAAGCCATCGACGAGTTCCACCATCACGCCCGCTTCGCGAAGGACGCCGGCCTGGCGATCCTGGTCTGCGCCGACCCGAAACGGGAGAAGTACGAGGGCCGGTGGATACTGGATTGCAGCGCCGCGACGGAGAACCTGCTGCTGGCCGCACGGGCGTTGGGGCTGGGCGCCTGCTGGTGCGGGCTGTACCCGGTGGAGAAACGGATGGCCGGCGCCCGCAAACTGGTCAACGCGCCGGACCACATCCAGCCGGTGGCGATTGTGCCCGTAGGCTACACCGAAGCCGCGCAGGAGCGGAAGGAACGGTACAACCCGCAGTATGTCCACCGGGATAAGTGGTAGAGTGATCTCTGGAGCAGAATCACGTTAGCCCGGATATTTCGCGAGTATTCATGCCTGGTCAATACAACGTTTGATATATAATCCGTTTGCATGGTTTTCGGCCTGGAATCACATGCCTGTTGTTTGTTGTCGTTTTATACGGATGCTCGAAAGTTACGTCCCGTGACGTCATCCCCAGCGCACAACGATGTCATCCCCAGCGCAGGCGGGGATCTACTCCCTTTCCAGCTCCGATGAGGCAGTGTTTTCAGGCATCCATATAGGCAACCCGCTGCCGGTGTTGCCAAAGAGGGCGAAACTGTCTCCCAGGGTGCGCGCCAAACGGACGGTGCGAACCTTGGGCTATGGCATAGAACCACTGCCGTGGTTCGTTCGTGAAATATCCGGGTGATAGCCTCTTATCCCAGGACCGTGGGCGGTCCGGGCTGCCTGCTGCCGTGGTTCTTTCGTGAAATATCCAAGCTAAAATGTCCAACGAATCTCATTCCCGCGAAGGCGGGAATCCAGACATGTCTATATACTACAATATGTTAACTATATAGTGGTTCTTGCAAGGAATCGGACATACAAAATTCTCTAAATCGCTGTTTATTCTGGATTCCTGCTTCCGCAGGAATGACACGATGGGACATTTCATTCGAGTTCCTATGTTAAACGACAGGCGCACCCTGCCGTGTT
>CAZYOC010000118.1:0-13236 GCA_964648415.1 uncultured bacterium | reverse complement strand
CATTTTGTATTCTTGCACCTTGCCTGGATTCCAGCCTTCGCTGGAATGAGATCGGGTCCTATTGTGCAACAGTCTGTATAAACATAAAACTTCATCCCGGCAAAAGGTAACAGTCCCTTTTTCCCTGAGAAATAGCCGGGCGAACGATCCGCCCCCGACCGTTGCGGCTCTTCGTTTCATGGGTATCCTGTTCGGATCGCGTATCCATTTTGTTCAAATCTCCGGGCGGAGTGGCGATTTTCTCTTCGCTGCCGTATCTTCATTTCCTTACCCTACCGATAGTTGAGGACAACGACATCAAAGATAACCTGAACCATGGGGTGAACGACGGTGAGTGAACAGGTAACGAAAAAGCGGAAACGGTCGCCGTTTCCTCCGACGTTCTATGTGGCCAACGTCATGGAGATTTTCGAGCGGTTGGCCTGGTACGGTTTCTTCGCTGTTTCTTCCTTGTATATGACCAGCCCTATCGCACAGGGCGGTTTGGGATTTGACAGCATCCAGCGTGGTATTCTGCAGGGCATTATTCCGTTCCTGCTGTACCTGTTCCCGGTGATCACCGGCGCGTTGGCGGATCGGTACGGCTATCGCAACATGTTCCTGGTTGCGTTCGGCATCATGACGCCGGCGTACTTCTTCCTTGGACAGGTCCACGGGTTCTGGCCGTTCTTCTTTGTCTTCCTGCTGGTGGCGGTAGGCGCGGCGGTCTTTAAACCGGTGGTGGTTGGTACGGTCGGGAAGACCACCGACGACACCAACCGCGGGCTCGGCTTCGGCGTGTTTTACACCATCGTGAATATCGGCGGGTTCTTCGGGCCGATTGTCGCCGGGTATGTCCGCGCGATCAGTTGGGATCTGGTGTTTGTCATGAGCGCCATCTGGATCGGCATCAACTTTATCCCCACCCTGTTCTTCTACAAGGAGCCCACCACCGAGTCGCAGTCGGCGGAGAAGCGTTCTCTGAAGAAAGTGCTCACGGATGCGCAGGAGGTGCTGGGCAATGGCCGCTTCGCGTTGGCAATCGCGCCGGTCATCGTCATGTTCATGCTGGCGGGCGGTGAATGGGTCAGTTGGCTGTGGGTGCTGGTCGGGAGCATCGTCTGGCTCGTCCTCAACTACTTCCTCAACGGCCGCTTCGCCTTGATTCTGATGGTGCCGTTCATCATGGTTGTCTACGGTCTGGACAATTTCGTCGGCAACGGCGGGCGTGTGGACGCCGTGGAGAATCTGCCGGCTGTGGAGCAGACGGCAGACGTGGCGCAGCCGGAGAAACCCGGTGTTATCGAAGAGCTGGCCGCGACACCGGGCGACAGCGCCGCTCCGGTCCCGATTGATCAGACGCCTGAATACTTCAACATGCTGGAAGCATTGGGTCTTTCCGGCGCGATGGACGGGCTCGTTGTGGAAGAGGCGGCCGTTCAGGAACCGATGAACGGCTGGCTGATAGTCGGCATCATCGGCGGAGCGTGGGCGGCCATTTTCCTGGTGGCGATGTTCCGAAAGTCCGCCAGTGAGGGGCCGTTATACGCCGACGAGGTCTGGCACAAGCAGAAGCCCCAGATCGGCAACTGGCCGTTTGTGCTTTACCTGTTGATTTTGACGGGGTTCTGGGCCAGCTTCAACCAGATCTTCATTACCATGCCCGAGTATATCCGTGACTTTGTCGACACGACGGACATGGTGAAGGGTGCGGCGATCTTCGGGCAGGGAGTGGTTCATTTCCTGGCCAGTGTGAATGTGGAGCAGCTTGCGGGTGAGTTGGGCAACCTGGTGAAGGAACACAGCGTGGTGGGCGCTGACGCCAACCTGCGGGAGTTGTTCCTCGAGATTGTCAATTATAAGGTTCGAGTGCCGGAGCAGGAAATTGTTTCGACCTTCCAGGCCTTGAGTAACGTTCACATTCCCGACGCGAAGACGCTGGAGGTCGTCGCGCAGGAGTGGGCGGGCCGAGTGGATGGCGCCGATGCCGCGGCGATCAAGATGGCGCTGAAACAACTCTACACACCCGAAATGATGCACCTGACGCAGGGTGTGGATCTGAGCGCGAGCGGTGTGGAAGTGCCGGCGGTCAGGGTTGTCAATGATTTATTGTTACCCTTCGCCGCCAGCGGAAGTACGGACCCCGCAGTCTTTCTGAACTCGGTCCGGGAATTTTCCCTGATCTACGATCTGGCCCCGCAGCAGGTGCTGGCGTATACCCAGGACATGGTGATCGCAGTCCCGACGGCGGTTGAATGGGCGCAGAACTACCGGCAGGTCAACCCGGAATACATCATCAATCTGGACGCCGGTTCGATCGTGATCTTCCAGATTCTGGTCAGCAGCATCATCGACCGCTGGAAACCGTTCCCGGTGTTGGTGGTCGGTACGATTGTCGCGGGTATCGGCATCGGCATCGGCGGCATCAGCCATGGCATCGTGCTGGGCGGAACGTTTGTCGCGGTTTCAATCGTTGTATTCGCGTTTGGTGAGATGATTGCCTCCCCGAAAAGCCAGGAATACGTTGCCCGGATCGCGCCGAAGCAGAAGACGGCGCTCTTTATGGGGTACTACTTCGTATCCGTGGCGCTGGGCAACCTGTTTGGCGGTATCCTGAGCGGTTGGGGCTACCAGAAGATCGCGCTCGAGATGAACGCTCCGATGCTGATGTGGATCCTGTTTGGCTGTGTGGGCTTCCTGACTGCGATAGCACTGTTGTTCTTCAACAAGGGTGTTGTGCCGATGCTGGAAGCGCAGCGTGAAGCGAACCAGACCAATGGTGTGTAGCGGCTATTGCTCAACAGAACCACGGTAGTGGTTCGCGGACATAGCCCAAGGTACGCGCCGTCAATTTGGCGCGTACCTTGGGTGAGAGTCGCGCCACAGTTTTCAACCCGGCAGCGGGTTGAAGATAACCGGGATAAGCGAACCTTATTAAACAAGCTACTCCCGCTGGGAATGCGACAACGACCGTTGAGCCGGGAAAGCGAGGAAGCATGAAGCGGATCGTACTGCTGACGGTATTGGTGACAGGTTTCGTCGTAGCTGCCTGGGGGCGTCATGCCCCGCCCCCGGAACAGCGCGGACCCGTGGATCCCAACGCGAGACAGATTTCGGTGATCAACATTGATACCGACAACCGTGTCCATCGCGCCGGGGCCATGTGGATGAACATCACCAACTGGGGCTATTTCGGCAATTCCAGCGTGACCAACGCGGAGCAGATGGAAGACCCGGAGTACCCCGGCACCTGGGCTCCGCAGTGCGAGTTTCCCGGCGGCAGTGAAGACCAGTACCTCTACCAGGGATCTCTCTGGATCGGCGCCATGATCCAGGAGGAGGGTTTCCAGTATCCTCGTGTTTCCACCGGTTCGGAGGGATGGGTTTTCCCACGGATCCACGAGTTCTACGCCGGCGAAGAACCGGACCCGATCATCGAACGCACCTCTCGTCCCAACGCCTACAACCGGCTCGGCGACTTCATCAGCTCCGATTCCGCGGTCAGTGAGCAGGACTTTATCGCCGTTTATACCGACACCTTGACCGATCCCAACTACGTGAACACCGACCCGATGGACGGGGGACACTTTCCACTCGGTATCAAGATCACCCAGAAGAGCTATGCCTGGAGCTACGCCTATGCGCGTGACTTCATCATTATCGACTGGGAGATCGAGAACATTGCCGACAACTACCTGAGGAACCTGTACGTCGGGCTGTACATCGATGCGGACGTGGGCGCGATCTGGGAGCAAACCCGTGGCGGCCTGCTGGAAGGCCACACCGATGACGTCTGCGGTTTCCAACGGTATTACTACTACGAGACTGCGGAGGGGATTCGGGATTCGGCGGTGATCAATACCGCCTGGATCGCGGACAACGATGGGCGACCGGCCGATGTGGGCTCCGGCAACCAGTTTGAAACACCGCATGTCACGGGGGTTCGTGTCGTACGCGCCCCCAACCCACGGCTTCGTACCAGTTTCAACTGGTGGATTTCAAATACCGATGCGAATCTGGATTTCGGCCCCGCATGGGAAGATGACAATTCCTCCAGCGACTGGACAGGCACGCTGGGAACTCCGCTGGGCGATTCACGGAAGTACTTTGTGCTGGGCAACCGCGAGTTCGACTACGATCAGACGCATTGCGCTTCGCGGGATTGGATCGCCGATCACCCCCAGGTCTTCGTTAATCCGGCCTCCGGGTTCGAAGAAGTCCATGACTGGCGGTTGTACGATGATGACGATGACGGCTACATGCAGGACATCCAGAACGGCTATGACACTCGTTACTTATTGTCCTGGGGACCGTTGGGAATCTACGACTTCACCGACGAGTCCGGGCAACGAGTGTACCGCTTGAACCCGGGCGAAAAGTTCTCCATGACCATCGGGTATGTAGCGGGCGAATCGTTTCATGCCTTTAACCATCCGCAACCCACCAACCAGGTGATAGATGCCAGTCTGTTTGACTTCGCGGATTTGAGGTACAACGCCGACTGGGTCGCCAAGGTCTACGACAACCCGATGATCGACACCAACGAGGATGGGTGGTTCGGTGAGGATACCGGCGTGGATTGGTTGTTTGCGCGGGAAATTGGGGACTCGGTGGTGATCGACGGCTCCTTCATCGGGATGTACCCGGGCCCCGACGAAGGCGAGCAGGACGGCCGGTTGCAAACGGAAGAGGATGACAATCCGTACAAGCCGGAACGCTATGATTACACATCGCTGAACGGCATGCTGGATCATGGGGACGGGGAGCCGGACTTCCAGGGTCCGCCGCCGCCCCCCACCCCGGACCTGCAGAAGACGACGACTTTTGATGATGTCCTGTTGACCTGGACCCCTTTCCCCAGCGAAGACCCGGAATACCGGGACCCGTTCAGCCAGTTGCAGGATTTCGAGGGCTACCGTGTGTATACTTCCGCCACGGGGTTGGAGGCTGACTACAGCTTCCTGGCGGAATTCGACCGGGTCGACTACGCGTACTATACGGACCGTGACAGTCTGCTGACGGCGCCGTTCGAGGACATATCAACCTTGTCCGAGGACAGCTTGATTGACGGTGTCTGGGGGCATTTGCAGCCGGTGGGGCCGAATGTGGGCTTTGATGATATCTGGAACGAGGCGGAGCAGCGGTACGAGTACCGTTTGACCAAAGCCCACCCGATGATGCCTCGCTGGTATGCGGTCACGACCTACGATTATGGCGATCCTCAGTCCGGCACTCCCTCGCTGGAAAGCTCCAGGAGCGCGAATGCTCTGTTCGTGGCGCCCTCCGGAATGCCGGATCGCAAGCCGGGAGTCGTGCCCAATCCTTACCGCGCCGATCAGGATTACACGGTTGTGCATGGGGATGGCCTGGCGTGGGAAAACCGTGATGACGGCACAGTGGATTTCTTCCCACAGCTTGACCGGAGAATCTATTTCTACAACCTGCCGAAACAGTGCTATATACGGATATATACTGTAGCTGGCGACTTGGTGCAACTGATTGCTCACAATGTTGCCGGGGACCAGAATTCAACTGAAAACCTTGACTACGCCGAGAGCTGGGACTTGAACAGCCGTAACCGGCAGCAGGTGGTTTCCGGATTGTACATCTTCAGCGTGGAGGACAAAACCCCCGAAAACGAGGGGAAGCTCGAAACCGGGAAATTTGTCATCATTCGATAGATGTGGGATTTTTGTCTGGTGATGCAGCTCACGTAAATTATCTCATGGACAACCTAACTTCATTATCGTATTTTTCAGAACAGTTGTGAGTTCCATCTTCTGATGGCTTGACATGGGGATAACCAGCTGATGCAGGTTCGGTTCTGGGGAGTCCGAGGGAGCGTACCCACACCGCTCAGCCCTGAGGAGATCGAGTCCAAGGTGATAACCATCGCCAGGGATGTCGTGCAAGCCGGCATCTCGGATCCGGACGCCGCAGAGGCGTATCTCAGGAAGAAGTATGACCGCTTTCAGCTGGGTACCGTGGGCGGCAACACCACCTGCCTCAGCGTGGAGTGGCCCGGGGCCACGGTGATTATCGACGCCGGCACCGGCATCCGTGCGCTTGGCCGTGAACTTATGACAGGCCCCTGCGGCAAGGGGAAGGGCCATCTTCACCTCCTGATGACCCACACCCATTACGATCATATCCAGGGCATGATGTTCTTCGCGCCCGTCTTCCAGAGGAACCGGATCTCTGTATACGCGGGACACCCGGACATCGAGGAACGCTTCCGTGGGCAGCAGGCGCCGGAGTATTTCCCCGTCCCCTTTGATATCTACCCGGCGGAATTCGAGTTTCACACCATTGTCGAGGGCAAGCAATACGAGCTGCCCGGCGGCGGCACATTCTCCATCCATGAACTGAACCACCCGGGCAACTGCTATGGCTACCGGATCGAGCATGACGGCAAGGCCATGGTGTTCGCCTCGGACAGCGAGTACAAACGCGGGGCGGCGCACTCCAAGGAGCGAGCCATCGACTTCTTCCAGGACGCCGATCTGCTCGTGTTCGATTCGCAGTATACCCTCGAGGAGAGCCTGATCAAGGAGGACTGGGGGCATTCGTCCTCGATTATGGGTGTGTATATCGCCGCGCTGGCGAATGTCAAGCGGCTGGCCCTGTTCCATCATGAGCCGAATTACGCCGATGGGTTCATTGAAGAGTTGCTGCTGCGGGCGCGCGAGGAGAAAAACAAGAGCTTCCCCAATATCGACATGGAAATCATGCTCTCCTATGAAGGGCTGACCATTGATCTGTAGCCCCTCGTTACACCTGTAAAGGCATTCCTTTTTCGTTCTTTTTGCATCGTTACCATTCAATAGATATCCGCTTACTGGATTCACGTCTGCCCCAAACTACGGGACACCGCAAGCTGCGCTTCGTTTCGGTTCCTGCCTTCGCAGGAATGACACCAGAGGCATTCTTAGCGACACAGTAAGCTCGCTCCTCTGCACAGCCCGCTACGCCCGCCGCGGCGCCTTTCACGTCAACCGCTGGACACAATGCACACGAATGCTGGCTTTCTAACCATCCCGTGATGAGCAAGTCTGAAGCATCTATCGGATGCTTGGAAGAAATCCCATAATGTCATCCCCAGCGCCCAACAATGTCATCCCCAGCGCAGGCGGGGATCTCCTCCGGTTCAAGCTCGAACGAGACATGATTTTCAAGCATCCATCTATCCCGGCTTGCTCTGCTACGTTCACCGCAGATCCATCCGGCGTTATCCATCGCTGATTATGATTTCAAACCGCCCTGAAGCGCACAGCAAACCGGGCCATGCCACCTGTGAGAGTAGCAGACTGTATCAAAACAGGGAACAACCACTCAGGGTTCAGAAGAAAACCAAGGGGCTGCCGTCACGTTGGACGACAGCCCCTGATCTATGGCAATCGATCGAGCTTACTTCAGCAGTGCTACGGTATCATCGTTCAGCTCGATCTTCTGGGCGAACTGCGTATCTTCGTAGTTTTCCAGGTCCGGCCCGAAGGCGACGTTGTAAGAGACCCAGGCTTTCACAGGTCGGCCGTCGAGGGTCGCGGGCTCAAACTCCCACTGTTCCGCGGCGTCCACGGCATTGGCCACCGCCAGGCGGCTGGTGCGATACGTCACCCGCACTTTTCCCACATCACCGGTCTCGTCCACCAGCATCTCCACGGTGACATAGCCTTCCACCTCGCGATGCGGCGCGTAGAACACACGCTCAGCGTCGACCTGGCTGGTCAGTACAGGGGCGGTGTAGTCGGCGTTGAATTCGGAAACGTTGACCGCTTGGGTCTGGCCAAACGCTGCGCCTGTGATGGCGATCAGGGCGATGGCGATCAGGGTTGCAATCCGGCTCTTCATGGCTCTTTCCTCTGTTGGTGTTGCGTTTGTTCGCGTTCTGGCCAACGAGATTGCAACGGCCATGCCAATTCTGAATCCCACAATACAACCTCTTGGTATAACAAGCCTTTAATGTGCTCTTCGCCAGCCCAACCCCATGTGTTCACCACCCCTGTGGTTGTTGTATCTCTGCACAAGTGCAGCGAAGTGGAGTAGCAAACTGAAACAAGTGTCACACCGGACCACACACCTGGGATACGAATAACTTATGTAGAGTCAACAGGTTCAAATGAGTAGCGGACAGTTGCCCGGCTGGAATCGTTTTTGCATATTGTTAGTGGATCGTTTCACATGGATTGAGTTGTTCTGCTTGTCACAGGCGAGTTGGATGCCAGGCGGTTTCGCGCAGGTGCAACGGGTTACTTCAAGCGAAATTATCGCCGCAGGCAACCGCCCCGTGACAAGCCCGAAGGGAGCGCGCCTTATCGTCCAGAGATGCGTTGCGTCCCTTCGAAATAACCCGCTATGCCTTCAGGGATGCGTCTTGCTCTGAACCCATCAATCCATGTGAAACGATCCACCAGTGTTGGAGTGTCTTCAAAAGAGAGGGCTTCGCGTGGGCGCGGGCGAACAGAAGAAGGTTGTACGGTGGGCTGTCCTGGTGGTTCTGGGGGCGGTCGTGGCTGGCGTGGCGCTGCTGGCCGGCTGCCGGAACCGTGGCGCGGAACAGATCCCGCTCGAAACCTTCTTCGGCGATCCCAGGAGCGAAGCCCCCCGCCTGGGATACGAAAAACCCCAATACCTCTACCTGGCTCCCCACGAAGGCGCGATGAACTTGTGGTTCAAGACCATCGACGGCAGCGTGGACAAACCTCTCACCAGCCGTCCCGCACCCGGAGTTCAGTACTACTACTGGATGCCCAACGACGAACAGGTGTTGTATTATTTCGATGACCCGGAGACAAGCGTCTGGTCCCTGTATGTCGTGGATGTGGAGACCGCCGAGAGCCGCAAGGTCGCCCCGCTTGAGGCCGATGTCGACCACATGGTCAAGGTGCGTGTGATCGAAACCAGCCGTGAACACCCCGACGATGTCATGGTCAGCATGAACCTGCGAGACCCGGTCGCCCGGGACGTGTACCGGATCAACACACGCACCCTCGAGACCACATTGATCCAGGAGGGCGACGAACGCGTGTACAAGTGGATTTCCGACTGGGATTTCACGGTGCGCGGGTTCGTACAACTGACTGCCTCCGGCGGCGAAGCCCTGTGGTGGCGCACGGGCGCCGATGCTCCCTTTAAGAAGGTCATCGAATGGGAGCCGGAAGATGTGCTCAATTCCGGCGTGTTGGTGGTCACGCCCGACAACAGGGGATTGTACCTGCTGGACAGCCGGGGCCGGAACACCGGCGCGCTGGTCACCTATTACCCGGAGACCGGCGAAACCAACGTGCTGGCCTATGATCCACACTACGACATCAGCCGCTACCTGATCGACTGGAAAACGCATACCGTGCAGGCGGTCGGCTACCAGCGCGCACGGTTGGAATGGACCTTACTGGACTCTTCCATCGCCGATGATTTAGAAATGCTTCGCAATGCGCATGAGGGCGACCTGTACATCCCAGACCGTCTCTGGGCGGGGAACTGGTGGGTGGTCATGTACCGCCAGGACACCGGCCCGGGCAGCTTCTACCTGTACAACCAGGACGACATGGAGCTGAAATTCCTCTTCGATTACCGTCCCGAGCTGGCCGATGTCCCCCTCGCCCCCATGGAGCCGATTTCCTTCCAGGCGCGAGACGGGTTGACCATCCACGGCTACCTGACACGTCCCCTGGATACCAACGAGCCCGCGCCGATGGTGGTCAATGTTCACGGCGGCCCGTGGAAACGCGACGAGTGGGGCTACCACCCGGAAACTCAATGGCTGGCCAACCGTGGCTACGCCTGTTTGCAGATCAACTTCCGGGGATCGTCCGGCTACGGCAAGAAGTTCATCAACGCCGGCAACCGCGAATGGGGAGGCGCCATGTTGACCGACCTGGTCGACGGTGTCCACTGGGCCATCGATCAAGGCGTCGCCGATCCCGACCGGGTGGCGATCTACGGCGGCAGTTATGGCGGCTACGCAGCGCTGAGCGGCGTAACCTTCGCCCCGGAGGTCTGGGCCGGCGGCATCTCCGTGGTCGGCGCCCCCAACCTGGTGGCCTACCTGGAAGCCATTCCGGCTTATTACGCCGGCGCGCGTTACCTGTACGACCAGCGGATTGGACGCCTGCCGCGTTACGATTCCGGCCCCCGCAAAGGACGTCCCAAAGCCGAAGCCGACTACACCCAGCAGGACCGTGAAGACATCGCCTTCCTGAAAGCACGGTCCCCGCTGTTCCATGTGGAAAACATCCAGGTTCCCCTGTTGATCGCTCACGGCGGCAAGGACCAGATGGTCCCCATCGAGGATGTCAATGAATTCGTCAAGTTGACGCGCGATCAGGGCGTCGAAGTGGAATACCTGGTCTACGAAGAAGAGGCGCACGGCCTGGCGCACCAGGACAACCGTCTCGACTTCTACCGCAACATGGAATCCTTCCTCGACACCCATGTGAAGAACGCGGGTAGTGGTCCATTGCGCCAGCTATGAATCGTTCAGAGCAAGGCGCATCCCTGAAGGCCGGGTTATTTCAAAGGGATGCAACGCAGCTATGGACGATAGTGAGATCGCTGACACTGGTGAAGTAGCGATTTGCCCCGGGCAGCTTGCCGTTGGTAACAGGATTACCGATCTCCCACAACGATGAACGCCGCTGGTGTCCCAGGTGTAAACGGGTCATCGCTGCCGGGGCAAATGGGAGTAGCTGGCGTCTCGCTTGTGCTTCACATACTTCGGGATTAATCCATCCGGTACAACCCCAGCGCCTTCATCGCCACCACCGTTGCGCGGATATGGACAAAACGCTGATTTCCCAGGCTGACCCGTTCCAGCTCAACAAATGCCTGCGGCCGCAATCCCAAACGGTACGCATACACGAAGCGCCCACTGCCTTCAGTCTCCGGCAGGACCACATAGCGCACGCCCCGCTTGCGGATCAGCTCGCCCATGCGGTAGTCTTGCAGCGCCTTCAGCTCCTCACGTCCGCACAGCCCGCCCATGTCCAGAATCCGGTGGCCGCCCGCCCAGCTCAGCAGACCGACATCAAACGCCGCCACGACCTCATCGAGCGGAACCTCCTCCCGCACCGCTTCGGCCATCGCCAGGTGTGTCGTGTTCAGGTGCTTCATGGCGGCGACGTGATACTCCACCCAGCGGAACCCTTGCGGGAAAAAACCCAGCACCATCGCCAGCGTTACGCCAAAGACGGCATACCGCGCCCAGACGGCCTCACGGAAACGTTCCCGCAGCTCCATCAGCCCCGCCACCACCAGCACCGGTCCCAGCACCCATACCGGCCAGACGTACCGGCCCATGTGCCCGGTGTGCGGCAGGAAAACGAGGTAGAACCCCAGGTGAGCGGCCAGGAACAGCACCGCGGCGAAACCGTCACGGCTGCGGAGCAGCCTCAGTGCGCCGGCCCCCCCCAACCCCAGCGCCAGCAACGCCCAGATCAACCCGAACCCGTGACCGGGGCCGACGAAATTCACTGTACGCTCCCACATCATCCCGGTCATGCGGACCATGTGCAACAGGGTTTGCGGGAGGTCCTGCCAGGGCTGGGGCGGCAGGTCGACCAACCAGCGACGCGCGGCGAGGGTTTGCGGCGGCGTACCGGCCAATAGTGTCAGCAAGCCATACCCCGCCAGCGCTACGCCCAGCGGAACCACGGCGTACAGGATCAAGTCACGGCGAGAAGGGTTGGGCGCGGTGGCGGCCGGTGTGTTGTCGTCGCCGTTGCGGTCCCGCCAGGCAGAGGCGATCACCATCGCGAAGGGAAGCAGCACCGTCTCCGCACGGGTCAACGCCGCCAGCGACGCGAACAACAACGTCAACAGCAGCTTGCGACGGTGAAACGCATCCAGCGCGAGGAACAGGAAAGCCGCCGTCAGCAGCGTCTCCATGCCGGTCTGCGACAACGCCGCCAGTTGCCCGGACAACGCCAGCGCGAGCGCGCCGATCCACAAGAACACACCGGCGAGCTGCCGGCCATACCAGCGCGCCCCGGCCCATACCGCCAGCAGCCAGCCTCCCGTGGAACACACCCAGGCCGCGCGGTCCGCCGCGAGGCCGAGCTTGGCGAACAGGGTCAGCAGCACCGTCCACAGCAGCGAGCTCGACCCGCCGCCGCCCTCGCCCGGGTTGAGGCCCAGCGTACCCGTGTCGGCCAGGTTCTGCGCCAGACGGGCGTGGATGTAGCCGTCGTCCAGCGTCAGCAGCCAGGGAACTCCCCGCGAAGTCGTCACGATCCACAGCACGCCGACAAACCCCGCCGCAAACGCTGCTGCGACAAAGGGTATACTTCGTTCCCGCTGTGTGGTGGAAAGCATGTGGCGCGCTCCTTTTCCCTTGGCGCTATCTTCGCGCATCTGAATTATAGAAACCCATCGAGGAGAAAAGCGACCGGCATGGCCCGATTTGCCGAGCTTCAAACCAATGAACTATTCAGCGCTCTCAATGCACGAGGCGGTGGCGTACATCAGCAGGTTGTAAGGCAAGTCGGGAGGGTCACATGATCGTATCACCCCTCTTCCTATATCAATCCTTTCTTACCGGCATGGCCCGATTTGCCAAGCTTCAAACGACATAAACTATTCAGCGCTCTCAATGCACGAGGCGGTGGCGTACAACAGCAGGTTGTAAGGCAAGTCGGGACGGTCACCAGCTCGCACCCCCTCTTCCCGACTTGCTCATCCCCGTCACACCAGCAGGAACCCCTTGTCATGCATTGCCGACACACCCGTAGTGTCCCACAGTAGCGAACAGCAAATCGGGCCATGCCGCCAGAAAATGGGACTGCTACACTTTTTCGCAGGTGGACGCAGTGTTGAAGGTGATAACTGATAATAACATTCATTTCAGTGATGATGGTTGAGAGTATAAAGCGGAAAAGGTAGCTGTACCAATTTTCTGGGTAGCAGCAATGTGGTGCCGGTCTAACAGGGAACTTATAGTGCGTGAAAAAGTGGGCATGGCCCGATTTGCCAAGCTTCAAACGACATAAACTATTCAGCGCTCTCAATGCACGAGGCGGTGGCGTACAACAGCAGGTTGTAAGGCAAGTCGGGACGGTCACCAGCTCGCACCCCCTCTTCCCGACTTGCTCATCCCCGTCACACCAGCAGGAACCCCTTGTCATGCATTGCCGACACACCCGTAGTGTCCCACAGTAGCGAACAGCAAATCGGGCCATGCAGTATTATTAGAGTGGTTCTTGCAAAGAATCGAACATACTAAGATTCTTAAGTACTTGTTTGTTCTGGATTCACGGCTGT
>CAZYOC010000117.1:0-13399 GCA_964648415.1 uncultured bacterium | reverse complement strand
TCCAGCCTTCGCTGGAATGAGAGACATCAGAATTCGTGCAACAGGCCCTATAGTGAGTCTTGAAAGTATTGTCTCGTTCGCGTTGGAAACGGAGGAGATCCCCGCCTTCGCTGGGGATGACCTCATGGGACATTATTTGCGAGCATCACTATAGACGGTCCCCTCGAGCCCAGCAAACCGGGCCATGCCCCCTGTTTCGTGAAATATCCAGGCTAAAAGTACATCCAGCGGATGTCGTGAACAAGCGTCAGGACTCTTCTACGCTGCATTGGCGAGCGATTTCTTCCACCACTTCCAGCGCTTTCATGCCGGCTCGCCCGCTGACCAGCGGCGGCGCGTCGTCGCGAACAGCCGTCAGGAACGCGTTGACCTCTTTGGCCAGGGCGTCCTCGTTCTTCTTTGCCCGGGTTTTTTTCACCGTCACCCGCAGATCCTTGTCGTCCGCGCCGGGAATGGGCAGCGACTTGGGGGTGCCTTTCGGCACTCGACGGATTATTTCGGCGCGTTTCTTGTCGAAATCCACCGCGATGTAGGCGTCTTCCTGGAAGATACGGAACTTCCGCATGCGCTTCATGGAGATACGGCTGGCGGTCAGGTTGGCCACGCGGCGGCCCGAGAACGTAATGCGGGCGTTGGCGATGTCCGGCTCCTTCGTGATCAACGGCACCCCGGAGGCGTCCACACGCTCGACCTCGCTGCCCATCCAGTGCAGCAGCACGTCCACATCGTGGATCATCAGGTCGTGCACCACACTGACATCGGCGCCGCGTGCGGAATACGGGGCCAGGCGGTGGGCTTCCACGAACTTCGGTTTCACATCGACGCCGCGCAGCGCGGTCACACCCGGGTTGAAGCGTTCGATGTGCCCCACCTGCAGGACCAGGTGTTTCTTTTCCGCCAGCTCGACCAGCTCGCGCGCCTCGGTGGAGGTGGCGGTGATGGGCTTCTCCATCAGCAGATGGATGCCGGCGTCGAGCACCAGCATGCCGATGTGATGATGCAGAGTGGTGGGAGCGGCCACACTGACCGCGTCCACCTCCGCGAGCAGTTCCTCCAGCGTGGCGAACGCCCGGCAGTTGTTCGCTTTGGCGATCTTTTTCGCCTGGGCTTCGTCGGTGTCGTACACACCCACTAAAGTGGCGAGTTCATCCTGCGCGTGTTTTTGAGCGTGAAAGCCGCCCAGCCGGCCCACGCCGATCACGCCGGTGCGTATGGGTTTATCCGTCATGGCTGTACCTGTTGGTCTCCTGTCGAGTTGCGCGCAAGGTAGGGATTGGGCGGGGAAAACACAATGAGGGCGTGTTGCTGGATTGCTCAGGTTGATATCGGCGTTAAACTCGCGCACTCGAACAAGAGTAAACCCCGCCGGTCCCCGATCAAGTCGGGGGATGCCGGCGGGGCAATAAAAGCAAGAGTGTGCTTCAACTTCCTCACTCAGTTGTAAATGAAGTCATCCCACTTGGTCCATCATCCTTGCTATCCTTAACATCCTTCACATCCTGTTTAGGATTTTTGCAGGAGCGTTTAGAACGTCTCGTACTCGTCGAGGGAGATCCGCTGCACTTCGCCGAACTTCTCCACCATCGGTACGATCTCGTCGGCCACACCCACCAGCGTGATCCGGATGTTGTCGGGCTGCAGGTACTTCTCCGCGGCGGCCTGCACATCGTCCAGCGTCACGTCGTTGTACCGTTTCCGGTAGTTGATGATGTAGTCTTCCGGGTCGCCCAGGTCGAACAGCAGGGCGTTGATGAACTTGCCGCCCACCTGGCGCGGGGTCTCGAAGCCCATGACGTACGTGCCGATGATGTACGCTTTCGCGTCGTTCAGTTCCTCCTCGGTGAAGCCTTCCGCCATGACGTTGTCGATCACGCCAAAGACCTCATCGAGCATCGTACCGGTGTTTTCGGTGCCGGTGTAGGTTTCGATGGTGTACGCGCCCTTCTGACGGCGGCTGTCCAGGTAGGAATAGGCACCGTAGGTGAGGCCCAGCTCGTTGCGCACCTTCAGCATCAGGTGACTGGAGAAGCCGCCCCCGCCGAACAGGTAGTTCATCAGGTTGAACGCGTAGTAGTCTTCGTGGTTCAGGTTTTTCGGCGCCAGGATGTAGCCCATGCGGATCTGGGTCTGTACGGCGTCGGGTTTGTCCACCACCAGGATTTTCCCGCCGGGTTTCTCCGCCGGATCGTCGAACATGGGTGCGGGCAGCTCCGGGCCGTTCCAGTCGCCGAAGAATTTCTTGATCTGCTTGTGGGCTTTTTTCGGCTCGATGTCGCCCGCCACCACCATCACCGCGTTTTTCGGGGTGAACAGCATGCCGTACATCTCCACCATGTCATCACGGGTGAAGCTCTGCACACTGGCCCGGGCGCCGTTCTGCGGGAGGCCGTAAGGGTGCTGAGGGCCGTAGACAAACCGGGTCCAGGCCTTATCCGCGATCTGGCCGGGCTCGTCCTTCTCCATCATAAGCCCGCTCATCCACTGCTGGCGCTGGCGCTCGATCTCTTCCTGAGGGAACGTGGCGTTCATCACCACGTCGCTCATGATTTCGAGGCCGGTCTCCAGGTCACGTTTCAGGACGTTGATACCAACGCCGCAGGCGTTGTAGCCCGAGTTGGTCCAGAGCGTACCGCCGATGAAGTCCATCGCGCCCGCGATGTCCTGGGCGTTGCGGGTTTCGGTGCCCATGTCCACCAGCCCGCTCATGAAGTCTACCAGCCCCGCCTTGTCCAGGGGGCAATAGAGGCCCGCGCCCGGCATGCTGAGCTGAACCGACACCACCGGTAGCTCATCGGAGGGGAGGTAGTAAATGGTCAGGCCGTTTTTCAGGGTCTTTTTCGTTACATCCGGCAACGGCATGAGGGAGGAATCAATGTTCTGTTCCGCTTCGTAGGCGGGGACCAGGTCCATATCTTCCTGAGCCGTCGCAAGGCCGAATCCGGTCAGCATCAAACCGACGGCCAGTCCCAGCAGCATGATCTTCCGTGTCATTCTTCACCTCCCATCTGACTGACATCCACCGGCTCCGCTTCGTTGTCGGGCACGACCGTGACCACAGTACGGTTCAACGGCGACAGGTACTTGGCCACAACCCGCCGCACATCTTCCGCTGTCACTTCGGCATACTCTTCCAGCCGTTCGGTGAACGCCCGCCAGTCGCCGTCGTTGGTGATTACGGTTTCGCCGATCTGGCCGGCCTTGCCGCTTACAGTTTGCAAGCTGAACACGAAATCCGCTTCCAACTGGTTGCGGGCCTTCTGCATCTCGTATTCCGTGGGACCATTGGCGGCAAGCGAGTCGATCACGCCGAACAGCGCCGCTTCCGCTTCTTCGATCTCGCGTCCGGGAATCACGCCGATATAGGTGATAAACAGGCCCGGATCCTTCAGAGCGATCATCTGGCCGCCGGCGAACGGGGCGATCTGCTGTTCGTAGACGCAATACTTGTAGATGCGCGACGATTGCCCGTCGGACAGGATCTTCTGCGCGATTTCCAGCGCCGCCATGTCCTTGTGGGTGGTCGCGGGAATGTGGTACGACGCCAACAGGATGGGAAGCTGCGCCGGGCGGTGGTAGCTGATGCGACGTTCCCCGCGTTGCGGCGGTTCCCGGGTGATCACCTGCGGCGGCTGAGGCTGCGCCTCCAGCTTGCCGTAGTAGCTCTCGATGAGCTTGACGGCTTTGTCGGAATCGAAGTCACCGGCCAGCACGATGGTCGTGTTATTCGGGGCGTAGAAGGTCCGGTAAAATCTCTCCATCCGCTCCAGGTCGTAAGACTTGATGTCGCTCATCCAGCCGATGACCGGCCAGGAATAGGGGTGCGCCAGGTAGGAGTTGCAGATCAACTGCTCGAACGCGGAGCCGAACAGGTCGTTGTCCACCCGCATCAGGCGCTCTTCCTGCACGACCGTGTGCTCGGGGCCGAAGGTCTCCTCGTTGAGGAGCAGGTTGACGGAACGCTCCGCCTCCAGGTGCACCACCAGCTCGAGCTGGTCGGACGGGATGTTCTCGTAGTACTGGGTACGGTCCCACGAGGTGTTGGCGTTGCAATAGCCGCCGTGGCGCTTCACCAGGTTGCTGTGTTCTTCCGGGCCGTACTTTTTTGAGCCGCGGAACATCATGTGCTCGAACATGTGGGCCATGCCGGTCATGCCCGGCTGCTCGTCCTTGCTGCCCACATGATAAAACACTTTGTAGCTGACGATGGGGGTGGAACGGTCCTCCAGCATCAGTACACGCAGCCCGTTGTCCAGGGTATGTTCCCGGACATCGAGCAGCTCCGGATTGAGCTTGATGGGCTCGGGGGCTTCCGGAGCCTCCTGGGCCCGGCAGAGTCCCGCAATCAGCAGAACCGCCAGACCGATTAGGATCTGTCTTGGCATCAGCAGTGTATCCTCCCACGTAGTAAACGATTGGATGGATCGTTGAGTGAATCGGCTCCTCCGTAATGCAAGAAAGTACCCGTCATGGAACCGCCTCACAAGAGCCGGGAGGGAGGCGGATGCTGTTCCCGATGAGTGTTGAGGGTCATTACGCTTCGGAACGGATGATCCAACAGGTTCTGATCCTTCCAGACGGATTGATTGTTTTCATTTCTCCCCTATCTTTCCTACCTTACCCGGACCTCAAACGAGCAGAACAGGGAGCCATGAAGCACTCGCCGCTCATCATCATCCTTGCCACGGTTTTTATTGCCCTGGTGGGATTCGGGATCGTGATTCCGCTGCTGCCGGTGTATGCCGAGCAGTACGGGGCCTCGGGGTTCACGGTCGGCATGTTGATGATGAGCTATTCCCTGATGCAGTTCATCTTCGCCCCGATCGCCGGCCGGTTGTCGGACCGATTCGGACGCCGGCCGGTAATGCTTGGCGCGTTACTACTCACTACCGCATCTTACATCCTGTTCGGCTTTGCCGACAATCTCGTTCTGCTCTTCGTCAGCCGGATCATGGCGGGCCTGGGCGGCGCGGATATCACGGTCGCGCAGGCGTATGTCGCTGACGTTACCCCATTGGATAAGCGTTCCAAAGGTATGGGGCTGTTCGGCGCCGCGTTTGGCGTCGGTTTTACCCTGGGGCCGGCCATCGCCGGCATTCTGGCGCCGATCGATCAGCGCCTGCCCGCGTTTGCCGCGGCGGGGTTCACCGGAATCACGTTTCTGTTCGCCCTGGTGATGCTGAAGGAACCCCGCAGCCACGCCGAACGGCAGGCTTCGCGCAGTCTGCTGAAAATCAAGCTGCCGAAACCGGTGCTCACCGCCACCATGCTGAACTTCTTCCACGTGCTTTCCCAGTCAATCTTGCATGGGATGTTTGTCCTGTTCACTGTTCACACCCGCGGCTGGGATGTGCAGGAAAACGGTCTCTTCCTGGGAATGGTGGGCATCGTGTCCGCTACGTTTCAGGGTATCCTCATCGGGCCTCTGACCAAACGGTTCGGGCAGACCCTCGTCGTCAAAGCAGGCCTGGTGTTCCTGGGAAGCGGCCTGTTGATTATCGGCTTACAGGACAGTTTGCCGTTGCTGATTGTCGGCGGTATTGTCGATGCAATGGGCTTCGCGCTTGCCACGCCCACGCTGGCAAGCCTGGCTTCCATCGCCGCCCCCAGCGCACACCAGGGCCGCATGCTCGGCATCTTCCAATCCGTCGCCAGCCTGGCGCGTATCCTTGGGCCGGTGCTGGGGGGAGTCCTGTTTGACCTGCTGGGGCCGGAATCACCCTTCCTGACCGGTGGCGTGATCGCTCTGCTCACATTCCTTGCCGCTATCGCCACTCTGCGGCAACGCCATTATACCAGCGATAAGGAGCCTTATCCCTCCAGGATCCCGCCCAGTTGAGGAGGCCGTGCGAGTGTGGCCGGGATCGAGTACGAACTGCCGGCGAGCAAGCACACTATCGTTTTTTTGCGTGAGGCAAAGCCTGTATTGACACGCTGTCCGGGATGCGGGTATACTAATGGAGCAATTCGCCTGCATCGAGTCGTTCTGCGGGCTTTGCCCCGGGCAGCGATTGACCGTCACTGAGAGCAACACCAGGTGAGGTCCATTGTGTGGGCCACAAGAAGTCCCGCTACTCACGACAGGCTACCTGGAGCAGATATCGTTGTATAGCATGTGCGACGGACCACGAGTGCAAAAAACAGGCTGAGGTCAGGAATGAAGGGAAGGGCGCCGGGATGGAGCCTGCTGGCAATGCTGGGCGGGCTCCTGTTGTGGTCAGCGTGCGAGGAAGATGAACCCCTGCCGCCCCCGGGAACCGGGGGCGTACAAGGGGAAGTGGAGGATGTGGAAACCGGGCTGCCCCTCCCGGATGTCCGGATGCTCAACCGGCGTGTTACTACTGAAGTCAGCACTCTCAACGACGGCGCGTATGAGTTCGCCGACCTGGATGTCGGCGCGCACACTATCACTGCCCTGCTTGACGGCTATTATTCCGTAACCCGCACCGCCATTGTCCACGCGGACGAATGGACGACCCTCGATTTCACCTTGGAACCTGAGCCTGCCGGTGAGGGAACCATCACCGGGTACGTCTATGATGAACTGGCTCGTCCCGAACCCACGCCAATCGGCGGAGCTACGATCACCACCGATCCACCCGTCGCCACCGCTACCAGCAACGCCCAGGGACGGTTCGCGCTGTCCAGCCTGCCGGCGGGGACGTACACGATTACCGCGACCTCCACCGGGTTTGATCCGCGGGTCAGCGGAGAATTCACCCTCCTGGACGGAGCAGCCGAAGAAGTTCACCTCGGTTTGTACGAAAGCCAGGTGGGCATTGGAGATGTTCGGGGTCGCATCATCCATTCCCAAACCGGGGAGTATGTACAGACGGCTACCATTCTCGCGAGCGATGGATCGAGCACGACGTCCGATGAAAACGGCGAATACCTGTTCGGGGTCGATGGCGGCTTTGTTCAGCTCACCGCGACCATGGACGGGTTCTATGAATCCACACGGTGGGCGTTTGTCTCGCCCGGCGCGACATATGAAGTGAATTTCCCCCTCACACCGCAGCTTGATGGGAATGGCGACTACCGGTTCGTCTTGAGCTGGGAGTCGCAACCGCAGGATCTGGACAGTTACCTGCTGACGCCCTCTATCGAGGGCGCACGGTATACCGTGTTCCATATTAACCCCGGGGACTCCCTGCGAGCGCCCTGGGCGGTGCTCAACCGTGACGACACCAACGGGTACGGGCCGGAGACCATAACGATCTACCGTTCCTGTGCCGGAACCTACACCTGTTTCGTGAAGATGCACAGCGGCGCGGGGACACTGGCCGGAAGCGAGGCGCAGGTGCAGGTGTATGACAATTCCGGACTGCTGCATACCGTGATCGCGCCGGAAATCGGGACAGGGAACTACTGGGTGGTGTGCGAGATCGATGGCGCCACCGGAGCGATCTCTTTGGTCAACCGGATCCAGGAAAACATGCCGGAAGACGGATCTATGGAAATAGCGGAAATGAACAGGGCTATCCTGGGCAAGTAACATAATAATCTGTCATTGACGCAGAACACTCGCCCGTATATTTCACGAAACAGGCGCTTTGAAATCACAGACAGCGATGGATCACGCCGGATAGGTCTGCGGTTAAAACGTGAGAGCAAGACGGGATAGGCAGATGCTTGACAGTTGTGTCTCGTCAGTGCCAGATCAGATCGAGTTTGAGTGTTGAATCAGCAGGTGTTTGGCCCGACAGTTCACTGTCGGGTTTCAAGTCAACGAGTCCACTTGATCTGAACTGGCAATAGAACTGGAACCGGAGAAGACCCCGCCTGCCGGACTGTATTGAAATGGCCAATGAATCTCATTCCCGCGAACCGTAGCGAAGCAAGCTTGCGGTAGGCCCGCAGTGTGGGGCAGCCGTGAATCCTGACATGTCTATATACTACAATATCTTAACCAGGAAAACCCGGCATTGAACACTATTCCGGTTCTGAATTGCCAACATGTTATCTTCTTGCACCTTGCCTGGATCCCCGCCCCCGATTAAAGCATCCGAGGGCAGGCTCTACGCTGGAATGTGAGCGACCACCATTTTGCGATAATCTGCTGCGCGGGGGTGACACGGCGGGATATTTCTTTCGAGAATCAGCACATACAACGACGCCAGGGACTCGAAACAGAACAGGCTGCTCAAGAGAATCTGCAGGGAGCACGCCATACCTTGCGGCGGGAGGGGCAAGCGTGTACTTTCCGGGCGACAAACAACCAACACAACCGACACGAGAACTGCGAGGAAACCATGACAACCACGCTTCATTCCCTGGATCTGCCGCTCAAGAAAATCAGCTCGGGTAAAGTGCGCGAGATGTTCGAGGTGGACCCGGAAACCCTGCTGATCGTCACCACAGACCGGCTCAGCGCCTTCGACGTCATCCTGCCCGACCCGATTCCCTACAAGGGCAAAGTACTCAACCTGATGAGCCTGTTCTGGTTCGGATTCTTCTCCGAAACCGTGAAGAACGCCCTGGTGGAGAGCACCGCCGGGGCCATTCCGCAGCTCAACGACCTGTCGGATGAGATGAAGCTGGACCTCACCGGGCGCAGTGTGCTGATGAAAAAGGCCGAGGTCTTCCCGGTGGAGTGCATCGTGCGCGGCTACCTGGCCGGATCCGGCTTCAAGGATTACACCAGGACCGGTGCGGTGTGCGGCCACAAGCTGCCCGAAGGCATGCAGAAGGCGGAGAAACTCCCCGAACCCCTGTTCACCCCTTCGACCAAGGCCACCGAAGGCCATGACGAGAACATCTCGGTGGAGGAAGCGGGCAACATCATTGGCGTCGAGAACGCCGGGAAGCTGGAAGAGCTGTCCCTGAAGATATACAGCGAAGCCGCCGAGTACGCCTTCGACAAAGGCATCATCATCGCCGACACCAAGTTTGAGTTCGGTATGCTGGACGGCGAGATCGTTCTTATTGATGAAGTTCTGACGCCTGACTCCAGCCGTTTCTGGCCGGCCGAGCAGGTGCAGGCCGGGCAGGAACCGCCCAGCTTCGACAAGCAGATCGTGCGCAACTTCCTCGAAGAGAGCGGCTGGGACAAGACCCCGCCGGGGCCGAAACTGCCGGAAGATGTCATCGGCATGACGGCACATGCGTACATCCAGATCTTCTCGAAGATCGCCGGCGAAGAGACTGCGCAGGCGATCCAGCAGTAAGCTGATGAACTGGGAACTCGCTGTAATCGCCAGAAGGCAAGTCGGGAACGAGAAAACCACCCCACAGCTCGCATGGCCCGATTTGCCGTGTGCGCATGGTTGCCGACACCAGCCGATTGCTATGAATGATGAACTTGAAACTTGCTGTAATCGCCAGAAGGCAAGTCGGGAGAGAAAAACCACCCCTCACAAGAAGCGAGGGGCGGTGCTGTCACGCCGGATGCCAAGCCGTGTTACATGCGCTTGTGTTCGAGTTCCAGATCCAACTGCCGGCCGAGCTCGGTCGCCTTGGTTTCCAGCTTCTCACGCAGCTCATCGGCTTTGTCCTCGGACGCTTCTTTCAGCGCGGCAAGGTCCGATTTGACCTCTTCCATCAGCCCTCGCAGGGAATCGATGGAGTCGGCAAGTTGCAACTTGGTCTCGGCTTTCATCACTTCCTTGTTCGCCTCCAGCTTCTGAAGCTGGGCTTCCCACTTGTCCAACAAAACCTGTTGCTTATCAATAAAGTCCTGGTTCGACATGGAATCACTCCTTTCTCTGTTCAGCGCAGTTTCTGTACATGGTCGTTGATCTTGTTGCTGGTGTCGGCGATTTTCAGCTCGAACGCGCCTTTGGCCTTTTCGAACTTGTCGCCGGTGGCGTCCTTCAGGCTCGCGAGGTCGCCATGCAGTTGCTTCACCAGCGTCTGCAAGTCCAGCAACCGTTGGTTGACTTGGATCTTTGACTCCGCTTTTACGACGTCTTTTTTCGCGGAGAGTTTTTCCAGCTCACCCTCCCACTTGCGCAGCAGGGTTTCCTTCTCACTGAAGTACGATTCTCGTTCCATGGGTTTCACGATCCTTTTCTTGTTAACTGTTCGTTGTTCACTGTTAACAGTTCACTGCTCACTGCTCACTGCTCACTGTTCACTGTTCACTGTTCACTGTTCACTGTTCACTGTTCACTGTTCACTGCTCACTGTTCACTGTTCACTGCTCACTGCTCACTGCTCAATGGTTACCTGCTCAACATACCCTGTCTCAAAACTGCCTCCCTGTTGTCATTCCTGCGAAAGCAGGAATCCAGGAGGCTCCGTGATTGGCCGTTGAGAGGGCTTCAATCGCAATTCGTTCAACTAAACGATGTATCCGACGATAATGGCAATCGCTCCGACGACGAGGAACAGCCAGAAGAACACACTCAGCGTGGCTGCTGTCGCTCCGGCGGTTTCCGCGGGACCTCCCCGGGGGAGAACCGCAGCCAGCAGCAGGGCGATTGCGACACCCACGATGAGAAACGGCAGCCAGGCCACGCTTCCGATCATGGGACCGTAAGGCGACGCCCAGATCCCGCCCGCCCAGACGGCAACGAACAGGAGCAGGAAGAAAAAGAATGCCGATGGCCAGACGGCAGGATAGCCGGGCCAGCGATGGCCGAACCCGGCGGAAAAGATCCCCGCCAACACCAGGGCTATGAAAAACGCGAGTAAAAGATCAGTAACAAGCATAGTTCCTCCCATGCGTTTTTTCGGTTTCTCGAAAGCAATGTCCCATGATGTTCTCCCCGCGTAGCGCCTGCCCTCGAATGGATTTTTCGGGGACGGGGATCTACTCCGTGAACGGCTCTAATGAGACAGACCTTCCATGAATCAGTATAACCAGTTGCTTTCAGACAGGATAGAAGGGAGATTCAGCATGTTCAAGGAAAAACAGGAGCGATTCCCGGGGTGCGAGCGCAGGGGATCCGCGCAAGGTCCTGTCAGTACTGGGGTGCAGTAAATGGCACTGGGCTGCATTTCCGCCGATCTTCATTGCATCGGGAAGAGCCCCGGTTTTGTAAGGTTTGTATGGGGCATGTATACGCCGACTGAATTCCGGCCAGACAGTCACATCACAATCTCCAGCTCCATGTAGCCCTCGTAGCTGAAGTCCACCATATCCGGGTGGATACGCGTGCCGGCGGAATTCTGGGCGAGCACGATCTTTCCGCTTGCCGAGTTCAGAGTTTGGGGAGCACTAGTTCGTCACGTCCTGCCACCATTGCGCATTTCCTCTTGATGGAGTTAGTTTATATGGTATGAATGGAATAATGCTCACAAAGTACGCAGCTTTAATCTGCCTGGCGCTCACGGGTGTGCTTTGTCTTACCCTGATCACTGGCTGTACTGCGATCAACTATGGGATCGGCAAAGAGCTGGATAACAAACACAGCGCCGATCTTGCATTGCCGCTCGACAGCCTGGATCACCATGTCGCGGCGGGAGATACCCTCCATGTCTGGACCATCCATGCAAAGAAATACACCGGGTTTGTCGAAGCTATTCACCAGAACGATCACCTGATTCTGCAAATGGGTGCACCCGGGAAGGCATCGATTCAACGAGTCTTTGACTGGGATGAACTCTACCGGGTATCATTTGAAGATATCAAGACCAGCGGGGGAACCATTGCCCTGGTTACCCTGGGTGTTGCAACTGACCTGACAGCCTTGATCATACTGAGTTTCCTTATCTTTTACCCTCTCGGTGTTTTCTGGTTCCTCTAGAGGACCGGAGCACTCTGATGCTGTCTCCAGTAAATGGAATACATGCTCCCAGGCTACCATTTCGCTTGTACCGCATGAGTCCATTTGCTAGTTTTGTAAGATGATCATTCGACTAAGAAAAGATCCCGCACAGCTTCTGTCGCTTCTGGTTGTTGTGCTCCTCGCGCTATTCCTTTTGAACGGTTGCACCGCAGTTGGACGTTCGCTTGGTAAAGAGATCGATGAGAAGAATGCCACGTACACCGAACCGCCTTTAGACAGCCTTGACCAGTACGTTGATTCGGGTAACTATATCTACCTTTCTACTAAGGATGGCGATCTCTACAAGGGTGTCATCTATACTCTTGTGCAGGACGAACGGCTGGTGCTGAGCTTGGATAAAGAGTTTTTTGATTCCGTTCTTGAAGAATTTGATTGGCGTGACATCGACAAGGTGATTGTGGTTCATTCAAACAGCAACGCCACCGCCGGCTTGATGCTGCTGGGCGGCCTGGTGGATATTGCCGCGGTAGTGACTTTGCTGATGTTTATTGCACTCATCGCCGCCGTGGCAGGAATGGCAAACCCATAGAATCCGGGGAGCGACAGGGATTTATGACACGAGAGAAACGATCTTTACAGACCTTCAAACCGTGCATGTCGATGCTGCTCCTTGTTCTTGCAGCGTCGATGTTACTTGCCGGCTGTACCCTGGCAGGGCGCAGAATTGGGCGTCAGATCGATAATCGGAACACTGAGGTCTATCAACCATCCCTCGATAGCCTTGAGCAACAGGTCGAAATCGGCAGCAACATGGTTCTGACCTCCACCGACAGCGTTGTCTACAAAGGGATTGCCCTGATCATCGAGCAGGACAAACGCTTGGTGATGGAAACGAAGAACAAAGGGGGAAAGGGTCACTGATGGAATTTTCGTGGGATCAAATTGCTCATGTCGTCGTCTATGATATCAAGCTCCACGCCACTATCCTGCTGTCAGCCACGGGTGGTCTGATCGACTTGCTTTGTTTGGTGACCCTGGTAACCTACAACTTTTTGGCGCTCAGGAACGGATAAAGCCAAACCGATTATTGCCTTATACGTGCCAAGAGTGGGAATTCATGCTAAGCACTAAGAAAACTTGATAATTTGCATTCCAGATGCAAATTATCCATCACTCGGAATGCAAATTTTCAAGTTTTCTCTGGGGTGAACACAAACCATCTTGCGTTTAACTCTCCGCATCCTGTTGCTAAGAACTTGTTCTACGTTAACTTATCTGGATTCCTGCTTCCGCAGGAATGACACTCGTAGTATGTCAACTTGTCTGGATTCCTGCTTCCGCAGGAATGACACTCGTTGGGCGCAGTGAAACCGATCTCATTCCCGCGAAGGCGGGAATCCAGGCAAGGTGCAAGAATATATGATGGGCGCAATTCAGAACCAGTGTATCTTTCAGCGCTTGGTATTCATAGTCAACCTTTTATAGTATTTGAACATTCCTGGATTCCTGCTTTCGCAGGAATGACACTCGTTGCTCATTCTGCGACAGGCTGCTTCCGCAGGAATGATACTCGTAGTATATCAACTTATCTGGATTCCTGCTTCCGCAGGAATGACACTCGTTGGGCGCAGTGAAACCGATGTCATTCCCGCGCAGGCGGGAATCCAGTCAAGGCGCAAGAATATATGATGGGCGCAATTCAGAACCAGTGTATCTTTCAGCGCTTGGTA
>CAZYOC010000116.1:0-13496 GCA_964648415.1 uncultured bacterium | reverse complement strand
TTTCTATTAGAACTGTAACTGTTTGCCAAATTTTAGTTTAGACCCGGGCAGCGATTCGACGTGTCCTCTCCTCATACGAATCGTTCATTGCAACTCCAACAAGTGCTCGATCACTCACACACCAAGCTGCTATTTGCCCCGGGCAGCTTGAAGCGCATAAGCTACCATTCAAACTGAACTGGCAATGAACGCGAATCTCGATAATCGTCACACCATTCCAATCGCTGCCCGGGTTTATACTACAAGGACGATTCACGCCGCCGGCGATAGTTTAGACCCGGGCAGCGATTCGACGTGTCCTCTCCTCATACGAATCGTTCATTGCAACTCCAACAAGTGCTCGATCACTCACACACCAAGCTGCCCGGGGCAAATTGCGAGAATCAGGCGTCCTTCAGAGTATCAATCAACCTTTTGATCACATTCGGCGGAAACACCGCGCCGTCCTCCAGGATCTTTCGGTTGGCTTCCAGTTCCTTCGCCACCTCCGGCATGGTGCGGGGTACTTTCGCCACACCCGCGCCGTCAGGATCGAACTTCGTCTTCTCCAGAAACTCGTCGAGATCGTCCAGCGTCTTCCCGTAAATCATCCCCTGCGCGATCCCGGCCAGCAACAGGTGCGGATGCGCGCTGCCGTCGGGCAGACGGAACTCGATGGTCGGCGGCGACACCGCCTTGCCCTCCTCATCCCGCGCCACCACCGGCAGCCGGATCAGCGTCTTGCGGTTGTACTTGCCCCAGGTCACGGTATTCGGCGCTTCCTTGCCCTGCGTCAGGCGGATGAACGACCCTTCCACGGTATTGCCGAAAGCCATCAACGCACCGCCCACCTTGCCCAGCCCGGCGATCAGCCACTTGCCGGGATCAAACATCTGGCCGTTCTCGTCCTCTCCGCCCACATGCTCGCCCTTGACCACCGGCGAGCAGTGGAAGTGCATCCCGCTACCGGCGTGGCCTTTCCGGACGATGGGATCGAAGGTGCAGCGCATGCCGTAGCGGTGCGCCAGGTTCCGCAGCACCCACATCGTGAGCACCACCGCCTCCGCGGCTCGGGGCAACGGCATCAGCGCCAGCTCCACCTCGTGCTGCTCCCAGATATAGGGATCGTCTTCGGTCGCTTCAATGTAACCCACCTCGCTGTGGGCGTATTTCACGGGGATGCCGAACTCCGCCAGCAGGGTGATTGCTTCGCGACGCAAACCCTCGCCGAACACGAACGGGCTGGTGGCATGGTAGCCACGGTCATCCGCGCCGTAGGCGTCGCTCTCATCGGGATGTTTGCCCAGGAAGTACTCGACCTCGCCCAGCGCCTGCAATTCTACACCGATCTCATGCAGCGCCCGGTTGTAGGCGTAGCGAACGATGGTGTCGGGGGATTCCGGCAACGGCGCCCCGTCGCGTCCCAGGTGCCCGCAAAGCAGCGCCAGCGTGGGCAGGGGGGCGAAGGGATCAATGAACGCGGTGTGCAGCTTGGGCCGTAGCACGACATCCGAGGCGGTGGTGTCGATGCCCATCATGCCGAACAACGAGGAACCGTCAGCGCGTTCCCCGGCGCGCAACACATCGCGCAGATGGGAGAAATCGCGCGGCACGAAATCCAGCGTCTTCAGCCAGCCGTCGCCGCCGATGTGCATCAGGCTGATCACCCGGATGCGCTGCTCTCGGACGACTTCGATGAGATCGTCCACCGTCCAGTCCCGCGAGGGTTTCCCGATCATGCGTTCCAGCCGCGCCGCCGGCAAGGGATTGACGTTCTCATCCTGTCCCATGGGCAACCGTTCGGACAACGCCCGTACCTGCCGGTCAGTAGGTTTCGCGTAGTGCATGTGCGCCTCGTGTCTCGCCTGCGGCTGTTTTGGATAGCACGCGCAGGGGTGTTCTCTTTGGTTCTGAAACGACGTCTCGTATGTCTCGCAAAATGTCCGCTTTGTCATTTCACTATGTCACAAAAAATGTGCTGCTTTGCCATTCCCGCGAAGCAGACTATATCAAAATTGAAACCGTTCTCATTCCCGCGAAGAAGACTATCGCAAAATGTCCAACGAGTGTCATTCCCGCGCACGCGGGAATCCAGGCAAGGTGCAAGAATATAAGAGGTTAGCAATTCAGAACCAAAAGTGTGTTCAATGGTTGGTTTTTATAGTTAACCTATTGTAGTATATAAACATGACTGGATTCCAGCCTTCGCTGGAATGAGATTCTTCTCTCATTCTGCGACAGTCTGGTAGGCGGGAATGAGATTCGTTGGGCATTGTGATACAGTCTGTTTCCTGCATCGCTGGAATGAGAGCCAACACCATTCGGCGACACTCTCGGAAACAGGGTTCTCCTCCGCCCTCGAATCAACCCCCTCAGAGTTCGAGAATTCTTTCACATCGTACCGTGGGAAAACTACGATGTTTACCTCCCGGAGGCAACGCACCAGGCGGCTCCATCAGAAGGCTCCAATGTTTCTCGTTTCATAGTTTGCAGCGGGGGAATCGGTATGCGCTATTAGTGCGGGTTTTGGGATATTGGGGGTTGCTCTCGAGCGATTGCTTTTTCTGCAACCTCTGTTTATACTTGTCACTTAAACCATTTAGTCCGGCTCACTTCATGGTATCGGTCGCCGTTACTGCTACTTCGTACGTGCATATAGGTTCACGGCGTGGAATCGTTCACACAGCATTCCTTGAGGCAGTATGAAGGGATTATCGCAGAACACCGACAGGCATGCTCTGAAGTCCTCCGGAACACGTCTGGACGACGTCGCGAGCTACCGGGGATCGGAAACGGTCCTTGTGATTGACGATGATGAATTTGTGGCGGATTACGTGGCCAATGTGCTGGAAACATTCGGCTATCGTGTGCTGACTGCCGCGAATGGGTACGAAGGGCTGGAAACCTATGAAGAGCATACCGACATCATTGATGCCGTGATCCTGGATGTGATGATGCCCGGCATGAATGGCGCCACGGTGTATCAGGAGTTAAAAGCGAAGACTCCCCAACTGCCGATCCTGATCATATCCGGTTACGTGGAAGGTGAAGTGGCGCAATTGTTTCCTGGCGGGAAACTGCCGCATGAGTTTCTTCAGAAGCCTTTCCTGCCGGTGGATTTGATGGGTCACCTCCGGCAAAGATTTGACCGTGTTTCCGCATGACCTGAGTTCTGGGTTCTGGAATAAAGGCCGCCTTGCCAGGCGGCCTTTTTCTGTCTGTCAAATGCTCGTACCCGGCCTATTTTGCGGCTGCGCTCTCCTCATTACCCAGTACCTGGAAATCGATCACCTCATCGAGATCACGCCCCAGATTGTTCAATTCGAACTTGGCTGACTCCAGCATATAGGGATCCACAGTGTCACCATATTTCTCGATAAATGTGGAATAGGCGACCCGTGCCAGAGCAGTATCAAACATAGCGTAGGTCGAGCCCAGCGTGAACTGTATATTCGCCGCTTTCTCGCTGTTCGGGTAGAGTTCCAGGATCTTTTCGTAGGTGGCGGCGGCCTGCTTGAACTGCTTCTCCTGAGCGAGCAACTGGGCCTGATCGAACAACTCCGACTCGCTGGGTTTGCCGGAACAGGCAACCAGCATCAGCCCAACGATCACAGCCAGTAGTACAACAGCGGCGGACACTCTCATCTTTCCTGCCCTCTTTCCTGTGAATGGTTCAGCTCAAAGTACTCTGCGTGAATTTCGGAACGCAACCATACTCAAAAAGAAATCTCGAATCAAGCCGAAGGCCGATTCAATTCAAACACCATGGCGGCTGCGCCGCTCAATCCAGCTCGGGATCCCAAGTCAACCGATTGAACCGTACAGTCCTCCACATTGGGTGTATAGGCGATTTCACGTAGGGTACGTCGCGCGGGTTCCAACAACCACTCGCCGGCTCCAGCCAGACCGCCGCCGATGAGGATCCGTGCGGGGTTGAAAATGTTGACAAAAACCGCCAGTCCTCGTCCCAGCCAAACTCCAGTCCTGCGCCAGACTTCCACCGCGTATTGGTCGCCTGCCTGGGCTAATTGGCTGAGTTCCTGCGGATCCCCGGGCGCTTCCTGTTCCGGGAAAACCTCTCCGGCGGCTCGCATCACCCCAGTGATATTGCAATAGGTTTCCAGGCACCCTTTGGCGCCGCACCCGCACAAGGGACCTTCCGGGTTGAGCTGCACATGGCCCAGTTCGCCCGCTCCGCCTCCCACACCACGCAACAAGCGGCCTTCAACCATCACGCCGCCCCCGACCCCGGTACCCAGAGTCAGCACAAGAAAACTTACTTCGTCTTGCGCCGCATACCAGCGATGTTCGTTATAGACCACCACGTTGGCGTCATTCTCGAGAAACACGGGAATGAGCCCGGCCGCCTCCTGGAGGCGATCCGCCAGGGGCACATCGCGCCAAGCGGGGAAGTTCGGAGATGTCCGCACCACGCGCTGCGCCTTGTCGATCAATCCAGGGCTGCCGATACCAACCCCACGAATGGCGGAGGTTGCCTGATCACGCGCCCGGCGAATAATCGAAGACACGATCTCAATAACCGCGTCCGGCGAACGATTGTCCAGGGGAACACGATCATCCTCTAGAATACGACCGGTCGCGTCCACAAGCCCCCATTTGACGGCTGATCCTCCCAGATCCACCCCCAACGCCACCGGTTCAGCACTCATAGTGCGCCCCTTTCCACCATTCGCAGTTCGCTGCCGTTCAGAAACAGGGTCAACTGGCCGTCTGATCCGGGTTTACGCTCCAGCAGCACCTCGCGCCCCGGCGAGAAGCGGAGGGAAGCACGCCGCCACTCCCCATCCACAGGCACATCTTGCAGATCCAGCGTGAGTTTCGATTCCCCCTCGAGATAGGTAATCCGGTAACTCCCCTGGTACGGATCCAGGTCAAGAAGCAGACGACTCTCTGCAAGTGCGACAACGCAACGGGTTCTGCGTCCTTCCCATGCCGCCCGAGGTCCGGGAGGTGAAACCAGGATCCGCCCATGCTCGGGCGTAGGCGACAATCCCAACACCCCCTCGTAGAGAAACAACACTCGCTCGGCGATGGTCGTTAGCGCTTCGGGGCTGCCACCGGGGACGGGTTGATTCATGGTCCGTGGACGATTGTCAAACCAGGCAGCGTATGCAGGGTGGTAAAATGCCTTCCAGTCCTGTTTTCGCACCTCATCGCTCGCCTGAAGCTCAGTATAGCGTATGGTCCACGCAGGTGCGGTGAAACAGATGTTGGCAAACGCCAGATCATCGTTCCAGCGAAACCCCTGCTCGCATCTCCATGCATCCGGGACCAACCGGGTCAGGAAGTGGCTAGTGCGGTCGTCACGATCAGTAAAAAGGGTCGTTTCGACATAACCCAAGTGATAGTTGGGATTATTCAAGGCTCGCTGCCATGCTTCCAGGTATTGCTGTGTCCAAAGGAAGCGGTCTTTCTTCAGCCCTGTAGGGATTGGTAATTCATCCCTGGACACACCCGGCAAACGGTAACTACTGGTCTCCTTGTAATCCTGATACCATTCGTCATCCAGAGAATTCCACATCCTCGCCCGCTCTGTGGTGTGCTTGGCCAGGTATCTCAAGCCGGTATGATCCTCACTCCCGCGAACCGGGACATGCAAAACGTCAAAGCGCCGCGTCCAGCGTAACGGCTTCCGTCCCAACCCTTCACCCGGTGGCATGCGTAAGGTTTTGCCAAGCTGATCAAACAGGGCAAGCCACCGGTCACGGTTGTCTTTCACGAGAGCGGCATTGCCGGAAAGATCCACCCAGTTCAACCAGCCAACCAATTCCAGTAAAGTATCCTCCGGCCGAGGCATGGTATCCGCCGCAGTCAGGAAGGTGTCGACGATCACCTCTGCGCGACGATCACCTGCGGTGGCCCACCACCAGGCGGGCAAAGCCCGTAGCATGGCGTCGCCTTCCTGTGTGAGACCTAATGGGGGCATGGCGGCGAATGCGGGTTCGTTGACGTTTGCAGGGAAGTGGTTAATCATCAGCCAGCGGTCCCAGGCGGCCGCCAGAGCAAGAATAGTGTCGGCGGAAACCAGTGGCGCGCGATTCAGAGCTGCCAGAACATGCTGTGCCGTCCGCAGCCGGATTCCCTCTGGATCCTCGAGCAAATCAAACAATGAAGCCGTCGCCGATGCCCGTGTCAAACCCGCCCCGATGACCACCCGCGCATCCTCAGGTTTCTCGAAACGTAATGTACCCGGTACAAACAGGGTCGCCGCACCATCAAGGGGTGGGTACGCAACCGGGTAATCACGCCTTTCACGATCCGGCGCGAGCAACCAAGCACCCGTTGAAGCCACGGCGACAAACCCATACACGTCGGAGCCCACCAGCAGGATGTTGCGTTCCTCGTCAAGTTCCATCCGGGTTGGCAAGGTGCTGATGCTGACCGGACGGACATCGAAGCGCAGCGTGAGTTCGACGGCTCCGTGTTTGGGAGGTGTACCCAGTTCAAGCAAAGCGGCGGGATGGTCCGGATCCAGAGTCAAGCGTGAACTCAAGTGATCATGCTGGTAAGTGTGGATATAATCGGGTCGCACTGTATCCCGCCCCGCTACCGCCACAGGAACCGTCTCCGCTTCCGCACTCCATCGCCAGTCCGCCACCAGTTTCAGCGGACCGAAATAGAGCCCGTCAACCGGCAGAGTGTCGGGTTGTGCGCCAGAGGCGCCGGCATAGGGCAGGCAGGCCATCATCTGGCTGGGCGACAGCAACAGCGCATGCCCGGCGGATTCGGTCCGCAGGGAACCCATTTCCCGCAGCCATGCGGCGTTGTGCTCGGGTGGCTCCGCTACCTCGCCACACCCCAGAAACAGCAGCACCAGGATGGACCAGGCGAGGAAGCTCCCCTTCTTCTGCATGGATCCCACAGTCAGCATGTGTTCGGTTCACGTCTATTCAACTAGTGTTCCCATGTTATGAACGATATTTGCCTCGGGCAGCTTGTGGTGAGCAGCAGAGCTTCATATCGTCCTCGACGATGATCACAAACAGGTGCTTTATGGACAGACGGTTCATCGCTGCCCGGATCTAAACTAATAGTCAGCAAGCGGTTATGATAATAGTATAAACCCGGGCAGCGACCGGAAGATCGTGAAAGACGTTGGCGATTCGTTCATAGCAATGGTGGATATATCCAAGTGTCTCGCATTAAGCTGCCCGTGACAAGCAGAACCAACCATAGCTGGCGCAATGGACCACCAGAAGCCCGGCCGGAAAGCCACTTTTCACGAAATGCCGACCAAATCCAGGTTCTCATACAACGAACGCTCCAGCGCTATCGCGCTGTTTATGAAACACTTTTGTCGCGCACGATTCGGCAATGAGAACCGACGACTCCTGTAAAAACGTCCGAATCACACTTTCCAGCCGAGCTATTAGCGGACAAGCACCAGCTTCTGCAAGCGGGATTCCCCGTTACACTCGGCTCGCAGAAAATAGACCCCTGACGCCCAGGTGTGGCCCTGGAACACAAATGGATGCACTCCCGGCTGCACACGACGCGACTGCGAGGTCACGGTACGGCCCAACAGATCACAGATATGCAGTCGGATGTCGCCGGTCTGTGGAACAGCGATATGCACCTGAACTGTGGCATTGAAGGGATTAGGATAGACGCGCGTCACGTCGAAACGATCCGGTACGCCCTCGTCCACCGGTTCCGGAGCGGCAACACTGCCGACGATCCAGGTAACCGTCGTAATACCTTCATAGTAACCGTCGTCAACTTCCACACGGATCGTATCTCCCACATCGTCGAAAATTCGGATATCCGCGCTCGACGACTCCGATACCAGCTCGCCTTTGAAATACCAATGATAAGCAAGCTCTTCCCCTTCTGGATCATGGGCGTTCACCGAGAATTGTACTTCCTCCCCCCAGGTGAGATCAACCAGATTGGGTGAGGCGGGAATTCGTGAGTCGATCACCGGCGGTTCGTTCTGATTGTAGAAACGCGCACCGATATCGCCCGTGGTGCCGTCGGGATCATCTTCGCCGCAGACGCAAGCATCAATACAGGGCGAACCGGCCTGGAGACGCAAGAATTCGGGATCATGGTATTGCAGCCCGAGGTGAACCTGTGGGTTTTCAAAGAGATTACCAACTCCCTCGTAGGCCTGGCCGCCGTACGATCCGGACGCATTGTTATAGAAACAGGAATAGTGAACATCGACCGCATCGGAATTGGATCGAACGCCATATCCGGTTGATCCCATAACGATGTTACCACAAAAAAGAGTGCTGTAGGTTTCCAAACCGACAAAGATCCCATCCTTATCAGCCACCTGACCGGCGCCCGTATTGTATATAGTGTTCTGGAGCAAAGTTATTGACGTGCAACCATCAACGTAGATCCCGGGCCCACGTGAACCGGATACCACATTCCGGCTAATGTCAGCGATAACATTGTCTTGCAATTCGATACCCCTGAAATCCACATTGGCGATTACATTGCCATGAACAACAGCATCGTAACAATCAATTAATTCAATGCCACTGTTGGAGAAATCCCCCAGCGTGTTGTTACGTATTGAAGGAGTGGCTCCATCAAAAAACTTGATGCCGGATTCCCCTCCAGACCGGCCGTTGAGTGTGCAATCCCACACCCGTGCGCTCCCACCCTGCCCGGCCACGGCGTTGCCTCCTTGACCAATAGTCGTCAGAGAAATACGGCAATTCTGAATGGTGGGTGAACCGGCATAGATGCGAATGCTGTTCGAGCTTGCTCCGTACAGACTCGAATTGGCGATGGTAGCGGTGGTCTCGTAGAAGACAAGATTAATCTCACCGTATTCAATCCTGGCGCGGGAGATCACGCTGCCGGAAGCACCCATAGAAAAGAGGACAATCCCCTTCCAGGCGCCTGGATAGCCGCCGCCATGCGCTGTAAACAGGACCGAGTCTCCCGGCTCGCCCTCCACGAGTAAGGTACCCGCAACCCAAAGCCGGTTGTTTTCACCGAAGTGAAGTTCGACTCCCGGCTCGATGGTCAGGGTATAGTAGGGAGGTACATAAACAGTATCGGCGCCGCCGCCAGTGATAAAATAGGGACTGTTCTCTGCGGTCAATGTACCGAAGAGCGCGCCCGTAAGCTGGGTCTGCGCCATACCCACAGACGGCAGAGCCAGAAAAAAAAGACCAAGCACCAATACCGTCGTTTTCGCTCTACTCATGATACCCTCGCAGGTTGCATGGGAATGGGCCTCTTTTTCGAATGCGGGGCAAAGGTTAGCTATAAAGTAACCCATAGCACCATGGCAATGCTATGGGTCAGGAAAATCTACGAAGATCGTGATGGACTGCTACAGCCTGGCCAGCACCTCGTGAATCGCTTCTGCGGCGAGCTCAACAGAATGGCGTTTCTTGTCCGGGACACCGCCCAACTCCTTGTCGATGACATCCGCCGATACAGCGGCGGCGGCCTCCAGCGTTTTCCCCTTCGCCCATTCCGTCGCCGCTGAAGCAGCGGCTAATGTGCCGCTGCACGCTCGAGCTCTAAACTGCATGTCTTCAATGACGCCGTTGGTTACTTTGATCGTCACCCGTATCCGATCAAAACACCCGCCGCCTTTGTGCTGCACTTCCGCATCCGCATCCGCATGCTCCACCTCGCCCACATTTCGAGGCGAAGCGAAATGCTGCATGTATTTCTCACTGTAACTCATGAAAATGCCATGTTTGAACTGTTTCGGGCTCCACTGAACAGGCTCATATGATTCGGTGGTTGCTTACTTGTCAAATTTATAGGGTTTCCCCTCGGTGATCTTGATGATAACATCTTTCACCCCGGGGATTGCCTCAAGATGCTCACGGGCTTCTTCCTCAATGTTCTCAAAAAACATCTCGTCGGTTTCACCCATCATAAGCTCCACGAACACGCTGCCACTCTGGTCCACCTCAACAATACGCACCATGTTCATCTTGACAATGCTGATGCCTGTTTCCGGGTGGATGACATCCCGCAGCGCGCGGACAACCGTCTCTTTGTTGAGCTCGATTTTGTCCTCGGGCTCTTCACCCAAGTGCTCTTTTTTCCACTGACGTACGGCTGACTTCAGACCATTAATAGCAAGCACCGAACAGTGGATCTTCACTGCCGGAAGGCCTTCCAGCTCCTCCGTGACCGCCTTGGGGGTCATCTCGAGGATTTCGTCCACAGTCTTCCCGATGGCGAGCTTGGTCGCCACACTCGCTGTGGCGATGTTGGAAGCGCAACCATAGGACCGGAACTTGATGTCCTCTACCACCCGAGTCTCTTTGTCGATCTTCAGGTTGTAGGTAATCATGTCTCCGCAGGCAGGACTGCCTTCGGTTGCGACAGCATCAGCATCGGCAATCTCGCCGACATTCTGAGGGTTGGTAAACTCTTGAATCACCTTCTGGGTGTATTTAATGGCCATACTGAGAGCCCCTTGATCTGTTGAGAACGAATGTTTACACCGTTAAACCTTAACACAAACAACATGCCCCTAAATAAACCGTTCCAATATATGTTAAGATCATATATTTCACGGCAACACTTATTCCGTATAACTTCGTTCGGTCCTGTTTCTATAAAGTTTATCATAGCTTGCGACAGCTAGCACCATACCAAACGACAGTGTGTGGTCTTTACCTGCATAATCGCTTGACACTAGCCCAGTAAAAAAATGTGTTATTATGTATATTCGTGCAAATGTTACGTAAATCAAATCCGACTTAAAGTTCAGTGCTTGAAAGACTAGATAAAGCCATGCTATCCAATAGGGTATTGCAGCCCATATACCCCAATATAATAAAACTTGAATATAAGCATTATGTGCAACAAAAACTTTATTTTCTCCTCCCGAATACAAAGAACTGTATCCCCAACTTCTATGAAAGTTTCCATAACCAACTCCAGCCAGTGCATACTCTGGGAAGTGAACAATATTAGCTCGCCAAATTTTTTCACGGGCATCCATTGTAAGACTTTTATCAATAATACTAAACTGCCAGCGACTTGAAATAATATCGTGAGCATAAAACATAGTTATAAAAAATAGTGGAATAAATATGAAGAAACCTTTAAAAAAAAGCTTGGAAGAACGTCTTCCTACAAAATACACTGATGCTGCAATTGAAACCAGGAACGCAACATAGGCTCCACGCGAAACAGTCAATATAAGCCCACCACCTTGAACAAGCAACAAACCTAACATAATCAACCGATGACGCATTTTATTTAAAATCAAAAACAATATAAAAGTAAATACAACACCTATAGCAATGACAGACCCCGCATAGTTAAGATTGATATTAAAAGGAATTACCATATGCAATTGACTGCGAACTTCACCCGATAAATAACTTAGAAAAATATGGTAAGATCCAACTAAAATATTTAATGAAATCAATAAAGATCTTATAATAATAATTACAACAAATAACCTTAAGCTATCAAATGACAAAAGAAATGATGCAACAACAGATGCCCCTAAAGCAACATAAAAAGGCTTAGTTGTCAATTCGTGATCGGTATACACATGATATTGCTCAACAAATATTACCACAATAGTAATAAAAATCAGTAATTGAATAGATGGATGTTTAAAGAAATATAAAATATATTTTTGCTTAAAATAAAACGCATAAATAGCTGCAAAAACAAACAAATAAAATTGTGGTGTTTTGCCAAGAAAAACATAAGCTTTCATCCCGTCATCAAATGATGATGTAAGAACCAACAATAATAAAATCAGCATATCCGCATAGTAGTTGACCGAACGTCGACTACCATATGAAATTGGGGCTATTCCATCACTTGCCCGCATCCCCACTTGGGGATGGGAAAACGATCGCAATCCAGACATGAATGACCCTGCAAAAGAAAAGAAACTACGGGTGTCCCAGCGAAAAACAAAACCAAAAGGTAGGCTTGAAAGAAACGAAAAATCAAGCCGTTGTGTCCTATGTTTGGAGACGTGCCCTGCGATATTTCGCTGGTCACCGGCGACTCCGACCATGTGTTGTTGATTCACCGAGAGAACTGCCCCAATGCGATTGAGTCTCATGCAATCTGAACGGATGATCGCTACCGGCCATTACAAAATGCGATCTGACTGAGATGCTTGACTTTAATCAGTATTCGACAGTAGACGCCGTGCCTTTGCCGCATAGTCCGCCAGACGGTTTAAGTCTTCCTGCTTCCGCCGTAGCTGGTTGGGATTCAGCGTCAACTCATGTGCTTGACGTGAGACGTTGATCACTGTTTCCCAGTCTCGCTGTTCCTTAGCAATCTGGCCCAATCGGTGCAAGCCGCCTATGACCCGCACCACATTCAGAGTCGGCGCCTCCTGGAGCGACCTGACAAAACGTGTATAGCGGTCTCGCGCCTCATCCCATTGCGCCGCCAGGAAATACGCTTTCCCCGCCGGTTCCAGAAAAGCCCGGCAATCCGGAAAAACCGTGAGCATGGAATCGGCCACCCGGGCGGCCTCCACATACTCCTTTTCCTCAATCAGCAACCAGCTCAGGTACCCCGCCGCCGCAAAACGCATATACGAGCCGGAAACCATCACTTCACGCAGACGTTGTAACGATTCATCGCGAGAGTCCCGTACAAACGGCGTCCACCCCAGGGTCTTGCTCACCCAATAGTCGTATACGGCAAAGCCCACTTGCGCATCCACCAGCGTACTGTCCAGCTCATACGCTTTACGATACAGCTTGGCGCTCTTCATGGACGGCCCGAAGGCGCTGAAGGTATGCCCTTCCGCCTCCTCACGGATGGCGTCCAGTCCGTACAGCGAAGCCTGTGCGAACAGACAGGCCGCCTCCAAACGCTGATCCTGCTGTTTCTCGGCGAGTTCCTCAATGGCTGAAAAAAGCTGTCCGGTCGTCTCCCGCAACGCCTGGTAATCCTCGAACCGCCAGGTATCCCACAGGTGAATGGCCGCAGGCGAGTCAACCTCTGCCACGTTTACTTCATTCCGATACTCTATGACAATCGGTTCACGAATCGCCGAGGTATCCCCGATATCCGTGTAACGAGTCAGGTGATACACCGTACCTATCAGAAAGGGCCAACAGGTATTCGCAATGTTGCGAATCGTCAATTCGCGAGGTTCCTCCGGACCGCTGCGGAAACAGGTTTCCGCTTCAGCATAGTGATCGTGAAACATCGCCCGGGAATAGGCCTCAAGCGCCGCAAATGGAACATAGGGGTTGTCTCCATCTTCACTGGCGGTAGCTGCTGGAAAGGGAAATTCGGGCGACAGCAATGGTAACGTCGCAGGCTGTTCCAGCGAGTCGGATTCACCCTCCGTTGCCTGAGCAAATGGAAAACCAGGCATCGCCAGGCACACCACGATCCCAAGCAGCACGGTCACCAGACAATACCCGCAGGTTGTGGAAGCAGGAAACTGAGTCGGCATATTCTCAACCGGTTGATGGCTCCGCACGGCGCGGATAGGTTGCTGTTGGTCAAAAACTAGTGTTCCGTTGCGCCAGGTTTGAACGTTTCTGCTTGTTTCTTGATGAGTC
>CAZYOC010000115.1:0-13583 GCA_964648415.1 uncultured bacterium | reverse complement strand
GTGCTTCGTCGAAAGCGACTACGGTATAGGTGTAGAACCCGGCGTCAACCACGAACTCGTCGTAGGAAGTGACGTCCGAATCAAGGGTGTCGAGGACTTCACCATCGCGTGACAGGATGTAGCCTTCCAGGTCCACGCAATCGCTGCCGTCGGCGTTCTCGGTGACCGCATCCCAGGTGATCGTGGCGGTCTGGAACTGGTAATCGATGTCATCCACGCTGATGTTCATGGGCATGGCGGGCGCCATGTTGAACATGCAGGTATCCACCGGGCTGGGGTTCGAGATGACCGTTTCCCCGGCGCTGTCCACCTCCGCTTCCAGGTAGACGTAAATCCATTGATCCTCCAGATCGCTGTTCAGAATCAAGTAGTAGGTGTTGTCTGTAATCAGGTTGTCGTTGTCCTGGGTATAGTCTTCCCCGTCGGTGGAATAGTAGATGTTGTACCCGAGGAATTCGTCGAGCTCCTCACCATACGTGCCGGGCTCGGCAAACTCGAAGAAGAGGCGGTCGTCGTAGTTCCCTTCCCAGTCCAGAATGATAGGCGGAGAATGGGCGTTGCCTATGGACAGTTCTGCGTCCAGAGTGTATGTACTGTCTTCCACGACGACGAAGTCATCTTCATACGACGGGTTGTAGCCGGGCTTCCAGAATACCAGATCAAAGGTATCTTCGGCGGAGATCGCGAGTGTGTAAGCGCCCAGTGAATCTGTCAGGGTAGAATTATGCAGTTCATTGGTGTTCGCGAAGTAGGCGTCGACATGCACTTCTTCCAGCGAATCGCCTGTCGTTGAATCGGTCACGGTCCCGGAAATGAACGCATCCTCGAAGGCGAACCACCGGATCGCCAATCCGCCAAAGGGATAACTTGCCGGGTTGGTGTTGTACGATGCGCTTAACCCGATGCTGCCATCATCGTTTTCAATGCCGATGGATTCCCCGCTCTGGAAACCTGTCAAACCATCCCAGTCTTCATGGTACTGCATGATGATCTGGCCATTGGGATACAGGATGTACTGGTAGCGGGGCGTGGTCTGGTCCTCGATTTGAATCACGAAGCGGCCGTCGTCCAGCAGTTCGTAGTACATGTAGTAGGACCAGTCGCTGATGTGGTCATCCCACAAGATAGCGGCGTAGTTGTTTGGAGTTGTGTTGCCGTTGGGAATCTGTTCGTTGGACCAATCGACACCCATCTGTTCAAAGGAAAGCCACCCGTGGGAACAGAACCAGAACTGATCGTAGGTTTCACCGTAGAACGGGAAATCAAAATCGAAGTCATACGGTCCCTGGACAGTATCCGAGTTCCAACCGGTGGTTTGAGTGCCGGTTTCGCTGATATCCACCCACTCGTACTCGGGGCCGTTGTCTTCCTGGGAATCAATGTACTTGTAGCCGAAATCGTCCGGTCCGCCCATTTCATCGAGTTCGTTCGGGGGGGTGGGAATGACGCTCGCGCTCCTCAGCAAGTTGATTTGCTCTGGAGTGAGCGTTTCGCCGTTCAACCAGAGTGTCTCGGCAATCTCCAGTTGACGGTAATACTCTTGCCGTTCGGGGGAAAGCCCGTCGGGGTTGTCTGCTGCGAACGCAAAGGTAACGCTCAACAGCAGAGTCACGGTAACAACACGTTGCAGATGGGTCATCTCACAGCCTCCGCTAACACCTATGATGGACCGAAATCACGTTGTGTATCGTTTGGGATACAACGATTGGGTTGCGCAGATGCGACTGCCGGGAATCGTGCCGTCAACCTCAGGGCTTACAGAATAAGAATATACAATAAACTGTGATGATTCCCAATGAGAGGTCAAGTGCGGAGACAGATTCTGCAATAATTCTTCGAAAGTACGAGAGGTCCGATCAGGCCGCCGTCGCCAACACCGCAAGGGCGGCGATCAACCATAGCGGCCAAAGCAAACCGAACTGCGGTATCAGAACCAGCGAGGCCAGCACTGATCCCATGAGCCCTCCTGCCAGATCCGCGCCATACAACGGCGAGATGTGTTCACCGGCATTCGCGTTGAACCCGTGAGCTGCTGTTGCAAACAAGCCTGCCGTGAAAAGCCCGGTCAAGAGTTGGGCTCCGATCCAGAGAGCCGCTCCAAGAGTTGCCTGTGTGTGAAAAACCACAGCCAGTCCGCCACCCAGCAACAGTACTCCCAGAGCAGCGCCGGTTTTGTGCAGGCTCAGATTATTTGCCGCCGACCGCTCCAGTCTCGCACTCATCAGCCAACCTCCGAGAGCCAACCCCGCCATGAAACCGGTCAGCAACAGGCCAATATCACGAAACAAGACTCCATACTTTACCTGGAAGTAAACCAGGATGACGGTTTCCAGAAGCATTCCAAGGAAGCCTGCGAGCCAGGCCAGCACCAGGAGTCTTCCTTTTTCACTGCGACGCCGGCGCGCTATCAAGAGAGCCAGCATTATCGGAACCGCCACACCGCCAAGCCACAGCCAGCGCGTCATCTCGCTCCGCCCCGTTTCCGTGAACCCCAGTTCAGGCAGAAACTTGGAAAACCACCATTGCAGCGCGAAACGATAACCGGCGGGATTCAGGTCCGCATTGACAGGAGCCCGCGCCGCTTCCAGCTTTTCCAGGGCGATGGCATTGCGTTGGTTGGTCAGACGATAGCGGATATACGGCAGGGTTACAAGACGTGTTTCGGGCACCCGTTGTTCAAACCGCAGGGCCTGGACCTCCGGTGATGGAAATGGCTTCCTCGTTCTGCCCATATACAGTTCGGACTGTCCGGCAAGGATCCGGGTGGCGCCGAACACCTCCCGCATGGCGGAGTAAATGGAAGCATTGCGTTTTGCCAGGACGGGCGTCCAGTAATTCTCCGCGGAAGGCAATGCAAACGCGAAGGTCCCATCCGCCTCGAGATGCGCCGCGACCTGCCGCATGAACTCGACCGTATAGTAGCGGTTGGTTTGCAGCGAGGTGGGCGGCGGCATGCCGCTGATAATCAAATCATAGGTTTCGGCGCTGCGGTGCAGGAAACGACGCGGATCGCCGACGTGCGTTGTCACCGCCGGATGATCGAACGCTTCCGCCAGCTCAACCGGCAAGACCGGGCGGATATCCTCCAGCAGCATCCGGTCTATGTCGACATAGTCAGTGTGAACGGGCTGCGTCGCCAGCACTTCGGCCAACAGTCCGTTGACGCCGCCGCCCAGCAGCAACACCCGTTGAGGTGATTCGTTCAAGGTCAACGCCGCCAGGTGGACCAGTGGCTCCGCTTCGACACTTTCCGATTCATAGGCCAGCGTGTTGTTGACAAACACCACCGTCTGCCCGGCGCGTTTGGTGATGGAGATCCGGCCATAGGGTGAATCGTAGCCGGCGATGAGGTCGGGAAAGGTCCGTCCGGTCAGCACCCGGTCGGTTTGGGGGGCGATGGCCAGCGCGAGCACCGTCAGGATCAACCAGACCGAAGCGAGGGGCAGAACACAGCAGCGCGATCGTTTCAGCCTGGGCATCACGGCCAATCCAGCCACGAGCATGCAGAGCAGCGCCTGTGTGTAGTTGGTGACATGGAAAGCGAGCAACAGGGTGGAGGCTAACCCACCGATCACGCTGCCCAGACTTTCCCAAGCGTAGGCTCTGCCTAGCGTCCCTCCCGCTGCGACGAAACGCCCGGCAGCCAGGCGAAACAGGAATCCCAGCAACATCCCGGGAAGCAGCAACGCCAACAGCACCAGCACAAGTTGCTGTCCCAGGGCAAGGTACGCTCCGGGCACGCCGCCAAAGAGACCATGCGCATAACGGACAAAGACCACCGAAATCGGGATTGCAGTCCCGGCGAGAATCAGCAGGGGACGATACAGGTGCGGTGAAAAAGAGGAGGACAATGCCGCCGCGCCCGTACCCAGTGCAGTCCAGAGCAACCAGGTCGCAAGCCCCAGGATATAGAGCACTTCCACACCGAAACCGGCGACCAGCAGCTCGCGCAACAGCACCACCTGACCGAGCAGCGCGAGAACGCCGACGGTCACAAGTTCAACCGCTCCGGTGCGCTGAGCAGGATTCATAACCACCCCGTGCTACCGCACATCCCGCTCATCAAAGACAATAGCCTGGAACGTGTAGAACTCCATATCCTCGGAAGTGCGCCATGCATCGCTGTCCAATCCTGCTTTGTGGCATAAATGATCGAGGGTCTCAGCAACACCCCAGCCCTGTTCCGGCGCGACCTGGGGCAGATAAACCGCGGAATACGAGCCTTTACGGATCAACACACCATCTTGTCCGATTTCGATCTCCTCGGGGCCGGAGACTCTCTCGTAGGGCGTCAAAACGGAGATTTCAACCTCGATCTCGTCGAGCTCGGTCTCCTGAAGCGGCGAAAAGCGACGGTCGTTAAACGCCGCCTGGATCGCCATAGAAGCGACCGTCATCACCAGCGGCTGATCTTCCGCCATATGGCCGATGCAGCCGCGTAAACGATGGTTCTTATTGATGGTGACAAACGCACCCTGGTTGCGATTCAACTCGGGATTGTCGCTTCGCGGCAGAGGCAGCGTCTCGCTTTTCAGATATTGGATGATGGTGCGCCTCGCCAGGTCAATCAGCTCGCGTTTCGCTTCGAGAGAAAGCGTTTTGGGATTCGTGCTCGCGGGGTCAGCCATTTTATGGTTCAGCCAGTCCGCCGTGGGCTGTTCTTTGAAAAACGCCACTGCGCCGTAGCCCACCACGCGGCCCTTGTCGCCGACAATCGCCATGCCGGAATTGGCGTAGCTGAGACGAGTTGCGGTGGTTGCGCCGAGCTGCCTGGCCGCCACCATGGCGGTCAGAATCGGCCCCTCGCCGCAGGCGCAGGTGGACAGGTTGGCGATCCCGCGCCGCATCTGCGAGTCGATCACCTCCGCCACTCGATCCGGTTGGAACGATTCCACAGCTTCGAGCACGGCATTGTCCACCTCCACCGCATCCTCGTACTTCGGATAATGCGACAAATCCGCGCTGGCGACAAGGAGCACTTCCTTGTCGTGCAGCTCTTTCGCCAGTGCTTTACCCAGGGTCCGGCACATCATCAGATCCGGCCTCCCTACGACAATCGGCAGGATGGGCACACCATGAAACAGCGTCTGCACAAAAGGCAGCTCGACTTCGATGCTGTGCTCGCGTTCATGCACAGACGCATCAAACGTAATCCGGTCATCCATTTCGATCAGGCGGCGAGCGGTCTCCTGATCCACCTTTGCAGTGCCCAGCGGGGTCTTGAAGCCTTCCCCGGCGTATACGGAGAAGCCGTCGAACCCGCCGCTGGTATGGTTGGCGCCCAGCAGGACGATAAGGTCATAGTCATGACCCACCGCCTGGTGGAAGGCATCGGCGGCAATTTGCGCGGAATAGACATAGCCGGCGTGCGGTACGACAATGCCGACCGGTTTGGGTCCGAGGCGAGAACGCGCCTGCTCGAGGTAAGCATTGATCGCATAGCGAAGCTTGGTTTCGTCACCCGGGTAGAATTGCCCGGCGACAGCAGCCGGACGGACTTTATCGGCGTACTGTGATTGCGCCCGGCAACCGATCAGCAACAATAAAAAGCTGAGAAAAAGGAATTTGCGTACCATACAACACCCTCGTGGTAAGCCTGTTGTAAGGTAACCGAGGGGATAGGGATCGGGCAAGCCGGGGAAATGGGACCGCACTACTTTTCCTTCAGTTTTATATAGCATGACCCCCGGACAAATCATGCTGTCCGGGGGTCTTTTCTCACTCAATGCGTCAAACGGCAGAACGGCAGAGCTGTTACTCCTTACTCCTTCGTCAGCTCGTCGAGTTCGTTCACCAGTGACTCGAAGTACTCGATGAAGGCTTCGATGGGCGCGGCGGTGGTCATGTCCACGCCGGCGTCTTTCAACAGCTCCACCGGGTGCTTGCTGGACCCGCTGGCGAGGTATGCCATGTACTTTTTGGTCGCGCCCTTCTGCGACTTGTCGCCGTCATACTCGGCCTGGATGTTCTGCGCCAGCGCCACCGCGGCGGCGTAGCTGGTGGCGTAAGAATATACGTAGAACCCGCGGTAGAAATGCGGAATCCGCGCCCAGGAAACCGCCGACAGTTCTTCGTATTCCGCCGCCGGGCCGTGAAACTCGGCCAGCAGGTCGGCATACAGCTTGTCGAAGCTTTCCACGGTCATCGGCTGGCCTTGCCAGGCCATCTTGTGCGCTTCCAGCTCCCAGGTGGCGAACATGGTCTGACGGAAGAAGGTGCCCCGGCAGCTGTTGATGCTGGTCTGCAGCAGGTAGACCAGCTTGTCCCTGGCCGCTTCCTTCTTGTCGCCCTTAGCTTTCTGGTATTCCTTGCGCGCCATTTCCAGCATCTTCTCGCCCATCAGGACCTCGTTGACGGTGCTGGCCACTTCGGCGTTGAAGATGGCGTAGCTGCGAGTCGGGAAGGGCTGGCTCATTTCGCTGAGATAGGTGTGCATGCTGTGGCCCATCTCATGCGCCATGGTGCTGACATCTTCCAGCGTCAGGCCCTTTTCATAATCGAAGTTGAACAGCATGTAAGGATGGATGCCATAGCAGGAGCTGCTGTAGGCCCCACCACGCTTGCCGTCGTTGGCGAACACGTCTACCCAGCCACTCTCCGCCGCCAGGCCGGTGTCGACCATCTTGATGTATTCCTTGCCCAGGGGCTTGATGGCGTCCAGCACCATCTCCACGCCCTCTTCCCAGGTGTAACGGGTCTCGTCGGCCTCGATCAGCGGCACGTAGTAATCCCAGTGACGGTAATGCTCAACGCCCAGCATGCGCTTGCGGATCTGGTTGTACTTGTGCAGCGGCGCGGTGTTGGCGCGGGTGGTGTTCACCAGGTTCATGTACACATCGACCGGGATGAAGTTCGGCGCGAGGGCCGCTTCCAGGGTGGACTCGTACTTGCGCGCTTTGGCGTAGAAAATGTCTTCCTTCAGGTTGCCGGCCATAGTGGCGGCGAAGACGTGGCCGAATTGCCGGTACTTGGACCAGACGGCGTTGAAATAGCGCTCGCGCACGTCACGGTCCTGGTTGTAGCGCCAGCCGTTCCAGCCGGCATCGTTGGCCTTGACCTCTTCCCCCTCGATCTCGATCATGTCCCAGGGCATATCCACATCGGCCAGCTTGGTGCGGGCGTCGCCCGCCGCGCCGGCCATGTTGCCCGACAACGCCATGATCTGTTCTTCCGATTCACTCAGTACGTGCTCCTGCAGGGCGTACATGTCTTCATAGCCCTTCTTGTGGGGGGCGAGCTCCTCGTACTCGTCGCACCAGCCCAGCAGTTTCTCTTCCGGGATCTGGATCATCTCCGGCTCGACCCAAGCCAGCTTCTCCCCATACTGAAGGCCCAGGAACTGAAGCTGCTGCAGCTTGCCCATCCATTCCGGGTTGGCCATGTCCACGTGGAAGTTGTACATCACGTAGGAATAGAGGTGGCTGAACTTGATTTCAATATCCTTGGCATTGGCATTGAACTCGATCAGCTTCTGCGGAACGTTTTCAGCGTCGGGGCCGGCAAACTGGCCCTTGAAGGACGCCAGCTCCTCCAACCCGGCCTGTACGTCTGTGAAGTCCTCTTCCCAATCCTCCATGGTCGGGTAGATGTGTTCCGGATTCCACTTGTAGTCATCCGGAATCTCGCTGCGTTCGATCGCCAGAACGGGCAGGGCGATCAGGAACAGCGCCAAAACGGCAAGACTTGTCCACTTTTGCATCTGTCAGTATCCTTCCTGTGGTTGTACCGGCTCCGTGCTTTTTTGTGGTCTATTACACAAGCTATGATGTGTTTCAACAACATTCTGTCAAAGCCCCAGCGGGGCGAAAGGTGTGCACTATGCGTCAGGGCTGTGAATTCGGACTTCCTCATCCCCGGAACCCTGGAGAAGGGTGACACGACCAGATACCATATGTAGCACACCTTGTGCGACCCTTCCAGGGACAATTATAGAATGGCGGATTCGACATATTCGCGGCGCTTATGCACGACGTTAGCCCGGATACTTCACGAGCAATGGTACTTCACTAAGATAAACCATGATATGAGCGCAGTTTGGGCGGATAGTCCGATACGTCCTCCGCGATGCCTTCCACGTCAACCGATGGACACAACGCACACGAATACGAGACTGTCAAACCATCCCGCGATAAGCGTGTCGGGAGCGTCTATCCCGGCTTGCCCTCATGTTTCAGCCGCAGACCTATCCGGCGTCATCCATCGCTGTATGTGATTTCAGACCGCCTTCAAGCGCACCGCAAAACCGGGACATGCCATCTGTTTTATAAAATATCCGGGCTGGACACATGGTTCCCTTTCGGGGAACAACATATTTACTGACGTGACTTTGCAGCTCGGACAACTCAAAAGCTGCTGCAATGGACCACTTGTCTCAAGCAAAGAATATACAATGCAGTAGACAACGGGGAAACCGGGATGGAGACACTTGCCCGGCGAGAACCGGATTTCTGTGGCGGGAGATGAAACTGCCGTCGTAGACGCCGGCCCTGAACCTCGGCCTCAACGCCCACCTGCTGATCCGTATCGCCTCCGGCGCCATGCCGGTCAATCCCTGGCCCTGTGTGTTCAGCGTGGTTGTACGATTCCTCGCATTGGGTTTCAAGACCACGAGTCAACCTGATCTGAATTGGCTCCGGTGGAACGTTTCACCTGTCTTGAATGCGATTTGCCCAAGTCAGCTTGGAATAAGACTGGCTTTTCCTCATTCAGGTTTTCATCCGCAGGACATTGGTGTGAATCTCCACGTCCGATTCACTGAAAAGTACGAACCGAATCCTCTTCAGGGACTGCAGATTCGGGAGGCTCTCCTTCAAGGTATCGAATGCCACCTCTGCCGCCTCCCGCATGGGATATCCAAACGCGCCGGTAGAGATGGCCGGAAACGCAATTGATTCAATATCAACCGATTCGGCAAGCTGCAAGGCATTGCGATAGCAGTTTGCGAGGAGAACGTCTTCTGGTTTATCCACGCCGTAAACAGGCCCCAGGCAGTGAATGATATAATCGTTAGGCAATTCATGTCCGCTCGTAATCACTGCCTGGCCCGGTTCAATCGGCGCCAGGGAACGGCATTCCTCGGCGAGTCTCGGACCCGCGCCACGGTGAATCGCGCCTGCGACCCCGCCACCGGGCATCAATAGGGCATTCGCGGCGTTGACAACCGCATCGATTCCCGTCTGCGAGGCGATATCATCTTTGACGCACTCGAGGGTGACGCCCGATATTGTTTTTTCCATTCCAAGCCCTCCTTGATCTTGGGGTGCGTTGCACCAGCGATGGTTGGTTCTGCGAGTCACGGACGAATTGTAGACCGGGTATTGTCAGGACTTTGTCGGCCAGCCTGTAGTGCCACTTTAGATTCAGTTGATTCGTTGTTCTTGAAACCCGACAGTAAACTTCCGGGCCAAAACAATCAATAAACCGTGATTCAACACGCAAACTGGATCGATACCGGCAGTAGTAGCTCTCGAAAGTAAGATTCGATGAATGTTATCCCGGCCTGTTCTCGGATCTCCGCCGGTTATTGCCAAAGAGAAGAATCCCGCCTTCCAGACTGTATCAGGATCCGCAACGAGTGTCCTTCCTGCCTACTCTGGAACAACAATATCGAGTTCAATAAACATTATAGTGGTTCTTGCAAAATTTTGAACATACTTAGATTCTTAAGTATTTGTTTATTCTGGATTCCTGCTTTCGCAGGAATGACATCATGGTTTCATTCAAGAATTACTATAATCTTTAAGAACCACTCAAGAACTATCAATAACTACTATAGTTACCGTGGTTTCGATCAATCTAGTGATCCATTGCACCAGGTATGAACGTTTCTGCTTGTTTCTTAATGAGTCAAGTTCAAGGCGATTTCGCGCCGGCATAGTGGTTCTACGTTAAGCGAAATCAACGTAGAAATTGACCATCAGAAACAAGCCCTTCGGGAGCGCGTCATTTGCCTCGTGACTGCGTTACATCTTTTTGAAATAACCCGTTATGTCTGTAAAGATGCGCATTGTCCTGAGACAAATGACGCAGCTCAGAAAGCATCATAGCTGGTGCAATGGACCACTAGATCCGTTGATGAATGTCCCCGGTTTTCGTGTAAGGCTTTCTTAAAATGATATTGATTTCTGGTACGAGCCAGAGGAGTCTTTTGGACAGCCGTGTTGAAAAGTGATAGTACCATTTCCAATCTTCCAGGGGCAAAATCTTCCTCGAAGAGAATATGCGAAATCCCCTGCTGTCGAGAATGGTGGATTCTGGCCAGGCCAGCGAGCTCAATACTGCTTTTTTCAGCGATTTCGCCGTAAAACTGTTCTGTGTATCACCCGTTTTTCTGCTGGAATTCCTGTGCCAGTAGTTGATTATGGAGGATATTACCGGGGGTTTCACGGGAGTTGCCACCAGCAATAATCCGCCCGGCTTCAGTACTCTTTGCATTTCCTGCAAAGATAAATCAAAATCAGAAAGATGCTCGACAACATGTGATGCTATGACAATGTCAAAACTATCGCTTTCATATGGAAACGGGTCTTTATCAAGATTCAACCTCGCAATATTATACCCCAAGGCCTCGCAAAATTGTGCTCTTTCCTCCCAGATTTCTATCCCATGCCATTCTAACCAAGTATCATCCAAAAAGAACTTGAAATTACCTTCTCCTGCCCCGATATCAAGGATTCGTCCCGCACCCAAACCATTGGCTCTAAGTAGTTCGGCGCCACTCCTGTATCTCTCATAAAACAGCTCATATTTTCTCCGGGCCGGTATTTTTCCAAAGGCAATACTGTGATGAACTTTTTCATTAAAGGGGGAAAATCCACTTTTCGTTTTTGGGATTGAACGGAACCGATTTTGACTGTTCACAGGCAAATCTCCTTTTTTCCACCGTGGGGGGCGCACTACTCCGGCGCTTCGCGGAAGGGCATAGTAGTATTTGACGTCATATCCCAGCGCGTCAATGTCCACCGCCTGGCTCGCAAAGATCTTCCGCAGCCGGTGATTTTCCGACGCAAGCTGTATGAGACCTTCTCACCGTGTGCTTGCGCTACAGACGCCATCGGCTGTACCGCTTTCACTTCTGTCAGAATCCGGATGAACTGTACGTACGTATACAACTTCTTTACGGGCCGATGCCTCATTTGCCAGGCAATCGAAAGCTGGCAGTAGAAGCAGTATGCTTTTCCAGGGCGGGTCAAGTGGTATGTTGATAGATCGACCATACCTGCAGCAATCCGCGGTCACATGATCGAAACTACTAAGAGAGAACAATAGTATCAACCGCACATGCTCCCCCTGATTCCAGGAGGAGCAACAGGAGGAGCAAACGGTGAAAACCCAGACAATGGTCTGCGTTCGAGGCATAACGGTTCGGGTGCTGCGGGATTCGGGAGTGGCGAATGAAGGTGTCAAGGCAGACCGTTCCAGAACGCCGGTTTTCCGCGTTCATTGCTCCCTGAGGAAGGCCACGACCTGCTCCCTGATGGTGTCACGCGCCTCGCGAAACTTCTGGATCGCAACTTCGTCCGGCCCATCGGAATACGGCGCCGGGTCCTCAATACCGATGTGGACCTGTTCGACCGGCTTGAAGAATACGGGACAGGTTTCTTTCGCATGATCGCAGACGGTTATGACCAGGTCAAGATCATCTCTGTTCAGGAATTCTTCCACCGATTTGCTTCGAGCGCCTTCTGTGGAAATACCAATCTCTTCCAGCGCCTGGAGGGCGTGTTTTTTGGGGCTTGACGGCTCCACGCCTGCCGAAAAGGCCTGCCACTTCCCCGCTAAATCATGATTGATCAGGTATTCCGCCATGATGCTGCGGGCGGAGTTTCCCGTGCAAAGAACCAGGACGTTTTTCAATCGTTCGTTACTCATCTTGCAGTTTCCTTAAGCATGTAGAAGTCAAGTAGCTTTCCCCAGGCTACAGAGAACCATCTTCTTTATCGGACGCACGGTAGCGTTTTCTCAGTTCACCAAGAACTTGATGCTGTATCTCGTCACGGGTTCTTCGATAGACTTGAAGTTTCTCTTCATCGGAAAGTCCTTGTCCCTCGAAGTTCTCAGGGTCTTCGATGTCAACGTGAACCCTCTCCACCGGGTGGTAAAAGGTTGGACACTGCTCCCGCGCTTCTTCACACACGGTGATGACGAGGTCCAGATCCTTGCGTCGAATAAACTGATCCACCGGCTTGGATTGCGCGCCCTCCAGCGAGATTCCGATTTCCTGCATGACCTTGAATACTTCAGGTTTCACACTTGTGGGATTCGTCCCGGCGGACATGGCGTACCAGGATTTCTCCAGCTCCTTGTTGACAAGGAACTCGGCCATGATGCTTCTCGCCGAATTGTGGGTACAGAGAATCAGCACTTCCTTCCTTGCCGCGACCTTCAGAGCTTTTGCCATGAGTTCACGATTAGTGGGCATCTTGTACCGCCTTTTCTTTGTGAAAGAATCGCCTTCCGATCCACAGCGAAACCCCAACCAACCCAATCAAGACAGGCACCTCCACCAACGGCCCGATGACGGCGGCAAACGCTTCGCCTGAGGCGATACCGAATACCGCCACAGCCACCGCAATCGCCAGCTCGAAATTGTTGGACGCTGCCGTGAAGGAGAGAGATGCGGATTTGGGATAGTCGGTCCCCAGCCATTTCGCTGTCATAAAGGAAAGCAGGAACATCACGACGAAGTAGATGATCAGGGGGACCGCGATCCGGACCACATCCAGGGGCAGCTCCAGCACCTTGTCGCCCTTCAGACTGAACATCACGACGATGGTGAAGAGCAGGGCGATCAGGGTTATGGGGCTGATAATCGGAGTGAATTTCCGTTTGTACCACTCCTCATCTTTCACCCGTATCAGAATGAAGCGTGTCAGAAAACCCGCGATAAAGGGAATGCCAAGGTAGATGAACACACTCTTCGCAATCTCGCCGATGGTGATATGTACTTCGTAACCTTCCAGGCCGAACCATGTGGGAACGATAGTGATGAAGACATAGGCATACACAGAATAGAGAAAAACCTGGAAGATAGAATTGAGTGCGACCAGCCCGGCGGTGTACTCCCGGCTGCCTTTGGCGAGATCGCTCCAGACAATCACCATGGCGATACAGCGCGCCAGCCCGATCAGGATCAGGCCTGTCATATACTCCGGATAATCCCGAAGGAAGACAATCGCCAGAACAAACATCAGGATCGGCCCGATGACCCAGTTCAAGAAGAGCGAAATGCCGAGCACTTTGACATTGCGGAACACCCGCGGCAGCTCCTCATAACGGACTTTCGCCAGAGGCGGATACATCATCAGGATCAGGCCGATCGCGATGGGTATGGAGGTTGTTCCAACCGACATCCTGTCAAGAGCGGCCGGAACAGAAGGCATGAATGCGCCCATCAGCACCCCGACCGCCATGGCGAGGAAGATCCAGAGCGTCAGGAAGCGATCAAGGACGCTCAGTCGAGCTTTACGTTTTGCAGCCATTGTATTCTGCTCCCCCTGTCTGAAAAACCGTAGAAGTATACGAGTTCTGTTATAGTAATTCTGCTATGTAAACAGTCAAGGGTGTAAAGAGCCTGTGCATCG
>CAZYOC010000114.1:0-13586 GCA_964648415.1 uncultured bacterium | reverse complement strand
GCTATATAAAATTCGCAAAAAAGCGTTGCTTGCGGGTGAAATATCATCTTCATAACTGAAAAGATCTAAAGAGCTTTTGTGGGGTGATAGCTTCGGGGTCTCTTCGCCATTAAGGAATAACTTTTTGCTGCTTCTGTCAACTAACACCTTTTCATCTTTTGTGAGATGCTCGTAAAGGATTGCAGGTTTATCTTTTTTGTCTATATCGGCTGAGTTTGAGAGGCCAGGATACTGGTTAAGAATTCTCTCTTTCTGCTCGAAAGCCCCACTCCATTCAAAGATGGACTTATCATTCGTTTCGAACTTCACATTCCATTCAATTCCATTGAGAGTTGTACCAGTCGCAATGCTGCGTAAACTGTTAATTGCTTTGAGAATCTGTGTCTTTCCAACCCCAGAGATTCCTACTAGCAGTGTGAGTTTGGAAAAGGCGACTTTTTCTAGACGCCACTTCAATGACTTGTTCTGGTAGGATAGCTCTAAAATACGCACTCTATACCTCACTTGGTTTCGCACTCAATATAGTACGTGAAACCCAGAATGTCTAATGAAATTTTCATCTTGGCGGTCATGGTTGTCATCATCGCTACTTGTGAAAGCTAGCGTAAATATAGAAAAATCAATCTGCATAAAGTCGGCTGAGTGAGCCCGCGAACTCATACTCATATACAATCACATATCTAAAAGGTACCGCCTTTCCACGAATTAACGACTTCCCACTGGTCGATTTCGCAGCATCCCATCGAGCATCCCCCGCTGTTTTTTCATACCTTTTCAATTCTGGCGTGCTACGCTCAGAGAGTCGAGTCCATTCGTTCGTGTCGCTTACGGAGTAGTGACATACTGGCTGCCAGGTCTCCGCAGCACACTGACGCTGCTAAGGACCTGGCAGGACAGCAATGTCTCCGCAGAACACAGACACTGCTAACGACCCGGCAGGACAGCATCAGCAAGCGCTTGACATGTGACTGATCTAAAACACAAGAAACACACACCCCACACGGGGAGGAAAACCATATGGCAGACACCAAGCGGGTAGAGCCGCCGGAGGTCACCGAGCATGAGGGCGCGTTGTTCCGTGAGTTCAGCGCCCCGGCTTACGAGGACTGGATGGCGGAGGTCGAACGGCTGCTCAAGGGCAAACCCTACGACAAGGCCATGCTGACACGCACCCACGAGGGCATCACTCTGCAGCCCATGTACCGCAAGCAGGACCTCGAGGGGCTCGAGTTCGTCAACTCCATGCCGGGGCATGCGCCGTTCGTACGGGGCGCGACCCTGTACCACCAGGAGAAGGGCGGCTGGTGGGTGGCGCAGGAGAACGGTTGCTGCACGGCGGAAGAGTTCAACGCCATCCTCCGCAGAAACCTGGCGCGGGGGCAGACGGCCATCGTTTTGCCGCTGGACCGGGCAAGCCGTATGGGTTACGACCCGGACCACGGCGACAAGGACTCGGTGGGCGTGGACGGCGTCTCCATCTGCACCGTCGAGGACCTGGGCAAGGCGCTCGACTCGGTGGACCTGGAAAAGACGCCGGTGTTTATCCAGAGCGGCGGCAGCGGCATGCCTTACCTGGGGCTGTACATCGCGTTGGCGAAACGCAACGGCTACAAACCCTCGAAATTGCAGGGCGCGATCGCCATGGATCCGTTGGGCGAGTTGGCCCGCATGGGCAAGCTGAGCCGGACGTTGGACTGGTCGTGGGTGAGCATCGCCGAGATGACCCGTTGGGCGCACGAGCACGCGCCGAAGCTGGGCACGGTATGGGTCCACGGCGAAGTGTATCACGACGCCGGCGCGCACGCCGTGCAGGAGCTGGCGTTCGCCATGGCCACCGGCATCGAGTACCTGCGGGCGCTCGAGGAGAAGGGTGTCACACCAAGCGAGGCCGCGCCGCATATGCGCTTCAGCTTCGGGCTGGGGACGCATTTCTTCATGGAAGTCGCCAAGCTGCGCGCCGCACGGCTGCTGTGGGACCGCATCCTGGAGGCCGGCGGCGTCGAAGACGAGAGCCTGCGGAAGCTGTGGATGCACGGCCGCACCAGCCGGTTCACCAAGACCTTCTACGATCCCTATGTGAACATGCTGCGGGCGACTACGGAAGCCTTCAGCGGAATCACCGGCGGCGTGGAAAGCCTGCACGTGGGGCCGTTTGACGAGGAGCTGCGTGACACCGACGAATTCAGCCGCAGAATCGCCCGCAACGTGCAGATCATCCTGCGCGAAGAGGCGCACCTGGAGCAGATCACCGACCCCGCCGGCGGGAGCTGGTACGTGGAGAAGCTGACCGACGAGGTCGCGACGCAGGCCTGGGAGCTGTTGCAGACCATCGAGGAGCAGGGCGGCATGGCGAAAGCCTTGCAGGCCGGGCAGCCGCAGGAGATGATCGCGAGGACGGTGAGCGACCGCGCCAAGGCGCTGGCGACGAGGAAAGACACGTTGATCGGGACGAACAAATACCCCAACCCGACGGAGAAGCCGCTTAGCACGCCTGCAGGACGCAATGGCGCGTATTTTGAGAAACGGATGCGGCAGATGGAGCAGGTCCGTAGCAGCGCGTCGCACAAGAAAGAGATGACGGTGCTGGAGAAGCTGAACGACCTTCTGGACGCCGGGCCGGAGACGGTGGCGGCGGCGGTGATCGAGGCGGCGGCGCACGGCGCCACCGTCGGCGAAATCGTCCGCACCCGCACCCACGAAGCCGGGGAGACGGTGGAAATCGAGCCGATCCCTCAGCGCCGGGCTTCGGAAGCGTTCGAGGCCCTGCGCCGGACCGTGGAGCAGCAGCGTGAGATCCAGCCCGGAAGCTGCAAGGTGTTCCTTGCCACGCTGGACCGCATCGGCAAGTACATGCCGCGTTTCGACTTCGCCGCGTCGTTCTTCGAGGTGGGCGGGTTCGAGGTGATTCGCACCGAGGGCCACGACACGCCGGAAGCGGCGGCGCAGGCGGCGATTGATGCGAAAGCCCACGCCGTGGTGATCGTCGGCCTCGACGACGCCTACACTGAAGGCGCGGCGACGGTCGCACGGAAGGTGAAGGAGGCGTTCGGCGACGCGCAGGTGATCCTCGCCGGACTGCCCTCGGACGAGGACTTCCGTGACGAACTCATCGACGCCGGAGTCGACACCTTCATTCACCTGAGGTCGAACCTCCTCGAAGAACTCACCGCACTCGCCGAAACCATGGGGGTGGAGCTATGAGCCGCATACCCAACTTTGCAAACGTGAGCCTGGGCGACCGGAAACCGCAGGTCGATTACGATACCTGGAAGCAGGAAGTGGAAGCCAAAACCGGGCGGAGTGTGGAGGAGATGGCCTGGCGGACGATGGAGATGATCGACGTCAAGCCGCTCTATACCGCCGGGGATCTCAAAGATGCCGAGCACCAGCAGTTTTTCGCTGCGGGTCTGCCGCCGTTCCTGCGCGGACCCTACGCCACGATGTACGTCACCCGTCCCTGGACGGTGCGCCAGTACGCCGGCTTCTCCACGGCTGAGGAGTCCAACGCGTTCTACCGTCGCAACCTCGCGGCGGGCCAGAAGGGGCTGAGTGTGGCGTTTGATTTGGCCACGCACCGCGGCTACGATTCCGACCATCCGCGTGTGGTGGGTGACGTAGGCAAGGCCGGGGTCGCGATTGACTCTATTTTGGACATGGAGGTCCTCTTTAACGACATCCCGCTGGACAAGATGAGCGTGTCCATGACGATGAACGGCGCGGTGCTGCCGGTGATGGCGTTTTACATCGTCGCCGCCCTCGAACAGGGCGCGAAGATGGAGCAGCTCGCCGGGACCATCCAGAACGATATCCTCAAGGAGTACATGGTCCGCAACACGTACATCTATCCCCCCAAAGGGTCGATGCGGATCATCGGCGACATCATCGAATTCACCTCGCAGCACATGCCCCGGTTCAACAGCATCTCGATTTCCGGCTACCACATGCAGGAAGCGGGAGCGACGGCGGACCTGGAGATGGCGTACACGCTGGCCGACGGGCTGGAGTACGTCCGCACCGGGCTCGACGCCGGGCTGACCATCGACCAGTTCGCGCCCCGGCTCAGCTTCTTCTGGGCCATCGGCATGAACTACTTCATGGAAGTGGCGAAGATGCGCGCCGCGCGGATGCTCTGGGCCAAGCTGATGAAGCCGTTCGGCCCGAAGAACCCCAAGAGCATGATGCTGCGGACCCACAGCCAGACCAGCGGCTGGAGCCTGACCGAGCAGGATCCCTTCAACAACGTGGCGCGGACCTGCATGGAGGCGATGGCGGCGGCGCTGGGGCATACGCAGAGCCTGCACACCAACGCGCTCGACGAAGCCATCGCCCTGCCCACCGACTTCAGCGCCCGCATCGCCCGCAACACCCAGCTCTATTTGCAGGAAGAGACCGGGATCTGCAAGGTGATCGATCCCTGGGGCGGGTCGTATTATGTGGAAGCGTTGACCGAGGCGCTGGCGCGGAAAGCCTGGGCGCATATCCAGGAGGTGGAGGAGCTGGGCGGCATGGCGAAGGCCATCGAGAGCGGGCTGCCGAAGCTGCGCATCGAAGAGGCCTCCGCGCGTCGCCAGGCGCATATCGACAGCGGCGCGGAGACCATCGTCGGCACCAACAAGTACCGTCTCGAGAAAGAAGATCCCATCGACATCCTCGAGGTGGACAACGCGGAGGTGCGTCGTCAGCAGATCGAACGGTTGAAGAAGCTGCGCGCGGAGCGTAACGAGGACGCCGTACGCGAAGCGCTGGGCGCGATCACCCACGCCGCCGAGACGGGCGAGGGCAACCTGCTCGACCTGTCGGTGAAAGCCGCCAAAGTGCGCGCCAGCCTGGGCGAGATCAGCTACGCCATGGAAAAAGTGTATGGCCGTCACAAGGCCGAAACGAGGACGATCAGCGGAGTGTACAGCAGCGAATACGCCGAGGACCAGGCCATCGCCGAGGTCCGCAAGATGACCGACGAGTTCGAGCAGCAGGAAGGCCGCAGGCCGAGGATCCTGATTGCGAAGATGGGGCAGGATGGCCACGACCGTGGCGCGAAAGTCATCGCCACCGCCTTCGCCGACCTGGGGTTTGACGTGGATGTCGGCCCGCTGTTCCAGACGCCCGAGGAGACCGCAACCGAAGCGGTGGAGAACGATGTGCACGTGGTGGGCATGAGTTCGCTGGCCGCCGGGCACAAGACGCTGTTGCCGCAACTGGTCGAGGAGCTGACCAAACGCGGCCGGGAGGATATTATGGTAGTCTGCGGCGGCGTGATCCCCGCCCAGGACTACGAGTTCCTGTACGAGCACGGCGCAGCGGCGATCTTCGGCCCCGGAACGGTGATCCCCGTCGCGGCGAAGAAAGTACTCGAGAAACTCATGGAAGATTGATTAATCCCATTCACAGGATGTAAGGATACTAAAGATTTCAAGGATAAACGATTCAATTAGAAATTAGAAATCAGGAGTTAGAAATTGTAATAAGGTTGTTGCCTTTCAACTTTCTTTACCTTTTTTACGTTTTTTACATTCTTTAGTTTTTTTATCCTTAGTATCCTTGATATCCTTGCATCCTGTGAATGCATTGTCAGGATCGCCGCGCGTATTTATTCGTCAACACCGCGATCATCAGACCCAGCGACATGAACCCCGCCACAGTCTCGAAGAACACCGCCACCACTCCCGCGTTGCATGCCGGGTGCGTAGACCGCACACCCAGGTTGGTGAAGATGTCGAACGAGACAAAGAAGAACCGGGCGAAATCGCTGAGGGTGTCCGGGTACCTGGCGTTGACCATGTCGGGGTTGACGAGGGTCTCATAGGGCCGCATCACCAGCCAGTCGGTGAGAGGTGTGGAGCCGAGGAGGCTGAGCATGAAATCCGGCGTCTCGAACGGGGCATGCATGTACAGGGCCGCGAACGCCAGGATAATGACTACCCCCAGTACCGCCACTCGCGAGGCTGAATACCCGCAATTGGTTGTCAGGTTCCAAAACCAGTAGAACAAAGGATGCTTTTGTTTGAACGCCCGAAGGTACTGCTGGTCCTTGATGTAGCGAACGAGATCACCAGCTTCCGTTGTGTCGCATTTGTCGATGTCGACATTTTGAAAGTTTGTGAAGAACCAGCGGTTAAAAAAGAGAGTAATAATCCAACTCAGTGGCAAAGTGTAATACCAACCACGACGAATACTAATCCATACTGTTGAAATAGGTTTAAATAGCGTTAAAGAAAAATTATAATGATCAATATGTTTAGACAATTCGTTATGTTCTAATAATTTATTATCAATATAACATATCAAATTTTTGAAAATGCTAACATTAAAAATAAAAGAAAATATAATATCAGTATATTTAGGAATAAACCATGGAGATGAAATTAAGAAAGTGTTGTTATTATTGTTGTGGGTATGGCGATGATTACTATCTGTATTGATAAATCTAAAATTTGATTTATATAGAACAGTATTGTATAGAGAAGATCCTTGAAAGCTAGATCTTGAAAAATTACAGTCTATTAGCAAAGTATCAAGAAAGATCGAACTACTAAAATTAATAAGTGCTAAATTGGAATAGCTAAGATTAGAATTTATTATTAATATATTATTCATTTTAGAATATTGTAGATCCGAGTATTGCATAGTTGTTTTATCGAGCTGTGCTGCTGTAAGCAGGCAACCGCATAGAACCACAAAATCAAGGTTGGTGCCTGACCATTGAATACCCCTTAAATCCAATCTGGGTACAATTTCCATAAGTGGAAATTTAATCTTTTCTAAATCAACAGAAGAATCAAAATGGTCAATTTCATAAAGACCGTCTGTATTATGTTCCTCTAAAACTTGATTGACTTGCCACATACGCATAACAGCTTCTAGATCAGATCTTGCAGGACCATCTCCTTTAAGAATCTCAGCGATCTTGCCAGGCAAGTGTTTCGTGTGCGGCAATGTCCAGCGATCTCGCCATTGCTGGATCTGTTCGTCGGTTGGGACAGCCATCGGGGTCTCCTGATAGTGCGTACATGATGCCGCTAAAGTTGCGGGGTGGAGGGGGGGCGAGTCAATTGGGGAGCGGAAAAACCTGCAAAAAGTCGCCTGTCCGATTGCGGAACACGGAGACCGGCAATAGATTAGCTACAGGGATCATCGGGATTGAGTATGGTAGCACAGCGCTATCACGTAACGACGGAGGCCGCTATGCACTGCACACGACTCCCTCTTCTCGCAGCCACCTTCATGCTGCTCGCTTTTCTCCTCAACCTGCCCGGCTGCGTGCAGGACTCCAAGGAGATTGACGGTCCCACCGGACCGGAACTGAACTACTACCTGGGCGAAACGTCGCCGGAAGATGACTCCACCTGGTACATGCATGTCTCCATGTATCAGTACGGCGCGAACCCGGTGCTGCGTGTCAATGACTCTGTGTTCTCGATTGACGGCGACGAAGCGAACGGTTTCCACTTTCCCCGGGCGTCCCCGCTGATCCTGGACATGGAAACCGACGCCCGGCATGTAGTGGACACGGTCAACGTGCTGACCGCCCGCGATCTCGCCGAGTTCCGTCTCAATAAGGAGGGCATGCGTCGAATAACATGAAACTAACAAGCATGGAAAACACGATACGCTTCATGACAGTACTCCTTGTCAGATGGTTTCAGAAGTCTAAGTACAGCTTTCTCCCCCTGTATGGTCTATCCCGCTAAATCAATACTATGGTAGCTCTCGAAGGTTAGAGTGGTTCTTGCAAAGAATCGAACATACTGAAATTCTTAAGTACTTGTTTATTCTGGATTCACGGCTGTCCCAAACTACGGGACACCGCAAGCTTCACTTCGTTCCGGTTCCTGCTTTCGCAGGAATGACATCATGGGACGATGCAAGGCTCTTTACACCCTTGACTGTTTACATAGCAGAATTACTATAGACCCGGGCAGCGATCAACTTTGGGCACATGCAGAAACCAGCCTGTGTTCATCGCTTTGGACAATCTGAGATCTTTCTGCTCACAACAAGCTGCCCGGGGCAGATATCGCTCATAGCACGTGAAACGGTCCACTATTGCCAGTTCAGATCAGATTGACTCGTTGGCCTCGAAGCCCGACAGTGAACAGTCGGGCCAAACAGCCTACGCTATGCAACTCAACACTCAAACTCGATCTGAATCGGCGCTATACCAAAAAAGACAAAAGTTAAAGCCTCTCTTGAGCCATTCCTCGCCATATAATCCCGGGGCAGTTACGGGGGCTTGCACGTTTCGCTTGTCTGTTCTCCGAAGAGGTCGTATCTTTCAAAATTGGGAAGTAGATGATTTGAATTCGACCTGTCGGAGTTGGCGTATGGAAGGTGTAGCTCGAAAGCTTCGTTTGGGAGTGCTGGGGTGTCTTGTCGTGCTCACCGGGTTTCTGGTCGGCTGCGGCAGTGACGATGACGATGCGTTGAATCCCCCCGCGAACCATGCTCCCCGGATTGCCAGCGCGTCCGCAGTCCCTGCCGCGATAGGGGTCAACAGCGTTACGCTCCTGCACTGCACTGCGTCGGACGAAGACGCGGCCGACAGCCTGGTTTATCATTGGAGCTGTGATTACGGGCTCTTCACCGACGGCAACTCGGGGCACACGGTCACATGGCGCGCACCGGGCGACACGCTGGGGGAAATCGACATCACGGTTCAGGTATGGGACGGCGAACTCAGCGCTGATACCGTCGTGACTGTTATGATTATCAACCAGCTCCCCGCAACTCCCAGCAACCCCTCGCCCGTGAACGATGCGGTCAATGTTCCCATCCAGCCATCGCTCTACTGGTCGGGTGCGGATCCCGACGGAGATACGCTGAGCTATGCGTTGTATCTGGGATTGACCCTGTTGCCTACCCTGGTGGACAGCAACCTGGACGAGTCGTACTATGAGTTCACGGACGATTCCCTGGAATACGAGACGGAGTATTTCTGGAAAGTCGTCGCGCGTGATCCGGCGGGCCGGACGGCTGAGAGCGAGTTGTGGAGTTTCACCACAGCGGAGGAAGGGGCGATCCCGCCTAATTCGCCTTCACAACCGAACCCCTCAGACGGGACGACCAACGCTTCGGTTCGGCCTACGTTGACGTGGCAGGCGAGCGACCCACAGAACCAGACACTGCTGTATGATGTCTATCTAGGGGATGCCTGGCCACCGTCACTCGTGGCGACCAACCTGGTGGACCGCTCCTACCGGCCGGATTCCCTGGCCTACACCACTACGCATTACTGGAAGGTGGTGGTGCGCAACGAAGACAACGAGACCGCGGAGGGGCCGGTCTGGACATTTAAGACGGGCGCGCTGCCCAACAATCCGCCCAACGAACCGAGCAATCCCAGCCCGGAGCAGTATGCGTATGCGGTAAATGAGTACACGGCCCTGTCGTGGACATGCAACGATCCGGACGGCGATCTGCTTTACTACGATGTGTTTTTCGGCGACGAGAGCCCACCGTCCCAGGTAGCCGCCAACCTGACAGTGGAAACATGGCAACCGCCGGAAAGACTTGAGTCCGATGAAGTCACGTATTACTGGCGCATCCTGGCGAAAGATGCGCCTTCCGGCGGACTGCAAACGTTTTCGCCCATCTGGCGTTTTGTTACACGGTGGAATCGAGCGCCGGATCTCCCGTCGGAACCCTTCCCGGTAAACAACGCGACCAATGTGGATCTGGATGTAACTCTTTATTGGGTTTGCAGTGATCCGGATCAGGACGAGGTTCGCTACAGCGTGTACCTGGGAATGACCAACCCGCCGACAACGCTGATGGATTCCACGCTTGGCGCGAACTACTATCAGCCGCAGAACCTGACTTACGACCAGGACTACTTCTGGCGTGTGGACGCGCGCGACGGGTACGGCAACTCGCGGCAGGGAACCGTCTGGGCGTTTCATACCATGCTGGAAGCGCCGGAAACGCCGGTGCTGGAAGCGCCCTTGAACGATACTACCGTGGCGCGACCCGTGACCTTCGTGTGGCACTCAGCCGAGCGTGCGCTTCAGTACCAGTTCCAGATCAGTGGCGTGAACGATGCAGGCTTCAATAACCCGTTGCATGATCTGGAAGTGGCGGACACGACGGTCGTGGACCTGATTGCGAACCTCACCGGCAACTATGAATACCACTGGCGTGTACGCGGGGCGGCGGAAGAACAGTATAGTTCTTGGTCTACCCGTGGGGTCTTCCGCACTCAGGTAGGCGCCCCGGCGCTGAGCCAACCGTTGGATAATGCGGTCAATGTCCCCGTCGCACCCAATACCTACTTCGAGTGGAGTGAACCGGCGGGCAGCGCGGCGCGGTACTGGATCGAGATCAGCACCGACGAGCAGTTTACCAACGTGGTTGTCGAGAACAACACCGTGATGCAAGTGTTTTACATGGCGACGGGTTTGCAGAACAATACCGAGTATTTCTGGCGGGTGACGGGCATTGATTCCAACGATGTGGTGGGAGAGCCTTCGGAAATCCGGAGTTTTACCACACAGCCCTGATCGGCTCAGTTAGCAATCAGTTGCGCATGACGGCCTAACCCAACCTCGCATGTCGGACACGTCTTCGGCGGGCGGGGTTTTCTGTTTAAACTTGTTCCCACAAAACTCGCAACCCTTCAGGCACTCGCACCGGTTTGCCTTCGGGAACCTGGATCCAGGCCGTGAGTTGTTCGGCCTCAACTGCGGTGGTTCCGTTTACCGAGAATTCAAAGGCCAGCGTAGCGCGAATGCCCTTCATGTCCGCCACCCAGATGCGCCCCTCCACGGGATCAAACAACCGGATGGCGTTCTTGTAGCGGACGGTGGTTTCGAGAATGACCGGCGCCGTCTTCTGTTCGAGAAGCGGTTCCAGGGGAAAGTACTCCGCCAGCCAGGCGAAGCGAAGATCCTCCATCCAGCGGACGATTACGATGTTGTTGACATGATCGGCAATATCAATATCATACGTTTTCGGTGTGATGGGAACCACAACCTCGAGCCGACGTTTCTGTTTGTCCGCCATGAGTGCGCCTGATGTCTGGATAATACAGGGTTTTGGCCTGCGTGACTTGTCTCAACTTTCTTGAGCGACTAAGTTCTTATAATATCCATGTCGCATGCAAGTTGCCGGGTCGGTTTTTTTTACGCGACGACAAGAGGGCGCCAGAGGGGGAGACATCATGAAAGCTCGTGTCGAGATCCTGTTTATCGCTATGCTGGTCATGCTGGGCAGCCGGGCGGTTCGGGCGCAGGAGACTCCTGTGCTGCAGGCGGTGGCCATCAGTGTGCAGGGGTTATGCGAAACCCGGCATGGCTTCGGGGAATGGAAAGCCCTCGAGTTCGGAGCGGTGCTGGGCGACAGCGACCAGGTGCGAACCGGTGATGACGGTTTCGTGGCCATGGTAGTCACCCATGACGGTACTCAGATGAAGATCCGCCCCAACTCCCTGGTCGTGCTCCGCCTCGCCAGGGAAGGCGATATGGGGGTCTCCAAGAAGATTACTCTCGAACTGGGCCAACTCTTCACCTATGCCGCCCAGCCCAAGGGGCGATACGAAGTCACTACCCCAACCTCGGTCGCGGCGGTGAAGGGGACCGAGTTCTGGACGCTGGTTAACAACGCCGGTGGGACCACCGTTCTGACACAGGAAGGTACGGTCGCCCTGTCCAATACCATGAGCGGCCTGGCGATGGATGTCACCGCCGGGCAGATGGGCGTCTCCACCATCCGTGGCGAACTGACCGTCAACCCCATCCCGCCGGGAACCGAGATTCCCTCGTGGCCCGATGATTTGCCGGTGTACGACTGGCAACCGCCGGAGGAACCGGAGCCGCAACCCGAGCCTGACGCGCCCCAGGAAGAGCCCGGTGACGTTTTCGAGGAGCCGGCGCCTCAGCCTCGGCCTACACCGACTCCCGCGCACGCGCCTCCAATGGGTGGTGAAGAAGCATCCGAGCCGCCAGCGGAAGAACCTGCTACTTCGGACGGTGGCGGTCTGTTCGGCGGCGGTGGAGGAAGCAGTTGCGAAGGCTTCGGCTTCACCATGAACGGAGCAGCCGGCGCTACCGTCATCGAAGACCAGATGTACCAGTACATCAGCTTCCGGCCGGAACTCTGTTTCTGGAAGTTCGGCGTCGGCTTCGACCTGCCGGTCTATTTCGACGCCGACGGGAACATGCGCGACGAGGACTGGGATTTCGACGAGACCAACGACGTCCTGAACAAGATCTACTACATCCGCTACGGCCAGCCGGGCGAGACCTTCTACGCCCGAGTGGGGGCGTTGGAAAACATCACCCTGGGCTACGGGCTGATCATGAAGCGCTACACCAACGCGCTGGAGTGGCCGCAACGCCGACGCATCGGTATGCACTCACAGCTCAATATCGGCGGCTTCGGCTGGGAAGGAGTGATCAACGATTTCAGCGAGATCGAGCATCCCGGTCTCATCGCGGATCGCCTGACCTATGAGGTCTCACTGGGGCTGCCGGTGGTGTTCGGCGGAACGTTCGCCTTTGACGGGAACCAGTACCTGGGCGCGAAAGACACCGACGATGACGGTGTCGCGGACGCGCTCGACCTGTTCCCCGGAAAGAATGACTACTCCCACGCCGCCTGGCTCCAGAACACCATCAATGACCCCCAGGTGGTGGATGAACTGATCCGATCTGGTGATCTGCCCGACATCAACAATCTGCCTCCCAGCATCACGAATATGGACGGCGGAGCAATCGCCGCCGTGGGTGTGGATGTCGGTGTCCCCCTGCTCCGGAAGAAAAGCATGCAGCTCTGGCTCTACGGCCAGTTCGCGCAATTGCTCGATTCGGACAGCACGTATGGCAACGGCGTTACCGTCCCGGGCCTGTCCTTCACCATGGGACCCTTCCGCGCCGGGGCTGAATACCGCATCTTCAGCGAAAAATTCCTGCCTGAATTCTTCGACATGAGCTACGAGATCCAGCGAGTGACCCTGGAAGACGCCAACGGCAACCCGGTGTACGTGACGAAGAAATCGCGCCTGTTCAGTCTGCCTGCGGCCAATGGGTTCTACATGGACGCCGGCTTCAACATTGTCAACATGGTCGACGTCTATGGCGCCTACACCAACATGACCTATGATTATGACAGCGGCGCGGAGGTCGAGCAATCCATTTTCGCGCGGGGTGCGATCAACACCGATCCGATCCCCAAGCTGGGCCTTGCGGAAGCCTATTACCACGCGCCTCAGGCGAAGAACCCGTTCGATACAAAAGCCGAGGGGACCACGCTGGGCTACCGGATCGGCTTCGAGATGGGCCAGGGGCTGATGCTGGTGTTTGACCGGAAGACGGTGTATCAGAACGGCGAGGAGCGGCAGTTCATGACGGTGGAGACACAGATCCGGTTCTGAGGAGATTCACCCACGAGAGTTACCCTGGCTGGAATCCTGCTTTCCAGACTGTCTTAGAAAAAACCATTCTCATCTCCGCGCAGAGCCTGCCCTCCTGCTTTGATCGGGGGCGGGGATCCAGGCAAGGTGCAAGAATATAAGATGTTAGCAATTCAGCATCTGAGTAGTGCCGATTCAGATCGAGTTTGAGTGTTGAGTTGCAGAGCGTAGGCTGTTTGGCCCG
>CAZYOC010000113.1:0-13594 GCA_964648415.1 uncultured bacterium | reverse complement strand
TCTTGCAAAGAATCGAACATACTAAGACTCTTAAGTACTTGTTTATTCTGGATTCCTGCTTTCGCAGGAATGACATCAAGGGGCATTTCATTCGAGTGGTTCTTGCAAAGAATCGAACATACTAAGACTCTTAAGTACTTGTTTATTCTGGATTCCTGCTTTCGCAGGAATGACATCAAGGGGCATTTCATTCGAGTGGTTCTTGCAAAGAATCGAACGTACTAAGACTCTTAAGTACTTGTTTATTCTGGATTCCTGCTTTCGCAGGAATGATATCAAGGGACATTTCATTCAAGAATTACTATATGCGCCGGGGATGACAGATGGAGCATTTCAAGTGAGCATCAACAGAAACCGGCAGGACAACACGATGGACCTGAACAACCAGACCTTTGACCTCAGCGGCGATGAAGGCCAGGAAAAGCTGCGGGAGATTGTCGCCACGCTGTTGGAGCAGGCGCCCGAAGAGCTGGAGTCGCCGGACCCGGAAACCCCGGAAGGCCGAATCTTCCAGGCCGCGACCGAACTGTTCGCCTCGCAGGGCCTGGAAGGAACCAGCACCCGCGCCATCGCCGAACAGGCCGGCGTCAACCTCGCCATGATTCACTACTACTTCTCCAGCAAGGAGAAGCTGTACCGGCGCTGCGTGTCCAACGCCATCCGGACCATCTTCAAATCCATGGCGCGCGACCACATGGGCCGGATCACCCCCGAAGAATTCCTCTTGGATTACACCGTTCGTATCCTGGGGGTACTCCGCAGCAACGAGATCCATTCACGGCTGCTGCAACGTGAGATCGCCGGAGGCGGCAACCAGATGCGCGACATCATCACGGAAATGGGGCAGTACGGTCCCATGGGGTTCCAGAAGCTGTTCACCATGCTGTACGAAGTCGGTGTGAAGCGTGGCAAACTGCGTCCCTATCCGCCGATGGAAGTGCTGCGCGGGATGATTTCCATGGCCTTCGGCATGTTCATGGCGCAGCCCTTCACCAAGGTAGTCACCGGGATGGATTTCGATAACGATCAGGATTGGAACAGCCAGATGGCGACCCTGTCGGCGATGATCCGGCACGGGCTCTCCACGGAGGAACCGGCATGAAGCAGCTTCGCACCCTGACACCCGCTCTGCTGTGTCTCCTGCTGCTGGGCGCCCCGTTGTACGCCCGGGAGACGCTCACGCTGGAGCAATGCCTGCAGCAGGCGCTGGACTCCTCGCACCGTCTCCAGGCCCACCGCATGGAAGCCGCCGCCGCCCAGGCTGAACTCAAACAGGCGGAGGCGGCGCTCTGGCCCACGTTGGCCTTTTCCGGCTCCTACTCATGGGTCAGCGAAACCATGGAGCTGAACATGGGCGAACGCATCCCCATGGTGGACATCCCGCCCATCGAGTTCGGCGACGGGACCACCACGGACCTGGCGCTCGCAGCCAACGCGCCCCTGTACGCCGGCGGAACGAAACGCGCTACGATCCGCGCGAGAGAGGCGGCGTTGGAAGCCTCACGGTTCAACATCGCCACCGACAGCCTCGAGTTGGTCAAGCAGGTGCGTGAAGTCTACTACCGCACCCTGGGCGCGCAGGAAGGCTTGAAGGCGGCGGAGAAAAGCGTGGCGCGTCTGAAACGTCACCTGCAGACCCTCGAGAACACCCGCGAGACCGGCATGGCGACACGTGAGGCGGTGTTGCTGGCGCGGTCCCGCCTGCAGCAGACGCAGCAGCAGGTGCTGAGCGCGGAAGCGGGCGTGGCGTCGGCGCGTCTCCTGCTGGGCTACCTGACGGGCCGCCCGGGCGAGGAGATCCAGCCGGAAACGGGGTTGGAGAGTCCTCTGTTCGAGTCGGAATCCGCCGAGGCGGTGACCTTCCGCAACCGGCCGGATGTGGCGGCGCTGGAGAGCCGGTCTGTCATGCTCGAACACAGCGCTCGTGCGGTGAAGGGCTCGTTCCTGCCGCAGGTGACCGCGCAGGCGGGCTACCATTACGGCAGGCCGGGAGTGGATATGGTGGCCAACGAGTGGATGGATTACGCCACCGCGGGCGTTTCCCTCACCTGGCTGCTGTGGGACTGGGGCGGCCGGTCGCAGAAGGTCGAACAAATCACCGCGCAGCAGCGTGCCGTGAAACAGTCCCGTAGCGAGCTGGAACGCGTTCTGACCAACCGTTACAGCGACGCCCGCACGCAATGGCGGAGCGCCCGGGAAGCACAATCCCTTGCCCGGCAACGGGTCGCGACGGAGCAGGAACGCTACAGCTTGGTCCAAAAGCGCTACGATCAGGGCATGGCGACCGAAACCGAACTGCTCGATGCGCAGGACGACCTGGCCCTCGCCGAGATTGAACTGGCGATGATGCTGAGTCAGCTTCGAGTGGCGGAAGTGCAGGTTCTCTATGCGACAGGTAAGTAAGAATTCTTAACAGGATGATTAGGATGACTAAGATGTCAAGGATAGCAATTAAGAATTAAGAATTAAGAATTAAGAATAGGGATAGAATAGTGAATTAAGAATTAAGAATTAATAAAGAACAGGGGATAGAATCAGGAATCAGGAATTATAGGGTTTCTTGCAAATAATCGGACATACATGAATCTCTAAATCTCTGTTTATTCTGGATTCACGGCTGTCCCACACTACGGGACACCGCAAGCTACACTTCGTTCCGGTTCCTGCCTTCGCAGGAATGACACGATGGGACATTGTTTTCAAGAAACCCTATAATTTGCGGTCGGGTTAAAACCTGAAGTCAATAGTAACTATGTAAAACGACTCTTAACACTCTCATATCAGTTACTTTTTTCACTTTTTTCACCTTTTTCACTTTTTTCACTTTTATTCCAAAGGCCGATCATGCGTAAACAAACAGTCACAACAGCAGCAGCTACCCTGATCGCCCTGCTGACGATCACCGGGTGCGGCGAGACGGACAAGACAGTGTGGCCATCAGGAACGCTGGAGGCCACCGAAGTCGACCTCACCCCGGCGTTGGCCGGCAAGGTGCTCGAAGTGCGGGCCGATCAGGGCGACCGTGTCAGCAACAACGACACCCTGCTCATCCTCGACACCGAGCTGATCCGTCTCCAACGCGAGCAGACGGCGAAGGGGTTGCAGGCGGTCTACGCCAACCGCGCCGCCGCCACCGACCGTCTCCTCCAGGCCGAGCAGAGCCTGGCGCTCGCAGAGAAGACCCTGGCGCGGCTGGAGAGACTGGCCGACGAGGGCTCCATTACGCAGCAGCAACTCGACGAGGCTCGCACACAGCGTGACATCGCCGCCGGCAACGTGTCCGCCGCGAAGAACGCCATCCGGGCCATCGACGCCGAGGGCGGCAAGCTGGAGGCCGCGCTGGACGTGTTCGACCGGCAGCTCGAGGACGGCGTCCTCGTCGCGCCCTCCAGCGGAACCGTGCTGCTCTCGACACTGGAGCCGGGCGAGATGGCCTCCCCGGCGGGAGTGGCATTCCGGCTGGCCGATCTCGAGTCGCTGGAGCTGCGGGTGTACGTGGACGAGAAGGACGTCGACCTCGTCAAGCTCGGCCAGAAGGTAGAGGTCAAGGTCGACGCGTTGCCCGATCAGACCCTGACCGGCACGGTCACCTGGGTCAGCCCGGAAGCGGAGTTCACCCCGAAAAACGTGCAGACCCGCAACGCTCGTGCGCAGCTTGTTTACGCGGTGAAGCTCGAGCTTGAAAACCCTGACGGCCGCCTGCACATCGGCATGCCGGCGGAAGCCGACATCGGGGGCGACTCCCAGTGAATTCGGCGGGCTACACAAAAGGCGACACGCTGCTGCGGATTGAGCACCTGCACAAGCGCTACGGCGATGTCCGGGCGGTTCGCGGACTGGACCTGGAGGTCCGATCCGGCGAAATCATGGGGCTGATCGGACCCGATGGAGCCGGGAAGACCTCCACCATGCGCATCGTCTGCGGCCTGCTGCTGCCCGATGAGGGGTGCGCCGAGGTGCTGGGATTCAACTCATCCAAACAGACCCGCAGGATCAAGCACCACATCGGCTACATGCCGCAGCGGTTCAGCTTGTACCCCGACCTCTCCATCGCCGAGAACCTGCGTTTCTTCGCCGACCTCTACCTGGTGTCGGGCAAAGAAAGGCGACAGCGCGAGCGCCAGATCTACGGCTTCAGCAAACTTGAACCGTTCAAAACCCGCAAGGCAGGAGCGCTGTCCGGCGGGATGAAGCAGAAGCTGGCCCTGGGGTGTACGCTGATCCACACGCCGGACGTGTTGATCCTCGACGAGCCCACCACCGGCGTCGATCCGGTCTCCCGCCAGGAGTTCTGGGGGATTCTGCGGGACCTGCGAGAGCAGGGTCTGGCGCTGCTGGTCAGTACGCCGTACATGGACGAGGCGGAATTGTGCGACCGTGTGGTGCTGATGCACCGGGGCCGCAGCATCGCCCGGGGAACCCCCGACGAAATTACCGATACCTTCGACAAACACCTGCTCGAGGTGACCGGAGAGGACGCCGTCACCGCTCACCGCAGTTTTTCCGACAAACCATTCGACGGCGTCACCAGTTTCCGCTTCGGCGACAGCCTGCACATTGTGAGCGTGGACGACGCCTCGGTGAAGCGAGTACGGGAGCGGTTGATCTCCTACTCGGTGGACGTGCGGGAGATTGGGGCGACGGTGGAGGACGCCTTCGTAAACCTGCTTCTCGCCGACGAGGAAAACACTGAGGAGGCGGCATGAGCGGGCTAACGGCAGACCGCGCCGTGGTCGCCCGCGGCCTGACCCGCCGTTTCGGCAGCTTTACCGCGGTGGATTACATCGATCTGGACGTGGGGCGTGGTGAGATCTTCGGCTTCCTCGGCGCCAACGGGGCGGGCAAGACCACTGCGATCCGCATGCTCTGCGGCCTGCTCAAGCCCAGTGACGGGCAGGCGTGGGTGGATGGCGTGGCCGTGCATGAAAAACCCGAGGCCATCAAGCGCCACATCGGCTACATGAGCCAGAAATTCAGCCTGTACAATGACTTGACCGTATGGGAGAATCTGGAGTTCTACGGCGGCGTGTACCGGCTGAGTACCGACGAAATCAACGAGCGGGGCAGGCATCTGCTGGAGAGGGTGGGGTTGACCGACCGGCGTAACAAGCTGACCGGGGCGCTGCCGTTGGGCTTCAAGCAACGGCTGGCGTTGGGAGTGGCGGCGTTGCACCGGCCGCGAATCCTCTTCCTCGATGAGCCCACCGGCGGGGTGGATCCCCTGGCCCGGCGCGACTTCTGGGACCTGATCTACGAGATGGCGGGCGACGGCGCCACGATTTTCGTCACCACCCATTACATGGACGAAGCGGAATACTGCGGGCGGGTCTCCATCATGGTCAAGGGCCGCATCGAGGCGCTGGACAGCCCGGCGGCGTTGAAGCAGGACTGGCAGGCGGACAGCATGCAGGACGTGTTCCTGAAGGTGGTGACAGCATGAGACGCATTCTCGCAATAGCCCACAAAGAGATGCTGCATATCCTGCGGGACCCGCGCAGCCTGTCGGTGGCGATCCTGATGCCCGCCGCCATGGTGCTGCTGTTCGGCTACGCCATTGATATGGAGCTGAACAACCTGCGGGTGGCGATTCTGGACCGGGACCGTTCCCCGGATTCGAGAGCGCTGATCCGTGAGATGACCAGCTCCGGCTTCATCGTGGAGGCGAAACGGCTGCACGACCGCAGCGAGATTGATCCGGGCTTCCGTCGGCGCGAGTTCTACGCCGCCATCATCATCCCCCAAGGCTACGCAGCCTCACTGGCGACCCAGCCAAACACCCGGGTGCAGGCGATCATCGACGGGGCCGACGGTTCCACCGCGGCGACGGTTGCTCTTTACCTGCACGCGGTGGTGCAGCGCATGAACCTGGACCTGGCCATGGAGCAGGCCGGCGGCGCACACCTGCCCATTGAAGCGAGAACCCGTTTCCTGTTCAACCCGCAGCTCCGCAGCGCGGATTTCATCGTGCCGGGACTGGCGGCGGTGGTGCTGATGATGATCTGTGCGCTGCTCACCAGCATCGCGGTAACCCGTGAGAAGGAGACCGGCACGCTCGAGCAGATCCTGACCACGCCCGTCGCGCCGGGACAGGTCATCATCGGCAAGGTGATCCCTTACATCCTGCTGTCGGCCTTCGACACGGTGCTGATCCTGGCGGTCGGATACCTGGTGTTCGACGTGCCCATGCGGGGAAGCTGGCTGGTGCTGGCGGGGTATTCCTTCATCTACCTGATGATCGCGCTCGGGCTGGGGCTGGTGATCTCGGCGATCTCGAAAACGCAACAAGTGGCGATGATGCTGGCGCTGGTGGCGACCCTGCTGCCGACCATGCTGCTGTCCGGTTTCGTGTTCGCCCACTCCAGCATGCCGCTGGTGCTGCAATGGGTTGGCAAGATCATCCCGGCGACGTATTACCTGGTGGTGGTGCGCGGGGTGATGCTGGCCGGCCGCTCCTGGTTCCCCCTCGAACTGGGGGTGATGATCGGGATGGCGGTGGTGCTGCTGACGGTGGCGGTGAAACGGTTTAAAGTGCGCCTTGAGTAGGAGTTAGGAGTTAAGAGTTAAGAGTTAAGAATTAAGAATTAAGAATTAAGAATTAAGAATTAAGAATTAAGAATTAATCTGCGATTATATTGACACCTGAAGTCAATAGCAGCTACATAAAACGACTCTCAACACTCTAGTAGCAGTTTCTTTTTTCACTTTTTTCACTTTTTTCACTTTTTTCACCTTTTTCACTTCGATTCCCAATCACCCATCAGAACAACAAACAACAGCGGACAACGAGCGAGTCATGCAACCGATAATCTACCTTGTTAAAAAAGAGTTCCGCCAGGTCTTTCGGGACAAGGCCATGGTGCGGATCATTTTCGTGGTGCCGTTGATGCAGCTGCTCGTGCTGGCCTACGCGATCACACTGGACCTGAAAGACGTCCGCGTGGCGGTGCTCGACCTGGACCGTTCGCCGCAGAGCCGCCGCCTGGTGGACTCGTACTTCAGCACGGACCTGTTTATCCCGGCGGAAGCGGCGGTGACCAGTCCGCGGACTTTACAGGACGCATTAGTCAAAGGCGAGACGGACTTGACCCTGTGGATCCCGCATGGCTACGCGGAGGCTCTCGCTTCCGGACGTACGGCGCAGGTGGGGATCCAGGTGGATGGCAGCAACTCCGCGCTGGCGGGCCAGGCGGCGGGTTACGCCGGGGCGTTGGTGCAGATGGAAGCCATGAGGCAGCTCGAGCAGACCTTGTTGAAGAACCGCGCGGCCGGAGCGGGGAGGGGCCGCATCGAACTGGTGGACCGGTACTATTACAACCCCGAACTGGAGAGTCGTTATTACATGATTCCGGCGATTGTGGTGCTGCTGGTGACCATCGTCTCCACCATGCTGACGGGTATGGCGGTGGTGCGGGAGAAGGAGATCGGCACGTTGGAGCAGCTCATGGTCACTCCCATCACCCCGGCGCAACTGATCGCAGGCAAGACCATCCCCTTCGCCGTGCTGTCGTTTGGGGAGCTGACCATCGCCACGGCGTTCGCTGTGCTCTGGTTCAAGCTGCCCCTGGTGGGCTCGATCCCCCTGCTGGCGCTGGCCATGCTGGTTTACCTGCTGGTCACCCTGGGCATCGGGTTGCTCACCTCCACCTTTTCCGCGACCCAGCAGCAGGCCATGTTCTCGGTCTGGTTCTTCCTGGTGTTCGGGATTCTGATGAGCGGCTTCTTCTTCCCGATCGACAACATGCCGCGCGGGATTCAGTACCTGACGTATGTGAATCCCCTGCGGTATATCGTGGAAATCGTGCGGGGGATTTTCCTGAAAGGCTCGACGCTGCACGACATTCTGCCGAACCTGCTGCCGTTGCTGGGACTGGGGCTGGCGACCTTTACGGCGGCGATTGTGCGCTTCCGGAAACGGGTGGGGTAATGTCGGTAAGTATTTACTATCGTAATTCTCGAATGAAATGTCCCATGATGTCATTCTGCGAAAGAAAATATCCAGAATAAACAAGTACTTAAGAATTATAGTATGTTCGATTCTTTGCAAGAACCACTTATATCACGCGCATGCGCATGGCAACCTCTCAGGTGTACTTGCGTTTGTCATGGTCGGTATGTGTCCCCAGCCAGGTAACACGGCAGATTTGCAGTGTGTAGTTGATTCTGGTTTCCACCCTGCAGGAGTTGCCCTTGATATCAAGAATCGTGAACACGTCCACCCCATCGACCGACCTGGACGTCTGCCGTAACTCGTGGATATTCCGGCAGAAACCTGCCAAGATCAACGATTTTCATCGTAGAAGCGGTTTTCGAACAGCCGCATGGCTGCTTTCAAAAAGCTCTGAGCAGGTCACATCCAATCAGTTTCATCACGCTTCCCCGCATTGGTCACTATTAAAACACGACTGAGTTCTCATTATGGGAACTCGGTGACCGGAGGTTGCCGGTCCCACACTTTTCCAGGTTTTCCACTCCGCAGGTTCGGAGTCCGTAGCGAGATCCCTCCGGAACGTTGATAGCCACCCGCGAGTACATTACTTTGCGTGATTCAGCTACGAGGACAACCGAACATGGCATTGCAGATTCAATTCGAGGACGGGCACGAGGCGGATGTCGCCGAGGGCAGCAGGCCGGAAGACCTGCTGGAAGAGGCCAACGTGTCCAAGAAAAAAGCCGTCGCGGCCAAACTCGACGGCGAGATCATCGACCTAAACCGTCCCCTCCCCTCTTCCGGAAAGTTGGAATTCATCAGGAAGGGGAAGGATCCGGACGCGCTCCACGTACTCCGTCACACCGCCGCGCATGTCATGGCGCAGGCGGTGATGAGGGTGTTCGACGACGTGGAATTCGCCATCGGCCCGACCATCGAGGACGGGTTCTACTACGATTTCGACCTGCCGCATACGCTGACGCCGGAAGACTTTGACGCCATCGAAGCCGAAATGCGCAAGATCATCGGCGCCGATTACCCGGTGCAGCGAAAAGAGGTCACCGAAAACGAGGCGAAGGAGATCTTCGGGCAGCAGAAGGCGGAGTTCAAACGCGAGCTGCTGGCCGGCCTCGAGGGACAGACCATCAGCTTCTACGAGCAGGACGACTTCATCGACCTGTGCCGTGGGCCGCACCTGACCAGCACCGGTCAGATCCCGGCGTTCAAGCTGCTGAGTGTGGCGGGCGCGTACTGGCGGGGCAAGGAAACCAACCCGATGCTGCAACGCATCTACGGGACCGCCTTCTTCTCCGAAAAGGATCTGAAATCCTATCTCAACCAGCTCGAAGAGGCAAAGCGGCGCGACCATCGCAAGATCGCCCAGCAGCTCGACCTGTTCAGCTTTCAGGCGGAGGGTCCGGGCTTCGTGTTCTGGCACCCCAACGGTTCCGTGATCTTCGAGGAATTGCTGCGGTACATGCGCGAGAAACTGTTCGAGTACAACTACGACGAGATCAAGACCCCGGAAGTGTTGAACAAGGAGCTCTGGCTGGCCAGCGGGCACTGGGACCACTACCGTGAGAACATGTACTTCACCGAGATCGACGAGAGCGAGTACGCACTCAAACCGATGAACTGCCCCGGCGGCACCCGGGTCTACCGGTCCGGCTATTACTCGTACCGCGATCTGCCGATCCGCATGGCCGAGTTCGGCAAAGTCCACCGTCATGAGAAGTCGGGTGTGCTCCATGGCCTGTTCCGTGTCAGGAACTTCGTGCAGGACGACGCCCACCATTACAGCACCCCGGACCAGGCGGTCGGCGAGGTGACCCACTGCCTGCAGCTTCTCCAGGAAGTGTACCGGGCGGTCGGGTTTGATGATTACTTCTTCGAGCTTTCCACCCGTCCGGAGAAGTCCATCGGGACCGACGAGCAGTGGGAGATGGCGACCAACGTGCTCAACGAGGCTCTGAAAGCCAACGACATCGAGTACAAGCTGAATCCCGGCGACGGAGCGTTTTACGGGCCGAAGATCGACGTCCACGTGAAGGACGCCATCAAGCGGACCTGGCAGTGCGGCACCATCCAGATCGACTTCTCCATGCCGGAACGGTTCGACCTGGTCTACATCGACGAGAACGGCGAAAAAGCGCGGCCGGTCATGCTGCACCGTGCCATTTTCGGCAGCATTGAGCGCTTCCTGGGGATCATGATCGAACACTACGCCGGCAAGTTCCCGACCTGGCTGGCTCCGGCGCAGGCGGTGGTGTTGCCCATCAGCGACGAGAAGTTCGGCGGGTATGCCGACGAGGTCGTGGCGGCGTTGCGACGGCTGGGCCTGAGGGTCAAGGCCGACAAACGCAACGAGAGCCTGAACAAACGCATCCGTGACAACCAGAAGCAGTATATCCCGTACATGCTGGTGGTCGGGGAGCGCGAGCAGGAAGACGGGACTGTGAGCGTACGCCGTCGTGACAACAAGCAGCTCAAGCAGGCTTTGAAGATCGAGGACTTCGCGGACCGGCTGATGGAAGAGGTCGCCGCTCGCGAACTGGAGCTGACCATCGCCGACGAGTAGTCAGGATTCCAGGAAGTGTAGGACTGACGCCCCCGTCGATCGAATGTAGCCCGGCCATGCCTGGCCGGGGCGCACAGGAACGCGCCTTCGTCAGTCGGATGTGGGAATGGATAACACTCGCCGCATTCACATAGAGAACGAATTGTACCGGTGTTGCTGAGTAGCGGCGCCGGTTTCTTTTCAAAACTACCCGCCCATGCCTGATCGGGCTTGTATGTGGCCCCCGCCGCTTGACCCGTTTCCGCCCCGGTGCTATCTTCCGAGCGCATGTGAATTTTGGAGCAACATGCGATCCTTTGCAGGTAGAGGCACATGCCATACCCATTGTCAGTCCTGAGCAGGCAGGAATCCGGGAATGCAAGGATTGGCAAAGGAGGATTCCTGTTTTCGCAGGAATGACATTCTCGACAGGCATGACACGCTCGAAATGTTTACGATGTTGTTTCAGCAACGGAGGAGCAGTGGGCAACGAGAAAATGCAGCGTATCCTGGTTACAGGCGCATTGGGGCAAATCGGCACCGACCTGACCACCGCCTTGCGTAACAACTACGGAGCCGACAATGTCATCGCATCCGATATTCGGCCCGCCCCGGAAAAGCACTTCTCCTGCGACGGACCCTTTGTTCAGCTCGACGTCACCTCTTCCGATGCCATCGAGCGTATCCTGCGCAACCACAAGATCGACAGCGTGTTCCATCTGGCCGCCCTGCTGAGCGCCGTGGGAGAGAAGAACCCGCAGGCCTGCTGGGATGTCAACATGGGCGGCGTGATGAACATGCTCAACTTGGGTGTCAAGCTCGAGCTCAACCGGTTGATCATCCCGTCCTCCATCGCGGTCTGGGGCCCCGACGCGCCCAAAGAAAACACACCGCAGGAGACCTGCTTGCAGCCGACCAGCATGTACGGAGTGACCAAGGTCTGCGGCGAGCTGGTGTGCGACTATTACGTGGAAAAGTTCGGCCTGGATGTGCGCGGACTGCGGTATCCGGGCATCATCTCGTATGAAACCCTGCCAGGCGGCGGCACTACCGATTATGCCGTGGCGATTTACTACGACGCCGTGGACAAAGGCGGCTACACCTGTTTTGTCAAGGAAGACACACGGCTGCCGATGATGTACATGCCGGATACGATCATGGGGACCATTCAGCTCGCCGAAGCGCCGTTTGAGAACCTCAAGCACCACTCCAACTTCAACATGGGGTCGATGAGCTTCACCGCCGGGGAACTGGCGGCGGAGATCCGGAAGCACCTGCCGGACTTCACGGTGCGTTACGAACCGGATTACCGTCAGAAGATCGCCGACTCCTGGCCGGCGTCGATTGATGATTCCTGCGCGCGAGAAGAGTGGGGCTGGGAGCCGCAGTGGAACTTGGCGACCATGACGAAAGACATGCTGGAGAAGCTCCAGGCGCGGAAGGATGCGGGGACATTGTACCGTTAGCAACAAGCCATACCATACCCGAGGTGATTATGTACGGAAAGTTACAGGAACACTTGCAGAAAGAGCTGGCGGAAGTCCGTGACGCCGGCCTCTACAAGGAAGAACGCTATATTCACAGCCCGCAGGACGCCGATATCCAGGTGGAGTTTCCCGCCGATTCGCCCACGGAAGAGGTCATCAACTTCTGCGCGAACAACTACCTGGGCCTGTCCAGTCATCCGGATGTGCTGAAGGCGGCGCATGACGGCCTCGACGAGCGCGGCTACGGGATGTCGTCGGTACGCTTCATCTGCGGCACCCAGGACATCCACCGTGAGCTCGAGCAGAAGATCAGCCGTTTCCTGGGCACCGACGACACCATCCTGTACTCGAGCTGCTTTGACGCCAACGGCGGCCTGTTCGAGGTGTTCCTGAAACAGGAAGACGCCATCATTACCGACGCGCTGAACCACGCCAGCATCATCGACGGCATCCGGTTGTCCAAGGCGCAGCGTTTCATCTACAAAAACAACGACATGGCCGACCTGGAGGAGAAGCTCAAAGAGGCCGCCGGCGCGCGGTTCAAGATGATCTTCACCGACGGCGCGTTTTCCATGGACGGCACCGTGGCGCAGCTCGACAAGATCTGCGACCTGGCGGAGAAGTATGATGCCCTGGTTGGTGTGGACGACAGCCACTGCACCGGCTTCATCGGCAAGACGGGCCGGGGGACTCACGAGCTCAAGGACGTGATGGACCGGGTCGACATCATCACATCCACCCTCGGCAAGGCCATGGGCGGGGCGTCCGGCGGGTTCACATCCGGAAAGCGTGAGATGATCGAGATGCTGCGGCAACGGTCACGGCCCTACCTGTTCAGCAACAGCCTCGCGCCCGTGGTGGTCAACGCCGCGATTAAAGTAGTCGATGTGCTGATGGAATCCACCGAGCTGCGGGACAAGCTGGAGGGGAACACGAACTATTTCCGCGAGAAGATGACCGAGCTCGGCTACGACATCAAGCCGGGGATTCACCCCATCGTGCCGATCATGCTGTACAACGCGAAGCTGTCGCAGGACATCGCGCGGGATATGTATTACAAGGGTATTTACGTGATCGGTTTCTTCTTCCCGGTGGTGCCGAAGGGCCTGGCGCGGATCCGTGTGCAGCTGTCAGCGGCGCATGAGAAGGAGCACCTGGACAAGGCGATCAACGCGTTCAGGGAGGTCGGCGAGAAGTACGGCATCCTGGGCAAGAGCCGCGACGAGATCATCGAGATGTACGGCGAGTAGGATTGTCTGCCTGGAGATACGGTGACGCCTGTATCTGCTTGATATACAAAGAAAAGTCTGCTGAGGGGCTTGCATGGGCGAGCCCTTTGGCGTTACTTGCGGTACGTCATAGCGAAACATTCAGGTCGTGTATGTCGTGTCAGGTTCTTAGTGTTGTTTGCGGAGACCTGACACTTGCAGGATTCCTGCCTGCCAGACTGTCGCAGAATGCGAGAGGAATCTCATTCCAGCGAAGGCTGGAACCGGAACGAAGTGTAGCTTGCGGTGTCCCTAGTTTGGGACAGCCGTGAATCCAGACATATCTATATACTACAACATGTTATAGTAATTCTCGAATGAAATGTCCCATGATGTCATTCCTGCGAAAGCAGGA
>CAZYOC010000112.1:0-13638 GCA_964648415.1 uncultured bacterium | reverse complement strand
CGCTGGAATGAGATTCCTCTCGCATTCTGCGACAGTCTGCTTCGCTGGAATGAGATACCTCTCGCATTCTGCGACAGTCTGCTTCGCTGGGATGAGATACCTCTCACATTCTGCGACAGCCTGTTTCGCAGGAACGACATCGCAAATCCGAATCGCGCCAAACGATATCGAGAGCCACTGCGGTTCACTTGAACAGTGCGGGACCCGGTGTTCCTATCCCGGTACACCCGATGTATCGACCAGCATGGAAGGCTTACTTGAACTCCTCGTACCGCGTTTTCATCTTGTCCTCGAAAAACGGGATGGGCGGCGTGGTCGCATCGTCGAAGTCTCGCGCCAGGCCGTAATGGCGGGGATTCGAGAGCGCATTTCTTTCTTCCGCGGTCGGAATGAAGAGCGTCCCGCCGTCGCTCATGCGCGGATCGGCGCTCTGCTCCCCCTCATCGTTTTCCGCGAGATAACGATCCGTCCCCGCCAGATCCCCGAACAGGCAGATCTGGTCGCTGAACAGGTGGTGAAACGCGCCGATGGGTGGCGGATCGTAACGCTTGAAGTTGTTCGCGCCGTAGTTCCGGCTGGTCCCGGCGGTGATGTAGGTGTCATCGCCCGCCAGTTCAAAGAAGAGCATCTGCGACATGTTGATGCCGAAGCAGAGACCATCGCCCACGTTCCGGTAGGTATCGTTACCTTCACGGTCCAGCAGCAGACCCACGGTGTAGTCGTGGCCGAACGAGAGGCCATCGGCGTAGTCACCCATCACCAGGTGCTTGTCGTCGCCCGCCTCGTCGATATGCGCCGCAATGCAGAAATGCGCACCGGCCACCTGGCTCCAGTTCTCGCTGCGGTATTCATCATCGCCGGCGCGGTCGTAAAGGAACCCCATGCCGTACCAGTACCCGCACCCGGCCGACCAGTTGCGTGAGATGTAGACATCATCGCCGTCCAGGTCGATCAGGCTGCCCATGCCGCCGGCCCAGGAGTGGCCGTCGGTGATGTCTCCCCGCCGTCCGATCCCACAGCCCTGTGCGTAGCTGTAGTTGGCGGAATCGGCGGAATGGTGATAGTCCGGGCGGAAAGCCCGGGCGAGGTCCGGCGCGCACCAGTACTCATCGTCGCCGGTCCGGTTGAGCAGCGTCCCCACTCCGCCCACGCCGCCGTATCCCTGGCCGTCGCCGTAGAGCCGGTAGCGGTCATCGCCGGTGTTGTCGAGGGCCAGTCCGACGCCGAAGTATGCGCCGCCCTGGCCGGAATAGCCGAGTTCGTACTCGTCGTCGCCGTGCAGGTCCGCGAGGATGCCGATACCCAGCATGGCCGCGCCCTGGCCCAGGCGACGCGCGCTGTAGTGGTCGTTGCCCTTTACATCCAGCAGCATCGCCGCGCCGAAGACAGCCGATCCCTGGCTGGGCAGGTATTCGTCCTCGCAGAGGTATTCGTCGTCACCCGCGAGATCCACCGCCAATGAGATCGGTATGTCCAGCGACGGTGTCGCCCCCACCGCGCCCTGGTAGACGTCATTGCCGTCCGGATCAATGAGCAGCAGCAGATCGTTGTAGATATGGACATCCCGGCCGATCCCGCCGATCAGGATACGGCCCAGCGGAGTCATAATGTCCAGCCGCTGCCGGGACCAGTCGATGTCCTTCCGCTCCCGCAGGATGGCCAGTGAATCGGCGAGCTGTTCGGACGTTTCCAGCAGGATCATGCCGGCGTAGTAGATCGAGGGCATGTCGATGTCGTTGGCGCAGTCTTCAAGCTGGGGGAAGTACTCGAGGCCGTCGAACTGGGTTTCTCCGAGCTGCCGGATGCGCCAGCAGGCAAGCGCTTTGCCCATATCCACATTTCTCATCCCTACCTGCCGCCAACGCCAGGCGTCGGCGAGATGGACCACCGTGCGCCCGACAACCCGCCTGAGATCGGGATGCAAGGACGCGGTCGCTTCACGAAGATCCCGTTCGATCAACGGGAAATCGCTGGCGCTGCCCATGGCGTTGAAGGTGAACTCACGTCCTGCAACCCGATAGGTCTGCCGGACGGCGTCGAGCAGGGGCTCCTCTTCGTCCAACTCTGCCCACAACGAGGCGCTGTAGTCACGTGTCTGCGCGGTAGCCGGACGAATGCCCAGGTAATACGAGGTTTTCAGCAGGCCGTTGGAGTTCGCCGTCAGGTATTCGGGATGGAGATAGTCCTCCCCCGCGAGGGCCATAACCCGTACAAAATCATAAATGCGTTGTGGTTCGGCGAACAAATCGTCGAAGGCCAGGTTCTTGAAGGGAATGTCCTGCGGATCGGGGTAGCGAGTCCAATAGCCCTTGGGATGGAAGCCCAGGTTTTCTTCATCGACCCCAAGATCCCACAACATGCTGCGAAAAGCATCGGCGGGCGGTTGCGCAACTACGCTGGTCCATCCCACCAGCAAAACAAGCAACAAAAGACCAATACGCTTTCCCATAGCTCCCTCCAAAAACAGATGCCCGAACAATAAACCTGTCCGGGCATCAGCAACCTGTCTACACGTATGTCCGCACTCTATTCGCCACCCATCGCATCCATCTCTTCCTGGGTGTACAGAGCGCTTTCGCCGTTCTTCTTCCAGTCCTCGTAGATTTCCATGAAGTCGCCTTCGATGGAGGGCTCTTCGGAGACGGTGAACTCCAGATTCCGCTCGTCGGCTTCCCAGATGATGATGTTCGGCCCGCCGCTTTCACCGGCGTAAACACCGTTGGAGTTGATGTACGCGTTCTCTCCTTCGAGCCCGTAAATCATAATGTCCTTCGGATCGTAAATGTACAGCCCAACATCGCCATACTCATCGAAAGTGAAGTCAATCTTGCCGCTGACCACTTCCTCACCGTCAAGATCTTCGGTGAACAGTTCCTTTTCGCGGATGCTCAGGTCGGGATAGGTCGTGCCCAGTTCTTCGCCGTTGAGGTAATCGCGCACCAGTTGGGTAAAGGCGAACTTGATGGAATCGGGTTCCGACTCATCGCAGGCAAGGTTGTGGAAGGTAAGCGTGCCGGTGCCGGTGCCGTCGTTGTTCAGCTTGACACTCCACTCGTGCATACCGACCACGATACACCCTGTGGACAGCCAGCTCGCCGCAATCGCGACGACGATCAATAGACGCAACACTCGCATGGGGATCTCCTTTGTGTGAAAAGAAACAGCCGTTTGGTTACAATGGCTTCCCTACGGTGACTACCCGCAGGTAATTCGTAACACCCGGTTGGTTAATGGGAAATCCGCCAGCGACAACGAGCCTGTCACCATCCCGTAAGCCCCCCAACCCAATGGCGTGATCAACAAAGAAAGTAAGTGTCTCCAACAGGCTATCGCAACGCGGAGCGACCATTGGATGCACAGCATGCCGGAAAACCTGCCTCCGGGCGTCTTCAACCGTAATAACTCCCGCAAGAATGGGCACGTTGGGGAGATGACGACTGATCCTCGCGGCGGTGGAACCACTGGTGATGGGGATGATGACCATTTTTGCGCCCACCTTTTCCACCAGCACCCGCGCCGCACCCGCAATCGCTTCCTCAACACTGTCGTCGAGCACTTCCTGCGACGAAAAGGTCGCATGTGACTCCGCTTCATGCAGGATCTGCGCCATGGTGTGGACCACGCGAGGCGGGTCCACACCAATCGCGGTCTCGCCGGACAGCATTACCGCGTCGGAGCCGTCATACACCGCATTGGCGACATCGGTCACCTCCGCACGTGTGGGTATGGGCGCGTCGGTCATGCTCTCCAGCATCTGGGTGGCGGTGATCACGAACTTCGTCCGCCTGCGAGCGCGCTGGATCAGCTCCTTCTGAATAGTGGGAACTCGCTCCATGGGAATACTGATGCCCAGGTCGCCCCGCGCCACCATGATCCCGTCAGACGCCGCCAGGATGGCCTCGATGTTATCAATCGCACTCCGCCGTTCAATCTTTGAGATCAGCAGCGGGCGTTTCGGACTGCTTTCCACATACCGTCGCACCGCAATGACATCATCGGCGTCCTGAACAAACGACAACGCGATGGCGTCGACCCCGAACTCAAGCCCGAATGCGAGATCTTTCCAGTCCTTGGCCGTCATCGCGCCCAGAGCGATGTCGCTGTCGGGGAAATGCAGCCCGGCTCGCGAGCGCAGGTTCCCTCCCGACAGCACCTCGCAGGTCAGCATCTTCTCGGTGATTTCCAGGATACGCAGCACCAGGGCGCCGTCACCCAGCACCACCCGGTCCCCGTTCTCCAACTGGTCGTACCAGGAGTCAGAGTACGGCAGACCGACATGGGTCTCGTCGCCCATGTCGAGGTTCTTCACGAGATGGAAATGGTCACCGGCATGCAGATGCAATGCATCATCCGGCAATTCACCGATGCGCAGCTTTGGCCCGCCCAGGTCTTGTAGAATGGCAATGACCCGGTCCATCTCATCCGCCAGCTCCCGGATGGTTTTGAGTACGGCGGCATGAGTCTCATGATCGCCGTGGCTGAAGTTGAGTCGAAAGACATTCACCCCGGCCCGGATCAACTGCCGGATCTGCTCCGACTCACTTGAAGCTGGGCCGACCGTAGCGACGATCCGGGTCAGCCGCATTTGTTGCAACACGCCTGGTTGTGGCATAATCCATCCTGAAACGGGTGTTCTGTGAGCACTGGAAGGAAACCGTGCTGTTTGTCAAAGATACGGCTCCACTAACCGAGAAGAAAAACCGCACCTCCATAAATTGCGGAAGTATATTGCCGGAAAACAGATTATCGCAGAGCCGATCCCACTCTCATCCCCACGAAGGTGGGGATCCAGGCAAGGTGCAACAATATAATAAGTTAGCAATTCAGAACTGAAACAGTGTTCAGTATTCGGTTTTCGTAGTTAACATATTGTAGTTTATGGGCATGACTGGATTCCCACCTACGTGGGAATGAGATCCATTGGCCAGTCTGATACAGTCTGCTACGCGGGATTGAGATCCATCGGACATTGTGATACAGTCTGAAAAGCGGGACACGTGTGACGTACGATTCCAAACAGGTCACCCTGGCCGGGCTGGCCAACCTGTTCATCATTTACATTGCCTGGGGCAGTACGTACCTGGCGATCCGGGTGGCGGTGCGTGACGGCAGCGGGATTGAACCTTTTATGCTGGGGGCGACGCGAACCCTGGTGGCGGGCAGTTTCCTCGTGGCCATGACCGCACTGTTGCGTTGGCGGCTGAAGCCCTCGCGCCAGGAGCTGTTCGTGCTGGCGACAAGCGGGCTGCTGCTGTGGCTGGGCGGCAACGGCCTGGTGAATTACGCGGAACAATACATCGACTCCGGCCTGGCGGCGTTGCTGGTGGGGACCATGCCGATCATGGTCGCGGGGATGGAAGCCATCATCGACCGCCGGATGCCTTCGCCTCTCCTGGCAGGCTCCCTGCTGCTGGGTTTCGCCGGACTCGCAACCCTGGTCTGGCCGGTGCTGCGTCAGGGTGCGGAGGGCGACGTGAAAGCGGTGATCGCCATGGTCGTCGGCCCTCTGAGCTGGGGCGCGGGCTCGATCCTGCTTGCGCGAAGACCAGTCAACATGTCGCCATTCACCATCTCCGGCTACCAGCAGCTCTTCGGGTCGGTATTCTTCTGGCTGGTGGCGCTGGCGTTGGGCGAACCGCTGATGAACCCGACTCCGGAAGCCTGGGCGGCCTGGGGGTATCTGCTCGTCGTAGGCTCTATTGTGGCCATCTCGGCGTATATGAACGCACTGAAGCTGCTGCCGACGTCTCTGGTGATGACTTATCCTTATGTTAATCCGGTAATAGCCGTCTTTCTCGGCTGGTTCCTGCTTCACGAAGGCATCAGTTGGTGGACCATCACCGGCGCGGCCATGGTCATGCTGGGGGTAGCCGGTGTGTTCCGCGCCAAGGGTAAACGAGTGCGCCGGGTCCCCGGCCCCCGTTAAACGGAGGTGTCATGCGTTTTCTCATCGTCGATGACGACATCATTATCCGCAACATCCTGAGCAAACAGCTCGGCGCGCTGGGTGAGTGCATTCATGCCGAAAACGGTCTCGAGGGCATGGTCAAGTACCGCGTCTATCTGGAAAACGAACAACAGGTCGACCTGATCACGCTGGACATCAATATGCCCAAGATGGACGGTCACGAGACGATGAAGGAAATGCGCATGCTGGAAAATAAATTCCACGTTCCGGCGAAAAAGCGCGCCAGGATCGTGATGATCACTTCAATGAAGCAACGCGACCATGTGATCCGCGCGGTGCAGAGCGGGGTGAACGGCTTTCTGGTGAAACCTTTTACGACCGAATCCTTGTGGGAGACACTGAACAAGTTGGGGATCGGAAGCGTGTAGCACTGGCGTCTCGCCAGTCAAACGCTTGTCGTGTCAGGTCGTTAGCGTTGTTTGCGGAGACCTGACACGCTTGCGATCCAGGACTCAATCTGCTTCATTCCCATCAAAGAGTCAGATCTCCACCGCGTTCACGATCTGACATGACCGATGAAAGTGCAGGACCGCCACCCCCCCGGTAATCGTGAATCATCCACCACTAACCCGGATATTTCACGAGTATTCATGTTCCGTCAACTTAACCCTTGAGATAGAATCGGCTTGATGGGTTTTCGGCTTTGAATCACATAACGACAATTTGTCTTCGTTTAATGCAACCCGCTTTATGCAACCCGCTGCCGGGGTTGAAGGATCTGGTAAACCTGTCTCCCAAGGTGCGCGCCAAACGGACGGCGCGTACCTTGGGCTGTGGCAGAGAACCACTGCCGTGGTTCCTTCGCGAACTATCCGGGCTAATCATCAAACACAATCCGTCCTTCCAGCGCCCGAGTCAACGTCAGATCATCCGCATTTTCGAGGTCACTTCCCACCGGAATACCGCGTGCGATCCGTGAGACCTTCACCCCCATCGGCCGCAGCTCCCGTGACAGGTACATCGCCGTCTGTTCCCCTTCCGGCGTGGGATTGGTGGCGATGATCGCCTCGGTAATCCCCTCGGCCTCCACCCGCTGTTTGAGTTCTTCAATCCGCAACTCCTCCGGCCCGATCCCCTCCAGCGGCGCAAGAGATCCGCCGAGGACGTGATATTTGCCGTGAAAGATGGATCCCTTCTCCAACGCGATGATATCGCCCGGCGCTTCCACCACGCAGACCAATGAGGAGTCCCGTTTCGCATCGGTACAGATCGGACACGGATCCCGGTCCGACAGGAACCCGCAGACGCTGCACACCTTGACCTTGTCTTTTACATCCACAATGGCCCGCGCCAACTGCTCCACGGTTTCCCGGTCAGCCTTCAACAGGTACAAGGCCATGCGCAGGGCGGATTTTTTCCCGATCGAGGGCAAACGTGTCAGTTCCTGCTGCAACGCGGTAACGGCTGGTGGCAATCCAGCGGACATGGGTATCTCCTCTTGACTGGTTTCAGGCACGATACGCGGCTTCGGGTAAAAAGGCAATGGCGTGGCGGACGGAAATCAACCTCGGGGCTCTACGGGATTGGGATTGCCGCGCGAGCTCAATGAACAGCTAATCCTGTGACTCGGAGGAAGACCTGTCATCTGTCTTCTCCTTCATTTCCCTGCTCTTGTTTATCGATGCCTGCAGGTCAATAATATTCATTCCTTTGGCATAGGGGACCTCTTCAACATGTTTCAAGTTGAGCAGGGTATCCACGAGATCGTGCATTCGGGAAACCTGGAGCGGGATTTTCTGCAGGAGGGACCGCTTGGTCTCTTCATCCACAACATCGTCCATCATCAGGTCGGCGCTGCCCTGGATAATGGCCAGGGGATTATTGAACTCATGAGCGATGGTGGCGGCGATCTGGTTGGTGCGTTTCACCTGTTCCGCTTCCAGCTCCGCCTGGGCCAGCTTCTCTTTCTCTTTCAAGATCTGCGCGGTTCTCTCTTCAACCAGTTTCTGCAGGTGGAGACGCTCCCGCTCCAGCCGCCCGATCCGCCATTTTATCACGCCAAAAATCAACAGAGTCAGCAACATCAGATACGCAACATACGCCCACAGGCTCCGGCCCCAGGGCGGCAGGACCCGAAATGTGAAGCTTGTGACATCGCTGACCTTACCATATCCGTTTTTGCCACGGACCTCGAAACGGTACTTACCCTCCCGCAGAGCGGCGTACTCACGGTCGGTTTCCTCGCTCCAATCCGACCACGCGCTTTCCAGCCCTACGAGACGGTACTGGTACCGGTTCCGTGCGACCGTGTTGTAACAGGGAATGGCGTACTCAAAACGAATGCTGTTATGCTCATAGTTCAGCACGGGCGTGCGTCGTTTATAGCCGTTCGCACCACCATACAGCAGCGAATCCTGCTCCGCATAGACACCATGCAAGAGGGGTGGAGACTGTAGTGGAGAGCGCTCCTTCGCTTCCTCCCTGAGACGGATGAGCGTATTCCCGCCGCCGCCCGCCCAGAGCAAGTCATTGTGCAGATCGAAGTACAGAGTGCGAATATCCGGAAGCTGTGCTGCGACCAGGGGAAGGTCAAACTGAGGTTCGCCTTCGGCAGTAAAGGAAACCCTCGGATTGAAGAATCCATTGGAGCTGAACCATAGATGACCTTCCGGGTCCACATGTGGGAAACTGACGGGTTCGCCTTTGTATGCAAAACGCTCACCAAGGAGGCCTGAGGGGACGAACGTGTCGTCCTCCTCTTGATAGACCAACAGACCGTCGCCCCCGCCCAGATACACAGTGCCCTTGAAGACAAAGGGTTCAAGTTCGCCATGAAGCACGCCCCGCGCAGAATCGTAGATCGTTACTTCAAAGGCGTCAAACCGGGGCGGGTCGCCCAACTCCACCTTTTCAAGGTGCTTCCAGTCCGCGTTGATCCAGAGATTGCCTTCCTCGTCAATCGCGAGAGGCCCGATGAATTGCGATACACCATCCAGGTCGCCCGCAACATAGGTCCATTGATTGTCCTGCAACCGAATGAAGTGGAGACCTTTGTAATACGACGCGATGGCCACGGTTTCGTCGTCGGCAAGCAATCCGATGCGCTGAGTGTTATAGGGAACCTGCGGAATCGCTCTGACTCGTCCTGACGGCAGCATCTCTTTGACCCCTTCAGTGGTCGCAATCAATAAGCGATCCTTGAAGGGCATGATATCCCAGCAGGTCGCTGCGATGCCCTCCACCTCACGAAATGAAGCGGGCATACCCGGTTGCCGGGATGGTTGCAACTCATAGAGACCCTGCATCGTCGCTACATAGATCCGGCCCCGAAACCCGCACACCTTATGCACACCGCCGAGAAGGCCCTGCGAGAAGCTGAATCTCGAGATGTCGTTCGCTAAGGTCACACGAGCCAGTCCATAATCAAGCGGCAGCCATAAGCCACCCTGATCATCGACGAAGGGTTCGCCCATCACGGTCTCATCCTGAAGACCCTCTTCCTGGTTCAAAACCTGCCGAATCGCACCGTCAAGCTTGAAAATGGCGACGCCATTCTCTTCGGTTATTAACGCAAACAGATCGTCACTGATTCGGATCACATCCCGGCCAATGTGCTCACGTGCGAAGTCGACCACTTCCCCTTCTACCGGCTCCAGACGATCCCCCCGCCAATAGGCGACATAGGGCGCTCCCCACGCGCCGATCAGTGTATCCTCGCCAACACGATGAATCTGACGGATCAGGCAATCCTCCGGAATCTCCAGAGGGACACGTATCAGCGAATCATTCCGGACGGTGTAGAGGCGGCGGCGATAGTCCTGAACGTAGAGTTTGTCATCAAAGCACAAACTTGCGGAGAAGAAGGCGCTGTCCGGCAGAGTCCAGGTTGTCATTTCCCCTTGACGAGGATTATCCTGGTATGCCCAGCGGTAAAGGGTGGTGTCACTTTGAAAATAAATGCCGTCTGCGGTAGGCTTGGTATACCAGACATCAATAAACTCGCGGTCTCCTTCCGGAATCTCGGACAGCAGCGACCGAAACTTCATCCGGCCTATGCTGTCCGGCTCGAGAAACCCGATGTCACTTTCCCACCCCACGAAAATGGTACCCTTGTCATCTTTCGCGATGGATAAAGGAAACACGCCGCCGGGATGGGTGATCGTTCGCCAATGGACACCGTCAAACTCAAGCACACCCGCGCCATTGGCGATGTACATCATCCCCCCGTCACCCTGAGTAATCGAGAACGTCTGTACATGACCGTTGTAGTCCTCCGGCAGATAGGACTGAAGAATGGGAGCGCCGCGGTTATGCACACCAGCAAAGCCCGGTACGAAACAGGCACAAATGAGCAGACATCCCAGCCCCGGCATCTGGAATCTGCGCACCTGTCCTGTTGTTTTTTCTCGCACAACCCCTCCAAAACGATCCGGGCTTAACAAGGGAATTCTGAAGATGATCTTGCTGCACTATTCAGAGTGTATTTCGCAAAGGCGTCTCGGCAAGCGGTGTCTGGATAACGTACGATAATTCCCGATTGAGGGCAATCTTGAGAAGGGCAGAATTCGAGTGCGTTCCATAACCAGACTGGTGGGAAGAAAAAACAGCCCCCCAGATAATCTGCAGAGCCGGTCTCTTAGAAATCTTAACAACTCTTCATTCGGATTCAATCGTTGCTGACCATGCCACGCAGGACGAGGAGCCTCAACAGTTGCACCGCCGCCATGGTGGCGGAAGCGACATAGGTCCAGGCCGCGGCGTTGAGCACCTTTTTCGCGGCCCCCACTTCACCCGGATGCAGATAACCGTCGGTTCCCAGGATCTGGATCGCCCGGCGGCTGGCGTCGAACTCCACCGGCAGCGTGATCAGATGGAACAGCACCACCAGCGCGAACAACAGGATGCCGATGTCCATCAAGGGCTGGAACGACGAAAAGATCAGGCCGATGAAAAACAAGGGGAACGCCAGCCAACTGCCGAACTGCACCGGTCCTGCCAGGGCGTGGCGGAACTTCAACGCGGAATAGCCCTCCGAATGCTGAATGGCATGGCCCACCTCATGCGCCGACACCGCGAGCGCTGCGAGGGAGGGACTGGCATAGTTGCCTTCAGACAGACGCACCACCCGAGTCCGTGGATCGTAGTGGTCCGACAAAATCCCTTTCGTCGGCTCCACCTTCACATCCACCAGCCCGAACCGGTCCAGAATCCTGCGCGCCACATCCGCGCCCTTCAACCCGGCATCGTTGTATACCTGGCTGTACTTCCGATACGTCCTCTTCACCTTGGACTGAGCCCAGAAGGCCAGGATCAACGCCGGAATCAACAGCAGAAATGTCGGATCAAAAAGCATGAACGGCATCTCTTTATCTCCTGAATAGTGTTGACGTGGTTCAGCGAGTAAGCACGCTTGTCGCGTCTCTCATCCACAAAACGCTCAAAACCACTCGCGGGTTCCCTTCACAGGATCTCTCCTTTGGGAGGCATGAGGACTTCCGAACCATTGTACTCCGCGATCTACAAGAATGCAATCACTGCTTGCAGCCGGAGGTCCCTTCCCCTATTTTGACGCCGTGAAGAGACAATCGATTGCAGTGGTTATCCCGGTCTACCGTCACAATGGCCGCCTTCAAGACGTGCTCGCGGGAATCCTCGAGCACATCCCGCTCGAACACGTGCTCGTGGTGGACGACGGCGGGCCGGAGCAGGCCGCCGAGACGGCGCTGGAACTCGGAGCGCATGTCCTGCGTTTGCCTCGCAACCGCGGGAAGGGCGCTGCGTTGCGAGTAGGGATCGACTGGTGGCGACGCCAGGGCGTGGCCTGGGTGATCACGCTTGACGCCGACGGCCAGCACGACCCGGCGGACCTGCCCGAGTTCATCCGTGCCGTGGAGCAACACAATGCCGACACCATCGTCGGCTGGCGCCACGATCGCAGCGCCATGCCCTGGGATCGAAGGCTGTCAAACCTGCTCACCAGCCGGATCGTAAGCATCATCACCGGCCAACGCATCCACGACAGCCAGTGCGGATACCGGGCGCTTCGTACTGAACTGCTGGCGGGCCATCGGTGGTACGAGGACGGTTTCGCGTTCGAGAGCGAGTGGCTCCTGACCCAGGCGGCCGCAGGCGGCCGAATCGAGTATATTCCAATCCGAACCATCTATCATCGCGGCGAAGGCGGCTCCATGCGCCGGCTGCCGGATACCCTGCGCTTCATACGATTGGTGTTACGAAGGATGTGGACACGTGATTAACTACCGGCTGGAACGGGAACAACTGGTGGACGGGCTCTACCGCAGGGGCATCCGTGACAAGCGGGTGCTCGACGCGTTGCGTCAACTCAAACGTCACATCTTCCTCCCTTCCAACCTCCGGGGCCGCGCATACGAGGACACCCCGTTGCCCATCGGCGAGAACCAGACCATCTCGCAACCTTTCATGGTCGCCAAAATGACCGAGTTGCTGGAGCTGAAGGGCGATGAAAAAGTCCTGGAGATCGGCACCGGTTCCGGCTACCAGTGTGCGTTACTTGCAATGCTGGCGAAAAAAGTCTTTACCGTCGAACGCATTACAACACTGGCGGAACGCTCTCGCGAGATCTTTGCCGAGCTGGAGCTGGACGGGCGCATTATTCAGAAGGTGGGCGACGGCAGCCTGGGCTGGCCCGAGTTCGCTCCCTTTGATCGCATTATGGTCACCGCCGGCGCGCCCCATGTGCCGCAGAAGATGGTGGAGCAACTTGGCGACGGCGGCATCCTGGTCGTTCCCTCAGGCACCCGGCGCATCCAGGATCTGAAAAAAGTGATTAAAAAGGACAACGAAGTCATCACCTCCTCCGAAGGCGGTTGCGTGTTCGTGCCGCTGGTCGGCAGCGAAGGCTGGAAAGGCGACGAGTAACGTGCGCGATACCCATGAAACGACCCACAGCGTCAGCCTGGCGGATGTGCTTCGTGGCCTTGCCGAACGCTGCAATGCTGAAACCGTCACCCTTGGCGAGATCATTACGTCCATGGGGAATCGCGGCTTCGGCATGATCCTCATCCTGCTGTCTCTGCCCAGCGCCATGCCGGTGCCGGCGCCCGGCTACAGCACACCCTTCGGCATCCTGATGGTCCTGCTGGGAGCACAGATGCTGGTCGGCAAGCCCATACCCTACCTGCCGAACTGGGCGCTGAAACGTGAGCTCAAAGCATCAACCATGGCGAAGATCTTCCGCGCCGGGGCGCGTTTCTTCGAGAAGATCGAATACCTGATCAAACCGCGTTTCGCCTGGATCGGCAGCCGTGGCGGCCAGTCCCTGATCAGCCTGCTGGTCATGATTATGGCTATCCTGATGATTATTCCCATTCCCCTGACCAACACCGCCCCGGCCGGTGTCATTTTTGTGCTGGGTGTCGGGCTGCTGGAGCGTGACGGCCTCGCGATCGCCTTTGGCGCATTTGTCGGCTGGCTCGCGGTGATCCTGTATAGTGTGATCATTTACGCGATTGTGTTCCTGGGAACCAACCCGGACCAGATCAAGGAGATGGTAAAGGGATTCCTGGGGATGTAACGCCCAATCATCTGTATATAAGAGCCTGTCAGATGTATCAGAATGTCCAATAGATCTCATTCCCGCGAAGCAGACTGTTCTCATTCCCGCGAAGCAGACTGTCGCAGAATGCGAGAGGAATCTCATTCCAGCGAAGGCTGGAATCCAGTCATGTTTATATACTACAATATGTTAA
>CAZYOC010000111.1:0-13697 GCA_964648415.1 uncultured bacterium | reverse complement strand
TCATTGCCAACACAACGCAGTGTTCTATAGCAGCGAACAGCAAATCGGGCCATGCATTATTATCTATACAGGCTGTTGCACAATAGGAACCGATCTCATTCCCGCCTTCGCGGGAATGAGATCCATTGGACATTTTGATACAGTCTGCTTCGCTGGAATGAGAGACATCAGAATTCGTGCAACAGGCCCTATAATACTTTGACTCAGTCTTCCCGCAGAAACTACACCGACACTCTAGACTGCTGCCTCTCTGCCAAGGAAGATGACGGATTTAATTCGAGAATGACTATAATCCCTGCAAGGTCTCGCCCGATTCAAAGAGATTCAGAGGGAGCGGATTGTGGTTGCGAAGGGTATAGTCGGGCGAAAACGCCCATGCAGGATTGCCGTAGACGAGTAAACCCAAAAGAAGGAGAATTATACACCGGTGTCCGTCGCGTGGAGGTCGTGTCATGATAGTAATGCTCCCATGTGACAGGCTTCTTAATGAAGATTATGCCGATTAATGTGCGGATGTAAGTCGCTGCCGTGAAAAATCCATCTTTCTCAATTCCACAGTGTCCACCGCACTCCCCAGATCTCCTCGCGGAACATGGAAGGGTAGCCCGGCTGAAACTCGTACTGGTTGCTCAGGATGTTGATGTTGCCGATGTAGATCTCGAAGCTGATCACTTTCACCGACAGCAGGGCGTTGAGATGCCAGACCCCCGGCTCTTCGACGCCCAGGTAGGTGTAGGATCCCCAGTACCGCGCATCGGTGGACGCCCGCACGCGCAGCTGCCCTTCATAGAAGAACTTCTCGAACCTCAACCCGGCGAAGCCCCAGGTATTGGGCACGGGGACGCCTTCATCCGGCAGCGCAGACCAGGTCCAGGCGCCGGTCATCGACCATGGTCCCCAGGACGGCGTCCAGGCGAAACCGGTAAATTCGAGCCCGTCCACATCCTCGCCGGTTTCGCGCGTGAAGTGTTTCGGCTGCGTTTCAACCGTAACAACGGGGTCGATGTACTTCCGGTAGCCGGCGGTCAACTTGACAAGCCTGTCCTCGCTGAAACGATACCGGTAGCCGCCGCCCGCGAACAGGCCGCCCACCGGATCCAGCGCCGCGTTGCCACTGTAGGTGAAGCTGGAATCGGGCACGGGGAACAGGTCGTTGTAGCGTTCCGGCGAATTGATTGCCCAGAAGCCGTAGGACTGATCCAGCGAGGGCCAGCGCCAGCCAAGCGATGCGAGACCCAGCAGGCCGTGGCCCAGAGTGTCGCCGATGTCCACGCTGCCCGTGCCGCCCAGACGGGGCAGCAGCTTTCGCCCACGGCCGTCCGGGTGTACCGCACGGTCGCCCAGTTCGCCGCGCAGAGCGATGTCGGTGTTCAACAGGCCAAGCGTCAGCTTGTCCGACGCCGTCACGCCCGTCACCAGCCGCTCTCCTTTCGGGTTCTCGCGAATGGGGAAGGTTCCGAACAAAGCGGCGGTGCGTTCCACATCCGTCTGGAACGCCAGCTCATGCACGCTGAATTGTCGCTGGAAGCGCAGGCGCATTCCCAGCCGGTTGCCATCTTCACGCCCACCCAGGTACTTCCGCTCTGAACGGACGTACCAGGCGGCGGCGAGCCAGTTCACGCTGTCGCTGTGGGTGCTGCGGGTGAAGATGGCGTCCAGGTCGTTGCGGTGCGTCCGGCGGATCCCCGGCTCATTGGCGTAACCGAAGTCGATGCGGTTCTGCATCCAGGCCAGCTCCAGCCAGCCCCAATCGTAGATTTTCTGTCTGCCGCCCAGGCGCAGGTAGATCGTCTTGGAGTCGGTATTGGGTTTCCGGCCGGCGTACTCGCCACCGTCGATGCCAATATGATAGCGGAAGAAGGGCGACACCTTCTGCTGAATGCGCCAGTCGGCGTGACCCAGCGAATACAGCCCCTGGCGGTAGGCGATGCGGGTGAGGGGGCGAGTCGGATAGCGGTAGGGCGTATGCAGCTCGAGGACAGGGCCGGAGGACGAGCGGCCCAGACCGTTCCAGACCGGCGTGTAGTCCGCGTAGCCGATTTCGCCGACCGCGATGGCGCTCAAGGACGCCGCGCCGGTGACCGGGTCGTTGAAGGGACGGCCCCGGTACAACACCAGCAGATCCTCCGAGCCTCCGCCGGGCGGGACCAGGTGAAACGGTTCCGCAAAGTAGCTGCTCTGACGGGGGAACAAGCCGGGCGTAATGCCCAGCGCCTCGCCGGCGTCCTTGTATCCCGTGCGCCAGTATACCGTCCGGTCGATTCGCAGGGAGCGCATTTCCGGCAACGCGGGGGCTGTAGTGTCCGGCTCGAAAGACGGGGCTTGTGGCTGTCGTGATCGTCGCTGCTCCACACTGTCCACCGCTACGCTGTCTGCCGGGAGGGGTGTCGCTTGCTCCTGTTCTGGCGGCTCTTTCGGCTTCTTTTTCTTCGGTTGCTTGGGTTTCTTTTTCGGCGGCGGATCTTGCTGGAAAAGGGTTTCAGCCGTGTCGGGCGTGGAACTTGGAGCGGGTTGCGCGTGACTGGCGCCAACCTGACAGAGCAGCAGCATTGCGGCAGTCGCTGCCATAATGGCAGAAAATACGCCTTTCCTACAGGTGTCTGTCAGGGTGTGTGGGCGGTTGCAGCGCACTAAGGCTCCCGGTTTCCGGTCTGTTTCGGCGATGGTATCCGTTTCCTGCGCCGGTGGAGCAATATAACGGCTGAGGCTGCAAGGGTGCCAGACTGTTGGAGTTGCGTTCTTGATTCGAGGGCGCCGGGCGGGGGCGGGGGTTCCGGGAACACGAGTGGATGAAGGTTGTATAAGGCTTTGAGAGTCTCGCGCCCTGAGTCGGCATATCGCTTGCAGAGACGGCGTACACCGCGAGGGTTGACTCGCGGGGGGCGGGGTTCTATACTCTGAGCCTTGGCACTCGTCGCTGATGAGTGCCAGTCTACTCTACGTAAGTCATTGATACATTTAACATGGTTGTTGCTGGCCGATGGAACTCGTTGGCAAATTACCGGGAAGACTGCCAGCCGGCTTCCGTCGCAGCAACCACCCGGGTAGGAAACCGTAAACCAGGAGGACCTGCGATGAAGGTGCGTCCGATTGACGAACGCGTACTGTTGAAGGTCGTGGAAGAAGAAGAGAAAAGTAGCGGCGGGATCATCATTCCCGAGACCGCTACCAAGGAACGTCCGCAAGTGGGTGAAGTGGTCGCGTTGGGCGACGACGTGATCAACAAGGACCTGGAGCGCAAGGCTCTGTCCGAAATTATCAAGGTCGGCGACAAAGTGCTGTTCGCGAAGTACGGCGGCACGGAAGTCAAGCTCGACAACGAGGATTTCCTGCTGGTGAATCGCAGTGACATCCTCGGCGTCCTTGACTGATCCAGGCAACAAACGGCAAACCTGTAGAAGCAGAAAGAGGAGAACATACAGATGGCTCACAAAGAGATTACCTTTGACCAATCCGCGCGCAACGGTTTGAAGCGTGGTGTGGACCAGCTCGCCAGGGCGGTGAAGGTTACCCTCGGCCCGCGTGGCCGCAATGTGGTGATTGACAAGAAGTTCGGCGCCCCGACTGTGACCAAGGACGGCGTCACCGTCGCCAAGGAAATCGAACTGGAAGACCCCATTGAGAACATGGGCGCGCAGATGGTGCGCGAAGTCGCCAGCAAGACCAGCGACGTGGCGGGCGACGGCACCACCACGGCGACCGTGCTCGCGCAGTCGATCATGACCGAAGGGCTGCGTAATGTGGTTGCGGGCGCGAATCCCATGCTGCTGAAGCGTGGTGTCGACAAGGCTGTCGGCGTGGTCGTCGAGGAACTGAAGAAACTGTCGAAGGAAGTCGGCGGCAGCCGCGACACCATCGCCCAGGTCGGCGCGATTTCGGCCAACAACGACGATGAGATCGGCAAGCTGATCGCCGACGCCATGGAGAAGGTGGGCAACGACGGCGTGATTACCGTCGACGAGGCCAAGGGTATCGAGACCTACATGGACGTGGTCGAGGGGATGCAGTTCGACCGCGGCTACCTGTCGCCGTATTTCGTGACCGATCCAGAGAGTATGGAAGCGGTCCTCGAAGACCCGATGATCCTGATCCACGACAAGAAGGTCAGCGTGATGAAGGATCTCCTGCCGGTGCTGGAGAAGGTCGCGCAGATGGGCAAGAGCCTGCTGATCATCTCGGAAGACGTGGAAGGCGAAGCGCTGGCCACCATCGTGGTGAACAAGCTGCGCGGCACGCTGAAGATCGCTGCGGTGAAGGCTCCGGGCTTCGGCGACCGTCGTAAGGCCATGCTGGAAGACATCGCCGTCCTGACCGGAGGCCGTGTCATCAGCGAAGACGCCGGGTTCAAGCTGGAAAATGCTCAGCTCGACGACCTGGGCACCGCCAAACGCGTGGTTATGACCAAGGACGAGACCACGATCGTGGAAGGCGCCGGTGCGACCGAGGACATCAAGGCCCGCATCGAGCAGATCAAGAAGCAGATCGAGACCACCACTTCCGACTACGACCGTGAGAAGCTGCAGGAACGGCTGGCGAAGCTGGCCGGCGGTGTGGCCGTGCTGCACATCGGCGCCGCCACCGAGGTCGAGATGAAGGAAAAGAAGGCCCGTGTGGAAGACGCTTTGCACGCCACCCGCGCCGCAGTGGAAGAAGGAATTGTTCCGGGCGGCGGTGTCGCCCTGGTGAGGTGCATGCCCGCGCTGGAGAAGGTCTCCTATGAAGGCGATGAGGAGATCGGCCGTACCATGGTGATCCGTGCTCTGGAAGAGCCGCTGCGGATGATCGCCAACAACGCCGGTGTGGAAGGCGCTGTTGTGGTCAACGAGGTCAAGAACGGCAAGGACGACTTCGGCTACAACGCCCTGACCGGTGCGTACGAGAACCTGCTGAAGGCCGGCGTCATCGACCCGACCAAGGTGACTCGCACCGCGCTGGAGAACGCCGCGTCGGTCGCGTCCGTGCTGCTTATGACCGAGGCCACCATCCACGAGGCCCCGGAAGACGAGCCGGCCGCGCCCCCGATGCCCGGCGGCGGCATGGGCGGAGGCATGTACTAGGCCTCACAGAAAAACTGATACTCCAGCCGTCCATCGGGTTTTCCGGTGGACGGTTTTCTATGCGTTCTCGCTTCGCTATTGAAGCATCCGGTTCAGTTGCAGGTCCGGCGCCTGCGCCGGTCAACCAAGACACTGCAACCGCTCGGTGGGAAATCCCGTCGGGCGGTTTTCTCATGCGCAGAGGAAACAACGTAGCCCGGAAATTTCACGAACGAACCCGTACCACGGCAGTGGTTCTCTGCCATAGCCCAAGGTACGCGCCGTCCGTTTGGCGCGTACATTGGGGACGGGTTGTCCAGATCCTTCAATCCCGGCGGCGGGTTGCATAAAACGACAACAAATTGCAGTCATGTGATTCCAAGCCGAAAACCGTTCAAACCGATTTCATATCAAGGGTTGTGTTGACGAAGCATGAATACTCGTACAATATTCGGGGTAGCCATCGCCGCCGACTTGTCGCAAACCGCTCAAACCAAGCACTGGAAACGAAAAAACTACCGTCTGTCCCTAGTTTAGGATTCCAAAACAAATCCGCATGCAGCGGAGATCCACCCACCCATTCGCTTGATCAGAGCTGGCGCGACGGTTAAATTCCGAATCACTTTCCGGCGGCGGGCATTCAGGAAGCCGCGGGGGAGTGCGAATCGGTAGAAGTCCCGTGATCAGTACGAAAGCGACGTCAAGCTGTTAGATAAAGAACCAGGGGACAACATGAAGATCCACGAGTACCAGGGAAAAGAGATCCTGAGGAAATTCGGGGTCGCGGTTCCGGAAGGCAAGGTGGCCTTCACGGTGGACGAAGCCGAGCAGGCGGCGAAAGATCTGGGTGGCGGCACGGTCGTCGTAAAGGCCCAGATCCATGCCGGCGGCCGTGGCAAAGGCGGAGGCGTCAAGGTCGTCAAGAACCCCGCCGAAGCGCGTGAGGCGGCGGAGAAGATACTTGGCATGCAGCTCGTCACCCACCAGACCGGCCCGGAGGGCACGGAAGTCAAGCGTCTGCTGATCGAGCAGGGCATGGACATCAAGAAGGAGTTCTATGCCGGGCTGACACTGGACCGCGAAAAAGTCGCCGATACCTTCATGGTCAGCACCGAGGGCGGTGTGGAGATCGAAAAGGTTGCGGCGGAAACCCCGGAGAAGATCATCAAGCTGGCGATCGACCCGGCCTTTGGCATGCAGGCGTTTGAAGCGCGCCGGCTGGCGTTCGCGCTGGGCCTGGAAGGCAAATCGGTCAACAAGGCGGCGAACTTCTTCATGAAGCTTTACAGCGCCTACCGTCACACCGATGCGAGCCTCGCAGAGATCAACCCGTTGGTGCTCACCGGCGACGGCGACATCATTGCGCTGGACGCGAAGATGAACTTCGACGATAACGCGTTGTATCGTCACAAGGACATCCTCGAGTATCGTGATCTGGACGAAGAGGAACCGGCCGAGGTGGAAGCGTCGGAATACAACCTGAACTACATCAAGCTCGACGGGAACGTGGGCTGCATGGTGAACGGCGCCGGGCTGGCGATGGGCACTATGGACATCATCAAGTTCAGCGGTGGCGAGCCGGCGAACTTCCTGGATGTGGGCGGCGTGGCCAACCCGGAGACGGTGAAGAACGGCTTCCGTCTGATCATGAGCGACGACGCGGTGAAGGCCGTGCTGATCAACATCTTCGGCGGGATCGTCCGCTGTGACCGTGTCGCGGAAGGCGTGATCTCGGCGCTGAGCGATAAGGATGTGAAAGTGGGTGTTCCGGTGGTGGTGCGGCTGGCCGGCACCAACGCCGAACAGGCGGCGAAAATGCTGGACGAGTCCCCGCTGGACTTCATTGTCGCCACGAACCTCAAGGACGCGGCGGAGAAGGTCGTCGCCGCGGCGAAGGGGTGATGGCTAGTAAGGTTTCATTGCTTGTCGAGTTTGGCGAAGAACTCTCGATATATACCGCTGAGGATATGTTGAGAGTTCTCGCCAAGCTACGTAAGACAAAGCAGAAATCCTTAATGTTTGATTACAGCAATGTTAAAACCATAATCAACTTGGAAATTCGTGTGGATGAGGATTTCTACTGGAATCCGGATGATCTATTAGACGATGTCGAGGCTGTTTTTTAGGTGGTGTGTCATGCGAGTGAAAGTGCAAGAAGTCGTAGGTCGTCGTATGTCCTCCCGGACGGATGGCAAAAAGATGCGCAAGTATCTTCAGCAACGCTGGGAGAAAGAGGATAACTTTGTCATTGATTTTGAAAATATAGAAGTGGCGTCTGTATCCTTTATTGATGAAGCGTTTGGGGCGTTGTTGGAGCACTATTCGCTGGATGACATGAAGGCCAAACTGAAATTTGAGAATATGGACGAGCATGATCGTAAACTCCTGAACTACTTGATTTTATCTCGAGATAGAGAAAACCGGAGACTTCACTCAGATACAGAAGGGTAAAAGTGTCATGAGTATTCTAGTAGGTAAAGACACCAGACTGGTCGTACAGGGCTTCACCGGCAAGGAAGGCAGCTTCCACGCCGAGCAGATGATCGAGTACGGGACCAACGTAGTCGCGGGCGTCACCCCGGGCAAGGGCGGCACCAAGCATCTGGACCGTCCCGTGTTTAACACCGTGGCCGAAGCGGTCGAAGAGACCGGCGCGAACACCAGCGTGATCTTTGTTCCGCCCCCATTTGCGGCGGACGGCATCCTGGAAGCGTCGGACGCGGGTGTGGACCTGGTCATCTGCATCACCGAAGGCATCCCGGCGGCGGACATGCTGAAGGTGTGGCATCAGATCAAGGGCAAGACCAGGCTCATCGGCCCGAACTGCCCCGGCGCGATTACACCGGGCGAGGCGAAAGTCGGTATCATGCCCGGCTTCATTCACAAGCCCGGTAACATCGGCGTGATCAGCCGCTCCGGCACCCTGACCTACGAAGCCGTGGGGCAGTTGGTGGAGCACGGTTTCGGGCAGTCCACCGCCATCGGCATCGGCGGCGACCCGGTGATCGGGTCCACCTTCACCGACCTGCTGAAGCTGTTTAAGGAAGATGACGGCACGGAAGCCGTGGTGCTGATCGGTGAGATCGGCGGCAACGCGGAAGAGCTGGCTGCCGAATACATCAAGAAGGAGTTCGGCAAGCCGGTGGTGGCGTTCATCGCGGGCAGCACGGCTCCTCCGGGACGCCGCATGGGCCACGCCGGCGCGATCATCTCCGGCGGCAAAGGCACCGCGCCCGAGAAGAAGAAGGCGCTCATGGAGGCCGGCATCCTGGTGGCCGAGTCCCCGGCCGATATCGGCATGAAGATGAAGGAAGCGCTGGGCAAGTAAGCTGGGGTTCGACCTCGCGGAGGGTGTTGTGTAAATGCTCCTGCGAATAGACTTGAAAGCCACATCCGCGAGGCGGATGTGGCTTTTCTCCATTAGACCGGTGGGGTGCCGGTCCTGCGCTCGAATCACTCAAACAGCAAGTCGACCACTGAGAACGCGATCGTATCTGCGGAGTGGCCGAAATCCCATTCCTGTTTCGGGCGACCGTTGGTGATCACAGTAATCGTGTAGCCTTCGATGACATACGCCGCTGTCTCATAGCCCATCATGCTGCCGTTGTGGCCGTACATATAGTAGCCTGCATCGGTCATCAGCCGTGCGATCCCCAAACCGTACCCCGCCATCGGCCCGCCGACATTCACCCAGTTGTACATCTCTGCATGAGTGGGCGCTGTCAGCAGTGTGCCGCGATGCACCGCCTGGATCCAGGTGGCGATGTCATGCACCGTGGAAACCGCCATCCCCGCGCTCCAGGCCCAGGACGGATCCTGATACGTCCAATCGTACAGGCTCCCGTCGGGCATGTCCCAGGAGTAGCCGTGCCAGTGAGGCGCAGGCAATGTGGTGTCGTGAGGCGCGGGTACGCTGGATTCGGTCATCCCCAGCGGCTGCATGATGCGGGATTCCACGAGGTTATGATACTCCAGTCCGGTGACAGCTTCCGCGATCAGCCCGGCGACCACGTAGTTCGTATTGCTGTACTCCCAGTCCTCGCCCGGATCGAATGACGTTCCGCCGCCGTCGATACAGAATTGAATCAGTTCGCCGGTAGTGTAATAGGGTGGCGGCAGCGTGTTGTAGAAGGCCGGGACGTTGGTGTAATTGACGAGCCCGGCGGTCATGTCCAGCAGATGGCGTACCGTGATGATGTCTGCATTGGGAATGGCCGGGGTGTAGTTCGGCAGATAGGTATCCACGGTGCTGTCCAGCGCCACCAGGCCATCGTCCACCAGCAGGCAGACCAGGGTGGCGGTGAAGGATTTGGTCAGGCTGCCGATGCGGGTATGCAGATGGGTTGTCGGGATGGGATCGCCACGCCAGCCGTCCTCAATCACGTTATCCAGCGTGGAAGCCCTGGAGATGCCGCTGTGGAGGGCGACTACTTCGCCCGCGGGCGTTTCCACCCTCAGGATCGCGCCGGGCAGATACATGGTGTCCACCCGGGCGTCCAGAAGGAGTTGCAGGTCGCCGGCAAACGATTCCTCAGGACCGACCGGCGGTGCGTCGAAATCCGAGTCCGCACAGCCGATCAGCAGAAGCGGCAGCAGGAGTAGAAGCCATGTTGCGCAGCGTATGCTCTTGGGTAACAGTTCTGTCCTGTTCATCCGGGAGTTCTCCTTGGCCACCTTTCGAGTACAAGATAGAGCATATGTACCCACAATCTGCAATGTATCGCAAGGCAATTTTTTCGACGGCCTCCCGTTTTTTTTGCCCGCCCCAGATATTATGTTTAAGGCGGGCGCGGAAATCAGCGAGGAGAGGAGGACATGACCGACTCAACGGATCGCAACAAGAGCCGTTCCGAAAAGAACGACCATCAGGAGGACGATTCCCGGGGACAGATGCCGCCTCACGGCACTGTGTTTGGACGACGTTTTCTCATTCTCCTTGTGATCATTCTACTGATCAGTTTTCTGTATGTGGTGAAAACGTTCATCATTCCTGTCCTCATCGCCGGTGTGTTCGCCGGTCTCTTTTATCCCTTGTACAAGTGGTTCCTGAAGGTCTTCAAGAACAAGAAGCAACTGGCCTCGATCATCGCCTGCCTGGCGCTGTTGCTGGGGTTGATTATCCCGCTGGTATTCCTGGGCAAGCTGGTGGCCGATGAAGCCATCAACCTCTATTATACAGCAGAATCCAAGATCGAGACCATCATCGAGCAGGGGGAACAGGGGCCGCTCGGTTGGCTGAAAGACAAGTGGCCGGAAGATGTGATCAGCCTGGAAGATGTGCAGTGGCAGCAACATGTGGGCAAGGCGGCCAGCACCGGCGGACAGGTCATCGCTACGGTACTGAACAACACCTGGCAGAACGCGCTGACGTTCATCGTGCAGCTCGCTGTGATCGTGTTCACCATGTATTATTTCTTCATGGACGGCCCGGCGTTGCTGAAACGCCTGAGCTATCTTTCGCCGCTGGAGGATCTTCAGGAGGAGATGCTTTACAAACGGTTCGCCTCGGTGTCCAAGGCGACGATAAAGGGGTCTCTCCTCATCGGCATCATTCAGGGCGGCCTGGGCGGTGTCGCCATGCTGATTGCCGGCGTAGAGTCGCTGATTCTCTGGTCGGTGCTTATGGTCATCCTGTCGGTGATCCCGCTGCTGGGCGCGGGGTTGGTGCTGGTGCCGGCGGGGATCATTCAACTTATTCAGGGCGAAATCTGGCAGGGCATTCTCCTGATCCTGATGCAGTTCGTGGTCGTCGCCAACATCGACAACCTGCTGCGGCCGCGTCTGATCGGACGTGACGCGAAGATGCACGATCTCCTCATCCTGTTTTCCACCCTTGGCGGCATTACCGCGTTCGGCATGATGGGTTTTATCGTCGGCCCGATTCTCTGTGCGATGCTGCTGACCGTGCTCGACATCTACGGGATCGAGTTCCGTGAACAGCTCGAGCATGCGCCGTTGACGGGCTCGCTGGAGGAAGAAGAGGAGGAGAAGTAAGCGCTTCGCATGGTCACCCGACCGACGCGGGAGTCGGTCCTACACTGGATGTCGTGTCAGTTCCTTCCTGCGTCTGTTTGCAGGTGAGAACTGACACAGATCAATGACGATGAAGAAAACGCCTGCTGGTCTCCGCAAACCGCTAACGACCTGGTGGACCGTGCGAGAATGTTATTGAGCAAGCCGGGATTGGTCATAAGATGCGCGTTGATTGAAGTGTCCGCGTGTCAAGTTCATTCCCGACATGCTTATGACCTGTTCCACACGAAAAACCTCCTCGTTCATCGTAGCCTTCTCGCAGATCGCAAATGCGTTGCCTGCATATCGGGCCATGCATGTGTACGGGTGATGAAGAGGTCGCGAAACGCAACCTCCTTTTCTCATGCGAGTCCGGTTTCGCCACATTCCAGAGGGATGATTCATTGCTTTCCCACTTTCTGTTTGAACGAGATATTGAGACTCCAATCTTAGTATTATCTGTGGGTTAGTTGCCTGCGTGTGACAATTATCACGTTCTGGCAAAAGAATTGCTCCCTGCGCTGTAGAAACTGTTTTTGAAGCGAAAACGCCGTATCTTTTCCCATCGGCGTTTCGCTGATCCACATTGTCAACCTGGGGAGTACCATGTATCGAACCGATGTGCTTGCCGTGATGCGCCGCGGGATCCTGTCCGTGCTGCTGGCGTTTCTGTTTGTCCTGGTCGGGTGCAGCAAGGGATCCGGAAAACAGCGGATTGAAAAGCTGGATGACCTGCCGCGCTACACCTACACCATCGACAAACCCGTGATGGAGGTCTTGCAGGACGAGACCGCGTTCATGCAGCTCGTCGCCGAGGTCAAACGCGACCTGCTCAACGACCTGGATACCTACGAGATCGTAGACAAGACTACCCGCAAGGGTTATTACTCCAACCTGGGTATGATCGCATTGCTGGAAGGCGACGGCGACAAGTATCTGGAATACCTGGATAAGGCTCGGAACCTGGAAGAGAAAGAGCCCGCCAGGCTGATGATGGGCATGTTCGGCCGCTCTTTGATCGAAGAGAGGAAAGCCGGCGACGAAGGGCATGAAGCCTTCCATGAAGCTTACAAGGGGTATGTAGACGCGCTGCCGTACGAAGTCGTGCAGGACGAGATCAAGAGCAGCAAGGGCCAGATGGAAATCATCTCCGCCAACCTGTTGCAGGGGATGGTGGACGCGCAATTGCAGCCTGTGCTGGACCAGAGCGAAGGCGAGATGAGCAAAGACATCGCTATGGCCGTCATCGGCATGTATCACACCCTCAACAACGTGATCCCGCGTAAGGAGATCATGCACGAGGTCCTGACCGACTACCTCGCCACGGTGAAGATGGAAGAGAAACCCGACATTTGGGCTGAGCGCTCGGTCGCTCTGACGACGTCGGACAACGGCAAGCCGGTGGTGATTGCGATCTGGGACAGCGGAGCGGACCAGGACGTGTTCGCCGGAACCATGTGGACCAACCAGGACGAAGTCCCCGGCAACGGGAAGGACGATGACGGCAACGGTTTCGTGGACGACGTCCACGGCATCGGCTATACGCTGCATTCCGACAAGACCGCTGAGTCGCTGTATCCCATCGGCAACATCGAGGACCGGCCCCGTTTGCAGATGCTGATGAAGGGGCTGACCGACATGCAGGCCAACATCGAGAGCGACGAAGCCTCCAGGCTGAAGAAGATCCTGTCCGAGATGCAGCCTGAAGAGGTGAAGCCGTTTATCGAAGATATCAGCAAGTACGGCAACTACTGCCACGGCACCCACGTAGCGGGTATCTCCCTGCGGGACAATCCGTACGCCGAGCTGCTGTATGCGCGGCTGACTTTCGGGCATACCGTAATCCCGGAGCTGCCGACCATCGAGCAGGCGCGCAAGGACAGCGCGATGCACATCGAGACGGTGAACTACTTCAAGGACGCCGGTGTACGCGTAGTGAACATGAGCTGGGGCGGGAGCCTGGCGGGTGTGGAGAGTGCGCTGGAGATGAACAACGCCGGCGGTACGCCGGAAGAACGCAAGAAGCTCGCTCGCGAGATCTACGAGATCGGGGTGGCCGGCCTGGAGAAGGCGATCTCGAGCGCGCCGGAAATCCTGTTCGTCACCTCGGCGGGCAACTCCAACAACGATGTTGTATTCGAGGAGTTCTACCCCAGCTCGTTTGACTATCCGAACATCATCTCCGTCGGCGCGGTGGACCAGGCCGGCGAAGAGACCAGCTTTACCAGCTTCGGCAAGGTGGATGTGTACGCCAACGGGTTCGAGGTGATGAGCTTCGTTCCGGGCGGCGACGAAATGAAACTGTCCGGCACCAGCCAGGCCTCGCCGAACGTCACCAACCTGGCGGCCAAGCTGTGGGCGATCAACCCGGATCTTACAGCGGCCCAGGTACGCACCCTGATCGAGGATGCGGCGGATGAACACATCTCCGGCGACCGTACCGTGAAACTGATGAACCCGAAGAAGTCGATGGAAATGCTGAAGAGCATGTAAGCAGGATCAGCGCTGCAAGGCGTTACGCATATAGTAATTCTCGAACGAAATGTCCCATAATGTCATTCCTGCGAAAGCAGGAATCCAGAATAAACAAGTACTTATAGTAATTCTCGAATGAAATGTCCCATGATGTCATTCCTGCGAAAGCAGGAA
>CAZYOC010000110.1:0-13818 GCA_964648415.1 uncultured bacterium | reverse complement strand
ACTGGATTCCAGCCTTCGCTGGAATGAGATTCCTCTCGCATTCTGCGACAGTCTGGAAGGCGGGAATCCAGGCAAGGTGCAAGAATACAAGATGTTAGCAATTATAGCACCAGAGCAACATCCACAGTTTCGTTTTTATGGCTAACCTGTTATAGTATATGGGCTTACCTGGATTCCTGCTTCCGCAGGAATGACACTCGTTGCCGATTATGATACAGTCTGCTACGCTGGAATGAGATTCCTCTCGCATTCTGCGACAGTCTGGAAGGCGGGGATGAGAGTCATTGGACACTTTGATCTGCTTCCGCAGGAATGACACTCGTTGCGCATTTTGACACAGCCTGGCAGACGGGGTTCTCCTCCGTGGACGTCCCCAATAAGGCCAAGCGACAAGTCTCATTCTAACCCAATCCAGTCTTGCACCGGGCGCCTGGAAACCTGTTGATCCTCACGTCCAGATACGAATCCCCGCTCCTCATCGCTGGACTTTTCCTCCATTGTTTTGTATTCTCGTATCCCGTCTCTCCAGTGTGAGAAGGACACACCTTTTACCATAAACGTTCAACTCGGAGGTAAGGATGAAGAACGCGGTGATCCTGTCAGCGACTCGGACAGCGATCGGCTCGATGGGCGGTGCTCTCGCTGCCGTTCCCGCTACTCAACTCGGCGGCGCAGCCATCAAGAACGCCATCACGAAAGCCGGTATCACGCCGGAAGATGTGGATGAAGTCATCATGGGGATGGTGCTGCAGGGCGGCACCGGGCAAGCTCCGGCTCGCCAGGCGGCCAAGTACGCCGGCGTCCCCAATGAGAAGTCGGCCTGGACCATCAACAAGGTCTGTTCCTCCGGCCTGAAAGCCGTCATGGAAGCCGCCGGCTCCATCATGCTCGGCGAGAACAAGCTCATGGCCGCGGGCGGCATGGAAAACATGAGCCTGGCGCCGTACCTGCTCGCGCAGGGACGCACCGGCTACCGGTACGGCCACGGCAAGATCCTCGACCTGATGGTGCAGGACGGCCTCTGGGACCCCTACAGCGACCAGCACATGGGCTCCTGCGCGGAACTGTGCGCCAAGGAACACAACATCAGCCGTGAAGAACAGGACGAGTTCGCGATCAAGTCCTACGAGACCGCCCTCAATTCGGTCAACAAGGGGCTGTTCAAGGAAGAAATCGTGCCGGTGACCATGCCGAGCCGCAAGGGCGATGTCATCTTTGACATGGACGAAGAGCCCGGTCGTGGCAACCCCGACAAGATGCCGAAGCTGCGTCCCGCGTTCGCCAAAGACGGCACCGTGACCGCGGCCAACGCCAGCTCCATCAACGACGGCGGCGCGGCGTTGATCGTGGCCGACGCCGACTACGCGGCGGAAAAGGGCCACAAACCCATCGCCGAGATCAAGGGCTGGGCGACTCACAGCCAGGCCCCGGAATGGTTCACCACCGCCCCGGCGGAAGCGGTCAAGAAGTGCCTCGCCAAGGTGGACTGGAAGATCGAGGACGTGGACTACTTCGAGCTGAACGAAGCGTTCGCCGTGGTCAGCCTGTACAACAACAAGGCGCTGGGCCTGGACGGCAGCAACGTGAACGTGCGCGGCGGCGCAGTCGCCATGGGACACCCCATCGGCGCGAGCGGTGCCCGCATCCTGGTCACCCTGCTGCACATCCTGAAGCAGGAAGGCAAGAAGAAAGGCATCGCCAGCCTGTGCAACGGCGGCGGCGAAGCAACCGCCCTCGCGGTGGAAATGCTGTAGATAGTGATTCTTAACAGGATATCAAGGATTTCAAGGATAAGTAGGATTCAGTTATCCTTGGTATCCTTGATATCCTTTTCATCCTGTGAAGAATTGTGATGAGGGAGGACAAGATGGGCATTACGAAATTTGCCGTGATCGGCACGGGTACGATGGGCAACGGCATCGCGCAGGTCGCGGCGCAGACCGGGCTGAACGTGATCGCGATTGACATCAAGGACGAGTTCCTCGAGCGCGCCAAAAAGACCATCGAGAAGAACCTGGGCCGCATGGTCAAGAAGGAAAAGATCACCCAGGAAGACGCCGACGCCGCTGTCGGACGCATCACCTTCACCACCGACATCAACGCGGTGAAGGACCGGGAATTCGTGGTGGAAGCCGCCACGGAGAACCCGAAGATCAAGTACGAACTGTTCGAGCAGCTCGACAAGCTGGTCGGTCCGGATGTCATCCTGGCGTCGAACACCTCGACCATCTCCATCACCGAAATCGCCGCGCATACGGGCCGCGCCGACAAGGTGATCGGCATGCACTTCATGAATCCCGTGCCGATGATGAAACTGGTGGAAGTGATCAACGGTCTGAAGACGTCCGACGAGACCTACGCCACGGTGGAAGAACTCGCCAAAGCCATGGGCAAGGTCCCGATCCTGGTCAACGACTACCCGGGCTTTGTCGCCAACCGCATCCTCATGCCGATGATCAACGAAGCGGTGTACGCGTTGATGGAAGGCGTGGGCGGCGTGGCGGAAATCGACGGCGTGATGAAGCTGGGCATGGCGCATCCCATGGGGCCGCTGCGTCTCGCCGACCTGATCGGTTTGGATGTCTGCCTGGCGATCATGGAAGTGCTGCACGACGGCCTGGGCGACAGCAAGTACCGTCCCTGCCCGCTGCTGCGCAAGCTGGTGGCCGCCGGCGATCTGGGCAACAAGAGTGGCGCGGGCTTCTACGATTACTCGGAAGACCCCCGCAACCCGGCCGCGCGCTCGTTTTAACGCCGGTTGAGAAGTCTGCAAACGCCAACCGCACCGGGGTTTTCCCCGGTGCGGTTTTCACATAGCCCGGGCAACTTGTTGTGAGCAGCCGGACTACGCGTAACCCATACCAATGAAACCCATTGGCTGTTGCTGGTACAGACGCTTGGTCGCTGCACGGAATAAGGGACTGTTACCTTTTTGCTGCGAGAAGTTTTATGTTTAGTACAGTGTGAATCAAAAAGGTAACTGTACCATTTTTCCGACGATTGATTGTGATACAGACCGTGAAAAGTGGCTTTCCGGCCGGGCTTCTAGCATTCGTTTAGACGCTCCCGACACGCTCATCGCGGGATGGTTCGAGCGTCCAGATTTTGTGTTCATTGGCGCCATCGGATCAGTCGTGAAACAAAGCAACGGGCGTATCGGGCCATGCGTCTTCCGCCTCCGACCGGCGTGGGCGCCGGTCCTACACCGCGCGATGCGTCATCGATCCAGAATCGACCGTACCAGCTTGACCAAGTCTTTTAGCGGCGACGGTTTCGGCAGGAACGCCGCCGCGCCACGTTCCAGCAGTTCCTGCGCCTTGTCATCTTTCCGGCTCCCGCTGTACAGCAGCACACGTGTGTCCGCGCTCTCCGCCCGGATGCGATCAAGAACGGTGGGGGAATCCACAACAGGCAGCTTGCAGTCCAGGATCGTCAGATCAGGTCGCAGCCCCTGTTCAAGAAGATCCAGCGCTTGCTGCCCATCGGCCGCCAGCGTCACCGAATAGCCCAGCCGCTCGAGCAACACGGACAGCGTCTGGCGTGTGATGCTGTCGTCGTCGATGATCAGCACGGATTCATCGCCCGCCAGGTCGGACTGGATTTCGCGGCGTTGTTCTTCACGCGCATCTGCAGGAGCGAACTGGACCGTCAGCGTGGTTCCCTTGCCGGCCCTGCTTCTCACCTGCACGTCCGCCAGGTGTCGCTGGAGAATGCCGTGTGCCACCGCCAGCCCCATCCCTCGTTTGCTGCCCTTCAGGGAGAACATGGGCTCGAACATTCTTCGCACCGTCTCCTCGTTCATCCCGCAGCCGGTGTCTTCAAGGGTCAGCCCGATGCGGTGCGGCGCTCGGGCTTCGTCTTCGAGGGGATGACCGTCCTTGTCCAGGTTCCTGGTAGTTATGGAAAGCGTACCCTTCGCGCCCATCGCTTCCAAGGCGTTCTCCACCAGATTCATGAGTAGTTGCCGCATCTGCCCCTGGTCGCACTGGATGGGCCAGAGCCTGTCTTCCAGGTACAGCGCTACACGGATCCCCGGTTTCATCACAGGCGTTATGATGCGCAAGGATTCCCGGATCAACCGGTTCAGGTCTGTAGCCAGCATGCGTGTCTCACCTCGACTGGCGAAGGCGAGCATCTCCTGGGCGAGTTCGCCTACCTGCTCGGCGCTGGTAATGATGTCGTCGAGGCGTTGCCGGTCTTCCTTCTGTGAACTGCCTTCCATGCGCAACAGTTCTGCGTTGCCCAGCACTCCCACCATCAGGTCGTTGATCCGGTGTGCGATGCCGGTGGCGAAGGTCTGGGAAGCTTCCAGTCTGGATTTCGCCAGTTGCGCCTGTTCGGCGTTCCGCCGTTCCCGCAGGTCGCGCAAGGTCTGCCGCAGGTAGCGTTTCCTGCCCAGCATGATGACGCGCGCGGTGATCTCCAGCGGGGCGACGGCGCCATCCACGGGCGACAGAAACTCCGCTTCGAAGATTTCGCCCGATCCCTCGTACTGATAGCGCGAGAAAAGCGCCCTGAACAGCTCAGCCTGCTGCCGGGAAAAGAAATCGGTCTGGGCGCGGCCGATGAGTTGTTCTTTCTTCAGCCCGAAGAGTTCCCGGCCCGCAGGGTTGATATCCTCGATTTCACCGTTCTCGGGATCCACCAGCAGGATGGGATCAGGCGCTTCGTCGGTGATCTTCCGGTAGCGCTCCTCGCTCTCCCGCAGGCGCTCCTCCATCTTCCGGCGCTGGGTTATATCCCGGATGACGGCGAGCTGATGCGCACGGCCCCGAAATTGGAAAAAGCAGTTGTGGACTTCCACGAAAAAACTGGAGCCGTCCTTCCGGCGGTCCATGGATTCGGTTTGAAACGTTCGCCCGGTACGAAGCTGCGATTCGGTTTCGTAGAACAGATCCTGATGAGCCGGATTGAGGAGCTGCTGCCCGGTCATGCCGATCAGCTCATCGTAGGCATAGCCGTACATCCGGCAGGCGGCGGGATTGGCTTCAACAATGGTCCCGTTGAAGTCGAACACCAGCAGCCCGTCGGTTACAGACTCGAAGATGCCTTTGTACTGGTTCTCTCGCTGCCGGAGGGCGCGTTCGGCTTCTTTTTTCATGGAGATGTCGACAAACGCGCTCCGGCAATACCGGCCGCCGTCGAGAGCAATCTCCGGCACACTCTCCACCAGCACTGCCAGAGGAGGCTCGTCGTCGCGTTGAAGCTCGATTTCACAGCGGAGAACACGTTGGGTTTCCGAAGCCAGCACATGGCGCACGTGAGCTTGGAACAGTTCCCGATAATCCGGATCAACATACGTTAAAAACGGGCTTCCCTTGATGGCGCTCCGTGGCTTTCCAATCAGTTTCGCGAGGGTATTGTTCACCCGTTGCGTCACACAGGCAGGATCGAGCGTGACATAGCCCATGGGGGCGAAGTCGTACAGGTCGGCGAAGAGGCGGAGTGCGTCTTCGAGGCGGATCTGGGTTTTCTTGAGCTGCTCGTTCTGCTGTTCAAGGGCCGCCTGCCGGTTTTCCAGCTCAGCGAGCAGGTCGTCGCCGGATGGTGGTGTCGACGTCGGTGGAGTGTCAGGCCGGTGTGCTTCATCTCCGGAATGGGAACACGTCATGCGGTCTCCTTGAAACAGACGAAACGAAACGCTCATGCAAAGGTAATAAAATACTAAAAAAAGCTGAAATCCCAAACAACAACTTTTTACGGTTTTTCATGCTGTTTTTTCGAAAGTTATGCTTCATTAGAGCCGGAAACGGAGGAGATCCACGCCTACGCTGGGGATGACTGATTTCTCGTAAGCTGCACTTCATAAAGGCTCGTAAGCGTCATACTGTAATAAGAAAGGGCGAGTTTCCGGATCCATGCGCCAGCCCAGACAACGGCAGCATCAGGAGCCCGGATTATTTGTATCCTTGCTTTTCCAGGCTGACACTGTTTTCTATATTGATTCAACAGGACGTGACCCGGATCACAAACCCGATTGGTAGAGCCCGCCTATGTCGGACGAAAAGCTCGAGCACAAAAACCCCGGCGAAGATCGCTTCCGAGTTCTTTTCAATACCACTACCGCCAGTATTCTGCTGGTGAATGAAAAGGGCCGCTTTGTCGAGATGAACGACGCCGCGGTGCGCTTCTTCGGGTATTCACGCAACGAGATGCTGAAACTGAGCTTTCAGGATGTGACCCATCCGGACGACCTGGCGAAATCTACCTCCACCCGAACTCGCCTTACCGATCGCCGGGAAGAACGTGACGCAGTCCTTGAGAAGCGGTATGTCACACGTGATGGCGCGGTCCGCTGGGCGCAGGTGCAGATCGCAGTCGCCCCGGAAACCGAGTGGGACCGCTACAGGTTCATCACAATTATTCATGATACTTCTCCTCAGAAAGCGCTGGAAGAAGAGCTTCGCGAGAGCGAGCAGCAGTACCGTGCGCTGTTCGACAGCATGGTCGACGCTGTCATCGTCGCCGCCGTGGATACCGGGGAGATCCTGGCCTGCAATCCGGCTGTTGAAACCCTGACCGGGTATCGTGTCGACGAACTGATCAACCGTCCGCAACGCATTCTTCATCCTCCCGAGCACACCACTCCCGACGGGCGCTCAGTGGACTTCCGCCGCCAACTGATGAATCCCTCCGGCGAACCAGTCCTCAGCGAAATTGTTCGTAAGGACGGTGAGAGCCGATCTGTGTCCATCCAGGCCACACGGTTTGAGTTCCGCGGCCGCGACGCCTTGCAGGGAGTATTCCGCGACATCACGGAACAGCGGCGCAAAGAAGAAGCCCAGCGGGCGCATGAAGCCCTCTACCGCCGCATCTTCAATACCGCACCCATCGGGATTCTGCATATCTCGTCGGACGGCTCCATCAGCAGTGTCAACCAGGCGGCGGTGGAGGCGCTGGGTTCGCCCTCGATTGAAGCGACTATGCAGATCAATGTGTTTACGTTGCCGCAGTTGAAATCTACGGGTATCAGTGAAAGTGTTCAGACGGTCTTTGAGACGGGGCAAACCGTACGAGAGGAACTGGAATACACCAGCAAATGGGGAAAAACCTCTTACTTTCGGGTCAATTACGGGCCGATCACCGACGATAAAGGGCAGGTGACTTCCGTCCAGCTCATGATGGAGGATATTTCCGAGGCTCGTGAAGCCCAGCAGGAACGTATCACGCTGGAGAGAAAGATGCAGGACGCCCAGCGTTACGAGAGCCTCAGCCTGCTCGCGGGCGGGATCGCCCATGATTTCAACAATTACCTCACGACCATTCTTGGCAACGCCAGCCTGGTGTTGATGGATATGAACGAATCAGCACCCATGCATGAAGCCCTGACCGATGTTGTCGAAGCGGCGGAACGCGCCGGCGATTTGACCACACAGATGCTCGCCTATTCCGGACGCGGCAGGTTTACCTCCTCCATGATTAACCTGACCACGCTGATCCAGGATTCTCAGGGATTGATCAAAACACTTGTTGATCGAAACAGAGCGATCCGTTATGAGCTGGCGGACGATTTGCCCTCCCTCATGGGTGACCGCACACAAATCAGGCAGCTCCTGGTAAACCTGGTTACCAATGCCGCCGAAGCCATGGCTGATAAAGATACCGGCGAAATCGTGATCCGCACCGGACGAATGACGCATCACAGCGAACCGGTTGACGGTTTCTTTGTCGGCGACAACCCGCAGCTCGGAGAGTATCTCTATTTCGAGGTCGAGGATCAGGGGGTCGGTATCGCGGAAGATGGGCTGCAACGCATCTTTGATCCTTTCTATTCCACGAAGTTCACCGGGCGCGGTCTGGGCCTTGCGGCGGCGCGCGGCATCGCGCAGGGACACCAGGGCTTCATCCTGGTCGAGAGCATTCTCAACAAGGGGTCGCTCTTCCGCGCCGCCTTTCCCATCGCTGATTCCACTCCAGCGGTGGAACCGAGCAAGCCAAGAGAGGATTCCTTCCCTGCCGGCAAAGGAACCATTCTGGTTGCAGAAGATGAACCCACGGTGTTGCGCATGGCGGTGCGTGTGCTGGAACGCGCCGGCTACACGGTATTGCAGGCCGCCGACGGACAACAGGCGCTGGATATTTACAAGGGCCACCTCAATGTCGTGGACGTGCTCCTGGTCGACCTTACCTTGCCCACGCTGAGCGGCGATGAAGTGATCGAACAGGCGCGAAAACTGAACCCTGACGTGCGTACCATTATTATCAGCGGCTTCTCTTTGACCGAAGCCGAAAAGCAATTCGCCTCCCTGGGAGTTGACACCTTCCTCCAGAAGCCCTTTCATCCCAACGAACTGGCGCGTACCATTACCTGGATCCTGAAGCAGAAATCTTAGCAGCCGAGTTCAGACCATGTCCACATTGCGAGTCGACCAGGTTCAGGTCAACGGCGAGTTGACCTCCATTTTGTGCAAGGACGGCAAGATCGCTTCCATCGGCGGCCAACCGGAAGCCGACGAGGTGTTTGACGGGCAGGGCATGATCGCTCATCCGCCCCTCAACAACGCCCATACCCACGCCGCCATGACCCTGTTCCGGGGCAACGGCGACGACCTGCCGCTCATGGAGTGGCTCACCACCCGCGTCTGGCCGTACGAAAACAGCATCCAGTTCGACGAGGTCTACTGGGGGACCAAACTGGCCATCGTGGAGATGATCCGCGCCGGCACGGTGTTCTTCAACGACATGTACTGGAATTTCCACGCCGTGGCGAAGGCGGTCGACGAGATGGGCGTGCGCGCCGCGCTGTCCGCCGTGTTCCTCGACCTGGACGATCCCAAACAGGCAGAGAAGCAGAAGGAACTGAACAAACGCCTGTTTGAGGAGGTCCAGCAGTATTCAGACCGGATCGAGTTTGTGGTCGGTCCGCACGCGATTTATACCGTATCCGCCGACTCCCTGCGCTGGGCGGCTCAGTTCACCGCCGAGCACAACCTGAAGCTGCATATTCACCTGTCGGAAACCACGCAGGAGGTGGCCGACTGCAAGCAGAAGCACGGCGTAACACCGGTTCAGTTCATGCACCGGCTCGGCTGCCTGTCGGACCGGCTGGTGGCTGCGCACACGGTAGTCCTCACCGACGAAGACATCGCCCTGCTGGCCGAGCACAACGTCCTGAGCGCCCACAACCCGGTCAGCAACCTGAAGCTGGCGGTGGGCGGCAATTATCCCTATGGCCGGTTGAAGGAAGCCGGAGTTCGTACGGCGATCTCCACCGACGGCGCCGGCTCCAACAACAACCTGGACCTGTTTGAAGAGATGAAGGTCGCGACTTTGCTGCAGAAGTTCGTCGAAAAGGATCCAACCCTGATGCCCGCCTCCAAGGTGATCGAGCTGACCACGAAGACGGCGTCGGAATTCTTCGGCCTGAACAACCACAGCATCGAGGTCGGCTCCACGGCGGACTTCATCCTGATCGACCCTAACCGTCCGGAGATGACACCGCTGCATGATCTCGCGAGCCAGTTGGTGTATGCCGCCAATGGCAACGTGGTGGACAGCGTGGTGTGTGACGGCAGGCTCCTTATGCGCCACCGGGAGATCGAGGGCGAGGAGGAGGTCTTGACACGGGCGCGGGAAGCGGCTCGCACCCTGTTCGACCGTGTCGATAATTCGCACTGAACTCTTGCGAAACCAGTGCTAACCATAGCAAGTTCCGGGTATGGCCGCCCAGTCGACATCGAAGAACCCCTTTGAAGCGCTGCGATCGTTGAACATATTCGACGAATCGCATGATCGCTCCTCACCCCTCGTCCGTGGGGTGATTGCTTTTCTGCGTTTCATCGTCATCACCACCCGTGAGTTCATCGGCGACCGTCTGCTGCTGCGCAGCATGGGGCTGACCTACGCCACCCTGCTGTCCATGATCCCGCTACTGGTGATCTTCTTCAGCGTGTTCAAGCTGTTCGGCGGCGCGCAGTGGTTCAACGAGAACATCCGGCCCTTTATCCTGACCACCCTGGCGCCCGGCAGCGGGCCGAAAGTGGTCGAGACCATTGAAAGCGTGATCGCCAACGCCGGCGGAGCTACGCTGGGCGGGATCGGCGTGTTGCTGCTGGTCGTGGCGGTCTACGCCATCTTCTCCGGCGTGGAATCCACCTTCAACAGCATCTGGGGGATTACGGCGAAAACCGGCGGGCTGAAACGCCTCCCGTTGTACTGGGGCCTGGTCACGATTATTCCTATCCTGATCGTCGGCTCCTTTGCAATAACCACTTACATCCGCGCGCTGCCCCTGGTGTCGCAAGCGGTCGAACGGCTCACCTTCGCCCAGACATTGCTCAACCAGCTCGTGCCGGCGCTGCTGGTCACGTTAAGCTTCTTTCTGCTGTACCGTTTTCTGCCGAAAACAGCGGTGAGAACCCGGAACGCTCTGTTGGGCGCCCTCGTGGCGGGTATCCTCTACGAAATCGTCAAACAGGGCTTCATGATCTACACCGGGAGACTGGTTAAAGTTGACGTGATCTACGGTTCCCTGGCCGTACTGCCCCTGCTGCTCATCTGGATCAACCTCTCCTGGCAAGTCCTCCTGATCGGGGTGGAAATCTGCTTCGTGGCGCAGCATTACACGGTGTTACTGACGAAACGGAAGAACTATACCTTCTCCCGCAACCAGCATGACGCCCTCGCTTACCTGATGCTGACCGAAGCCACTTCGGCGTTCAGGGGCAACCGGCGCGACGTGGTCCTTGACGAGTGGAGCGCACGTTTCGAGGTGCCGCCACGAGAAGCGGAAGAGATCGTGGAAAAATTGCGCCGGGGCGACCTGGTGGAGCGCGCCGGCTTGAACGACGAGAAAATTCTGCTGGCGCGAGATCCTTCCACCATCAGCCTGAAAGAGGTGGAAAACGTACTCAACGGCAGCACCGGCGCGGAATGGGAGTGGCCGGGCGAGAAGAGCTGGGTCTGGCTGAAGAACTGGATGCAGAAGCGCGAGCAGGCCTCACGTCGAGCGGCGGGCGTGGAAACCCTCGACGACATCATCAATGAGCTGGAGAGCCGCATCAACCCGCAAAAGCGGGAGCGCGAACTGCAGGAGCACTTCGACAACAACGGCAAGAAGAACGGGCAATAGACGATGAAATTCTCCAACCTGGTGCTGATCTACCGGAAAGAGATTCTCGATATCCTGCGCGACCGGCGCACACTGGTTTCCATGATTGTCGCGCCGCTGGTCGCCATCCCCCTGATCTACCTGGTCATGGGGCTGATCATGTCCCGGGGGATCGAGAAGCTGGAGTCTCAGACTTACACTGTGGCCGTCGTAAACGCCGACTACTCCAGCCTGCTGGTGCAGAAGATCGGCATGCTCACCCAGGGCGTGGACATTCAGGAATTCAGCGCGCAACAAGAGACCACCGCGCGGGCGTTGCTTGAAGAGGGCGCATTGCAGGGTGTGCTCGTGCTGCCGCAGCATCCGGTGGGCATTGACGAATCCGCGACGGATCGCCTCAAGCTCTACATCGACCAGAGCGATGACCGGGGCTCGGTGGTCAAGGAACGCATGCGCGACGCCCTTCAACTGGTCCGGACCGAAATGTCGAAGGAGAAACTGGACCGGATCGACGCGGCGCATACCATCCTGGAACCGTTCCAGTGGTCCTTCATCAACGTCGCCTCCGACAAGCAGATGTCCGGCAAGCTGCTTGGCATCCTGATGCCGTACATGATCATCCTGCTGAGCCTGACCGGCGCGATGTACGCGGCGATGGACCTGACCGCCGGAGAAAAAGAACGCGCCACGCTGGAGACCCTGCTGGTCAGCCCGGCGTCGCGCCTGGAAATCGTGCTCGGCAAGTTCTTTACCATCATGACCGTGTCGCTGATCACGGTCTTGTTTTCCATTATCTCGCTGTCGGTGATGATCGCTTACGGGATGAACATGATCATCGGCGGCGACACCCCCGAAGGCTTCTCGTTCACCCTGGACTTCGGCAGTACGCTGCTGGTGCTGCTGCTGATGCTGCCCTTGACCGCGTTCCTCTCGTCGCTGTTGATGACGATTTCCATTTACGCCAAGAGCATGCGTGAGGCGCAGTCCTACCTGTCGCCGCTGATGATGGCGATCATCCTGCCGGCGATGATGTCCATGGCGCCCGGCAGCGAAGTCTCTACACAGCAGGCATGGATTCCGGTGCTGAACGTGTCGCTGACCATGAAGCACATCATCGAGGGCAACCCCGATGCGACCATGATCCTGCACACGCTGATCTCGTCGACCGTCTGGGCGGTGGTGGGGATCGGGCTGACAGTGAGGACGTTCAACAGGGAATCGGTGCTGTTTCGGACGTGATCTGTCACCACCAAGTCGTTCATTGTGATCAAGTCGCCTTGAGGGACTCACGTTCCTGCGGCCACTCACGCACACCACCGAGCACACTGTTCTGCGCCACTACGGATCAACCTGCACACTGTCTGAAACATGCCGTCCGGCGAACAGTCCTCCCTGTCAGGCCTTCAGAGGACTTGCACATCACCCGCCGAAGATGATTCCAAAGCGGTAGAACAAATCGTTATGATCCAGGTCAGGCCCCTCGCCCTTCATCTCGCTCTCGTTGAAGTACCAGCCTTCGCCGGCGCCGAGCGTGTAGCCGACAGATGCGCTGAAGCCCATCCAGGACAGCACCTTTGTACGGGCGGTCAGGTACGGCTGAAACAGGAAGAAGCCCTTGGTGATCTCCGTATTCAGGGCTTTGATGTCGGATTCATCATATGTTCCTGGATCCGAGGCGTAGGGTTCACTGATTTCATCCCAGGTATAGATACCGGTATCCTGTATCATGCGGATGTGAACACCACCGCCGCCGATCATGGTCCCTGCGCCGATGTTGACCGGCCCCAGCATCAGGGGCGCGTATTCAACCATGAAACCGCCGCCGCCGATGCCGACACCCAGCTCACGGTTGTAGGAATCCTCATTTGTGGGCGAGGTGTAAACGCCCGTGGAACGGGTATATCCGCCGAAACCGCCGCCGCCGATGTACCAGCCTCTGCCGACGTAGCCCATACCGAAGCCGCCCATGGTGAACTGGCCGGCGTCCAGGCGCTCGACACCCATCAGATCGGCGAGTGCATCCAGATCATCCGAAGAGAAAAGGTGATACCCGATCATAAATCCGCCCATGCCATGAAAGCGACTGTAGCTGTCACTCTTGTCCTGATCATCATCGCCCCAGCGATGCCACTCGTAGGCGTCGTCTTCGTCCTCCTCCAGCTTCTCCTCATCAACCGCGAGAGCGGCCGACGTCCTCTGGTGATGCGCCTTAACCGCTTCCTGCATCACTTCCCAGATGTCGCCATCAGCAGTCGGAATCTCACCGCGAAATGCAACAGGGTTGTCAGGAAGCAGATCTATGCCGGTTGCGGCGAACGCCATGCCGGGAAGCAGCAGGGCGGGAATGAACATCAGAAAGAGCCAAAAATGTTTACGTGTCGTCATGACAACTACCTCCGTGTTGAGTCGGCTCGCGTTTCAAACTATGGTTTGCAACCCCTGTGCCAATCCCGGGCACACTACATTATTACTATTAACTCAATATTTTCAGCAACTTCAACAACACATCGTCTTGTCATCACACGTGACCGCCTGTGTGTGAATCCCCACACAGGCCGTGCGAGGTGTGGTCTGTGACTGACAGTGCCGACAACAGTAGCGTTGTGGAGAAATCGGTGGAACTGATGGGTTTGCTACGGGCAGCGAATGGTCGTATTTCATCAGCAATGTGAGGTTTCCATGAAACTGGTGATCCATTGCGCCAGCTATGATACTTTCTGAGCTGCGCATTATCGTTCAGAGCAAGGCGCATCCCTGAAGGCATAGCG
>CAZYOC010000109.1:0-13900 GCA_964648415.1 uncultured bacterium | reverse complement strand
ACGATAATGCGCAGCTCAGAACGATTCATAGCTGGCGCAATGGACCACGAGTGTGAAAACGTGTCATCCCAACGCGAAAGGCAGTCGCAGAATCCCGGCAGAATTCCAAACGATGTCATCCCCGCGAAGAGCCCGCCCTCGAATGCTGTGATCGGGGGTGGGGATCCAGGCAAAGTACAAAAATATAAGATATTAGCAATTCAGAACCGAATACTGTCCTTAGTTAACATATTGTAGTACTTAAACATACCTGGATTCCCGCTTTCGCGGGAATGAGACTCGTTGCGCAGATCCACGGTCCCCGTTTTCTCGGGAATGAGACTCGTTGCGCAGATCCACAGATCGTTCCGCAAGAATGTCACTCAGTGCGCACTCTGGCATAGTCGCGCCATCTGATGCTCACTTGTCGCGTGTTACAAACGGTTGTTCTGAAAGGTACACTTCCGAGTTCTGTCATATCGTGAGCGAAGTAGCGACCTTACAGCATGCCTCACTCGTCCTTCGTCAACTCCCGCCAGCCGATGTCCCGGCGCTGGTATTTGTTCTCGAACTGGATGCTGTCGGCGGCTTCGTAGGCTTTCTTGAACGCCGCCTCCAGGGTCATGTCCCAGCCGGTGACACTCAGCACCCGGCCGCCGCTGGACTGAATCCGTCCTCCCTCCTGCCTGGTCCCGGCGTGGAACACTACCAGATCCTCGCTCTCTGTGGGCAGGCCGGTGATGTCCATACCTTTCTTGTACGAACCGGGATAGCCGCCCGCCGCCAAGACCACGTTGGCGGCGAACCCCTTCTTGCTGATGCGTTTCCAGTCGTGCGGCTCTAGCTTGGTCTGTTCCTGAAACAACCCCATCTTGCCCGTGCAGGCCAGCAGCAACAGGTCCACCAGGTCGACTCCCAAGAGCGGCAGCACGGCCTGAGTTTCCGGGTCGCCGAAACGGCAGTTGAACTCGAGTACTTTAGGGCCGTCGTCTGTCAACATCAGGCCGGCGTAGAGGACGCCTTTATACGGCGTGCCGGCGTCACGCATGGCCTGCAGCACGGGCTCAATGATGGTCGTGCAGGCCTGTTGAACCAGTTCATCCGTCATTACGGGAGCCGGGGCGTAGGCGCCCATGCCGCCCGTGTTCGGACCGGTGTCGCCCTCGCCGATGCGCTTGTGGTCTTGTGACGGCGGCAGGGTGACGTAATGGTCGCCGTCGGTGATGACCATCAGGCTGGCTTCCGGGCCTTCCAGGCAGTCTTCGATAATGATCTGTTCGCCCGCCTGGCCGAACTTCTCCTGCTCCATGATCTCTTCGACCGCGTCGATGGCCCGGCCACGTGTCCGGCAGACGAAGACTCCTTTGCCCGCCGCGAGGCCCGTGGCTTTCACCACCATGGGCGCTTCCCGCATCAGCACCCACTCCTTGGCGGTAGAGGCGACATTGAAGCCCCGGTATTCTGCTGTCGGTACGCCCGCCTCGATCATCAGGTCCTTGGCGAATTTCTTGTCCGATTCGATCCGAGCCGCAGCGCAGGAAGGGCCGAATACGAAAACCTTCTCCGGATCGAATACATCGGCAATGCCCATGGCGAGCGGATCCTCGGGGCCGACCACCACCAGGTTGACCTCGTTGGCCTCCACATAGTTCTTCACCGCGTCGATCAGATGCTCCGACCCTCCGGCGGCGAAAACGTCCACGTTCTCCCCCACCATCGAGGTCCCGCCGTTGCCCGGTGCTACTCCCAGCCAGGACACATGGGGACTCTGTCGGATTTTCCACGCCAACGCATGTTCACGCCCGCCGCTGCCGATCACCAATACCTTCATGCTCGATGCTCCGGTTTTCGTTTGCTTCGACCTTTTGCAAAAGTAAGCAATCGCAAAGGGAATCGCTACGCGCAGTAACTCTTTTCTGGCTTCCACGTGCGTCCTGTCGAGCCGGATATCCATGTCTGGACAGAAAAAACATGTCCCGAAAGAAATGTCCCATGATGTCATCCAGGAATCGGAACTCGTATTCCACTTCCTTGCGGCTTGGCGATTTCACAGATCCCGTTGTATTTTGATTTCAAACATGACTTCACAAGGTGGCGACCCATGTTGAAATTTGTTGTCCGTATCGGTGTACTGTTGCTTCTGCTGCTGGGGAGTATGAGCTGGGCGACGGAGTTTTATGTCGCAACCGACGGCATGGACGACCCCGGCAACGGCAGCGAACAGGATCCCTTCCGCACCATCACCTACGCCCTGTCGGTGACGGATACCACAGACACCCCGCCGCACGCCATCCATGTCGCCGCCGGCCTCTACACCATCAACACAGAGATCTTCCCTTTGCCGATGATCGACAGCATTACGGTGAGTGGAGCGGGACCGGGCCAGACTATCGTGGATGCGGGTAGCGGCGCGACCAATGTGTTCACCTGTGTGGATGTGGACAACTGGACACTGGAGAACATGACCATCACCGGCGGCCGCGCGATTCAGGGCGGCGGGATCTCTGTGCTGCATGGCGACAACATTACCCTGCACAACCTGGTTATCTCGGGCAACCGTGCTGACCATCCCCAGGTACCGAACTTCGAGGGACATGGCGGCGGGTTGTACCTGTACGAGGCAGGCGAGGTAGTGGTGGATCACGTGTTGTTCGTGAACAATTCTGCTCGCGACGATGGCGGCGCGATCACCATCACCAACTGCGCTCCCGTCCTCCGCTTCCTGACCATCTCCCGCAATTCCACGGATATGATGGAGAGCAGCAACGCCATCCGGTTCGAGACCAACGCCGGCCATACCTGGCTGTTGGCTAACTCCATCGTGTGGAATAACGGCGATGCTGACGGTTTGACTTCCACCGTTACACCGGAAGGCTTGCAGGCGAGTTACTGCCTGTTGGAGCGAGATGATGGAGACGTGTGGCCGGGAACCGGCAACACGTGGAACGACCCCCTTTTCACAAACCCCGAGAACGATTTCACGCTACTCCCCGGGTCGTGGGCCATTGACCGGGCCGATCCGGCGGCGGAATACGATAACGAGCCCGCTCCGAACGGCGGCCGCGCCAATGCGGGTTTTTACGGCAACACCTCAAACGCTCAACTTTCAGCATCTCCATTGCGTTTGAGTCGCGGCAGGGAGGTGTTCTTCGGCCTGCCGGTGGAGACTGAGACCGGCGACCCGCAGGAGCTGTTCGGAGACTACTTCGACGACACCACGCCGAGTGACGCCACCTGGCGGCTGCAACGCTGGGACAATATCGAAGGGCTGTACCTGCGGTATGATGAACCGGAGGCGGACAGTGTCGAGCATGGCGACCCACCCGACCTGGAGCCGGGACTGGGCTATCTGTTGCGGCAGACGCTGACGTTGCAGGATACCGTGTGGGCAGGCGGCCCGGCCCTGAACCAGGCGGTGGATTTCGAACAGACCTTTCCGCAGAGCGCCGAGACACAGTATCACATGGTCGCCAATCCGTACCCTTACCCGGTGAACTGGGCCGCCATGCGGCTGCAAACCCCGGCAGGCCTGCTGCCATTTCACCAGGCCGCCCAGCTTAACTATACCGACATGTACCTGTACATCCTGGACAGCCAGGGCCGGTACACGCCCACGTTGGACCGACTGGATCCCTGGCAGGGGGCGACGGTGGTGAGCAACCGGACGGGTGAGATCACCTGGATTGTACCCAGCGAACGCAACACCGCCTTCCCGGGGGACATCACACAGTATCTGGACTGGGTGCTTTCCGCCGGATTCGCCGCGCTGGATACGTCGGGCGCCACCCTGGCGACCGATGAAGGCCACCTGTTTGGCGTGGGCGAGTTGATGGAAGACGGCAAAGACGGGTTCGACGCCCGCATTATCCCCGCCCCCAGCCCCAGCATGCTGACCTGGTCGCAAAACACAGTGGAAGAGGAGATCGCATTGTACCACGACCTCCGGGCGCCCGTAGAGCAAGATCACTTCACCGGCTGGCATTTCCGGACGGAATTCCACGCAACCGGCGATACTGTTCTACCTGATTCCTTCGTGTTTCGGGTGAACGGGTTCGCATTCGATGAGCTCGGCGATCCTGTGTACCCGGATACAAGCTATCGTTTCCGCCTGATGGACGGCGAGTTTACTATCCTCATGGACGACATGCGTGACTACCCGGACAGCGTGGGCTGCGAGGTGGTTGTCCCGGCGGAGCACAGCGAGGACGGGTCCCGCGCCACCGCCGAGGTTTGGGTGTTCGCAGGCAACCAGGTCTGGGTGGACGCCGAAGAATCCGCCGCGCCTCTGCCGCAACGCTTCGAGATCAGAACAACATGGCCGAATCCCTTCAACAGGACGCTGAGCATAGCGTTTACCCTGCCCCGGGGCGGGGATGTCCAGCTTGCGGTATACGATGTGCTGGGGCGTGAAGTCGACCGCAGAATGCACCAGGGATTGACCGCGGGCGAGCATCGGGTGGTCTGGCAAACAGGTCAGGATATGGCCAGCGGCGTGTATTTCCTGCGCCTGGATCACGCAGGGACGTCCCTGGTGGAGAAGGTTATTCTGCTCAAATAAGAGTCGGGCAGCGAAATCCTCATCTGTGCCGGTTGAGATCCAGTAGGGGTGTTGGATCACAGTTTGTGGGGTGCTTGGTCGGGGTGCTTGGCCCGACAGTTTACTGTCGGGTTTCAAGACCAACGAGTCAACTGGATCGAAAGTGGCATTCGTCGCTGAACGGTACTTCTTACTCTTCTTCCTCGAAATCGGCATCAGCGATGGGCATGGACAGAATGAAGGTCGCGCCCTCACCTTCCTCACTCCTCACCATGATGTTGCCGCCGAAGCTCTCCATGGCTTCCTTGCACATCCACAACCCCAGGCCGGTGCCCTTGGGATCGTCCAGACGCGCTTCGCCATCTCCCTCCGCCGGCTTGGTGGAGAAGAACGGGTCGAAGATGCGTTCCTGGATCTCTTCAGGAATACCCGACCCATTGTCGCGCAGTTCGAGGTAAACGGTTTCCTTTTTCCGCCAGGTCGAGATCCAGATGGCGGCGTCTTTCCGGCCGTGCATGGCGTCGACGGCGTTGCGCACCAGATTCTGGAAGACTTGCGCCATTTCACCGGGCACAACCTGCACGTGCAGAGGTTCGTCGGCCAGCTCAACATGACGCGCGGCCAGTTTCTTGAAACGCAAGTCGGCTTCCAGGAATTTCATCTCGGTCTCAACCAGCAGATTCAGATCCACCCGTTTCATATTCTCACCCTTGTCCGAGCGGCTCTTGGTCAACAGGGTGTTGATCATGTCATTGAGGGTGTCATTGGCCTGCTCGATCCAGCGGATGGATTTGCGGACGGTGTCAAACGCCGCCTGCATCATCATCTTCTCGTCGGCTTCGGAATCGAACGGATCATGCTTCATCCGTTCCAGCGCCATCCGCATGATTTCCGCGCTGTTCATGCTGGTGGTCAGCGGGTTGCGCAGATTGTGGACGATCCCCTGCACCAGTTGGCCGAACGCCGCCTGCCGTTCGCTGACGATCAAATGCCGAGTCCGCTCCTCCAGCTTCTCTTCCAGCGTCTCGTTGTACTCCTGGATCTGCCGGTTGGCGTCGGCGAGCTGAGTGTTGGCTTCCGCGAGCTGCCGGGTGCGGGTCTCCACCAGGTGCTCGAGGTGACGGTTGCGCTCCTCCACCCGGCGGATCTCCCACTTGATCAGCAGGTACAATCCGCCCAGGAACAGCACTGCATACAGCATGTATGCCCAGAAGGTGCGATACCAGGGCGGGAGTACAACAAAATCAAAACCACCTACCTCGCTGTTGAAGTAGTAGACGCCGTGGCCGCGTACTTCGAACCGATAGCGCCCCTCCCGCAGGCTGTTGAAATCCTTGTAGATCTCGTTGGTCCAGGGCGACCACTGGTCGTTCAGCCCGACCAGGCGATACTGGAACTTGTTGGCTCGCGGGGCGTCATAGCGAGGAATGGCGAACTCAAAGCGGAGCGAGTTGTACGCAAACGGCAGCCGGGGGGCGATCCACCCTTCCGGAGGCGAGCCATCCAGCAGGATGGAATCACCACCGGCGGTGACACGTCGCACCAGCGCGGGGAAGGGTGTTTCGGGCGGCAAAGGCGCGGCGACATCATAGCGGATCAAGCGGCCGTCCTCGCTGCCCGCCCAGATCACATCGCTGCCCTGCTCCGGGTAGAAACAGAGGAAGCTGGTTCCCGATACCCGCAGCAGCGGGTAATTCAGCTCGTAACTGCCTTCCTCGCCGGGGATCACATACGCCCCTTTCGCAAACTGGGAATTGAACCAGACCCGTCCTTTCTGGTCCTTGGTCAGGTTCCACAGTCCCTTTTCGCCCGATCCGAAAGCGGAGCCAAGCGACGAATCGGGCACAAATTGGTCCAGATCGGAATCGTACCGGTGCAGACCGAATACGGAGCCGACAAGCAATTCATCTTCCAGCAGCAGGGGGTAATAATGGTTCGGTTTGGGCAGTCCGTGTGAGGTGTCATAAACTGTGACATGCCATTCCGCGGGCGCTTGATTCGATTCGACACGCACCCGTTCGATATGATCGTAGTTGGTCATCAGCCAGAGGTTGCCCCGTCGGTCGGCAATCATTTCCAGCACCTGGCTCGAGGCCTCCTCCACTTTTCCCCGGTAGCGCCAGGCGCCATGGTGCGACTCCAGCACATGCAGTCCCTGGTTATACGCGCCCACATAGAGCCGGGTTGAATCGGGCGAGAACGCAGCGCAATAGGCCATGTCGATTGACTGCACCTTCCGGGGTGCGAAATGCGGGTCGCGGATTTCATAGATGCCATCGGTCATCACGGCCAGCAACTCACCATGGACGGCGAGCAATTGCCAGCAACGGTCCCGGGCGCCGGGAACACGGTGGAATCGTGCGGGACGCCCCGGCTTGTCCGAAGGCTCCAGAAAAAATACGCCCTGGGAAGAGCCCACGTACAGGATACCGTCAAACCGAAGGATGCTGTTGATGCCGCCTTCCAGGCCCAGCTCGAAGTCATACTGCTGGAGCGGTGACAGGACTTCCACCCGGCCGATGCCATAGTTCAACGGCGCCCACAAGCCCCATTGATCATCCACCAGCACCGGTCCCTGGACATTGTCATCGGGCAGTCCCAGCGTCTTGTCCACAATCCGGACAATGCGCCCCTGCTGTGTGATGATGGCGAGGCCGCCATACCGGGTTCCCATGGCGATGTCGCCATTGGGCAGCGGGGTGCAACCGGTAGCGAAATGCTGTTTGGCGTAGATGTCCGCCTCGGATACAAATTCCCGGAGTACGCCACCGGAAAGCGTGAACAGGCCAATGTCTTCACAGAGCAGCAGGTGCGCCCCGTCATCCAGTGTTGTGACGCAACGAACAGGAATGTCGGCAAGCTGTTCGCCGCCCGGCAGGCGAGAAGTAGCCCCGTCGGCATTCAACGCAACCAAACCCGCTTCGTTCTGCCAGACGACCGGCGTGTCGCCAAAAAAGAACGGACCTTTCAAGCGGCTGCCTTCTGCGAAACTCCAGACCTTCAAGGCGCCCTTCTCGGGATTCGTAACCGCCGGGGTCCACCTGTAGACCCGATCCGGAGAACGGAAGTAGATATGAGGCCCAGACGTGACCGCATTCCAGATATAGCCGGGCTGTTGGATGGAATCCGGCAGGATGTGCGCAAGAGAAACAACCTGGTATCGACCCAGAACATCCCTTTGCAGATACCCGAAATCGCCCTGGAAGCCGACAAAGATGGTCCCGCTGGAATCGATGGTGATGGCGAGGGGACGTAACCTGCGAGGGTGAGGAATCGCTCGCCAGCGCATGCCGTCGTACTCAAGCACGTGCATCAGGTTGGCGACGTAAATCAAGCCGGACGAATCCTGCACGACACCGTAGTTCTGGGTAGCTCCACCGGTCTTTTTCTGGTCAAACGCCTGCAGGAAGGTCCGCCCAAGCTCGCCCGCTCCGGCGGTTGAGATACAGCACAGCAATACAGCCGTCAGCAACAATCCCCCGACAGCTCCTCGCCTTCCCACACGTTGTCTGCGGCGCATGTACTGCATAGCGTTCAAACCTGGTACCGCTCCCCCACGAATCCGACTCCTGGTTGTGCGCTACAGCTGATACCCGATGACAATCAATTGTGACTGGAAGCTCCAGCGGTTGGTGTGATGCAGGTCACGGAAGTATACAACAACAAAAGCCAAAAGCAAAGCCGTTGGTGAGCCAATATTGAAAAAAATGATACTCCACCTTTAACCCCCCCCCAAAACCTGAAAATCCCAAGAATACCTACAATGATGCTTTATGTATTCCAAATGCGCCGCTTGAAAGACTGCCTGTCTATTTTGCGAAATATTCTCCTTTTACTCACGAAAACAGGACGGCGTATCGCAATTGTTGCCATACGCCGTCCTGTTTACCATCTATGTGCAGCCGGAGTTTCTCAGTCGAAAGCCATCTCCGGTTTCCACTCCTTCCAGACCTCTCCTGCCAGGTCGAAGCCCGGCTTCAAGGTGGGTTTGCCCGGCGTCCAGCCCGAAGGCGTCACCTCGCCCGTGGACACCACATGCTGGAATGCCTGCACCTGGCGGATCAGTTCCGCGACATTCCGTCCCACTTCCGGTGTCAGCACTTCCTGCGCCCGGATGACGAAATCGGGATCAATGATGAAGCGTCCCCGGATGTCCACACCGGCCGCCTCTTCGTATACCCCGTAGGCGCGCCCAATCGCCCCGCTGCCATCGGACAGCATGGGGAACGGCACGCCGCCGTCGATCATCTTCGACAGCTCCTCGTTCTGCCAGATCTTGTGGGTAAAATGGGAATCGGTGCTTACGGCGAGAACTACGACATCCAACTTCTGAATTTCACTGTATTTGGCCGCGACCGCGGTCAATTCGGTGGGTCAAACGAAGGTGAAATCGCCCGGATAGAAGCACAGGACGATCCACTTCCCCTTGTAGTCGGACAACTTCACGCTTTTGAAGCCGCCGTTGTGATAGGCGTTCGCCTCGAAATCCGGCGCAGGACGCCCAACTCGTGCAGTCATGCCGCCTCCCTTCGGTTTCGTTTCCGCAGCCTCTTCCTGCTGCGTTGACTCCTGTTCGGTATCCTCCAGCACTCCTCCGGCCGGGGACACGCATCCATCTTGCACCATATTGCCCTCCTCTCAGTGTTTTCCTCCACACGTGGAAGGTTCATTTCAATATACGGAACCGGGCCTGCCACCTCAAACAAGCTATTGATTCTCCTCATTTTAACTTGTAGACCCAGTTCTCTATATTTCTTTCGCCAACAGTTTCCAACAACCATGCATGAAACGTATGCGGATCGTTGACTTGCGCAACTGTTTGTTATAACTGGATTCCTGCTTCCGAGACTGTCCCAGAATGCGAGAGGAATCTCATTCCAGCGAAGGCTGGAATCCAGTCATGTCTATATACTACAATATGTTAACTATGCAAACCGAGCATTGAATACCATATCGGCTCGGAATTGCTAACCTCTTATATTCTTGCACCTTGCCTGGATTCCCGCCTTCGCGGGAATGAGAGTGGGTACCATTCTGCGACAGTCTGTTCCGCAGGAATGACAGCGGGGACACTGCTTCCGAGCGTCCGTTTGGCTGCTCTCGAGCATGGCGCAAACTGCCGCCGTATATTACACTGAAACAAAATACTCAACGTGCCTCCGCACAGCGAGACCAGACAGCATACTCGAGGATTGCATGTTAACCTTGCGCAACTCTTCCATCCTGTTTCTCATTGCCGGTTTTCTGCTGATGACAACCGCCGCGTTTGGGCTGGTGGATCCGCGTGGATCGGACGAGACCCATGATTTCGCCACCTGGAACTGGGAGCATTTCCCCCTCGAGGGCAACCTGACCGTCAACTACCTCACCCTGTTGATCCGTGACCTGGAACTGGACCTGATCGCCGTGCAGGAAATTGAATCGGTCGAAGACTTCGACCAACTGGTCAGCAATCTCAGCGGCTGGGACGGGTTGTATTCCCCGGACACCTACGGCAATTTCTATTTGAAGACGGGGATCATCTGGAACACGGAAACGGTCACCGTGGGCGACATGATCCAGCTCTTCGGTAATTCCAGCCTGACTCGCCCGCCGATCCAGGTTCCGGTGACCATGCATGAAAACGGCGACACGATCTCGTTCAATTTCATCACCATGCATCTGAAAGCGGGTACGGACAGCGAGGATCTGGAACAGCGCCGTCACGCCTGCGAACTGCTGAAGAACTACATCGACGGCATCATTGGGGACGGCGGCGAGGACCAGTGGGTGCTGGCGGGCGACTGGAATGATGAGCTGGATGATTCTCACAACTACAACGCGTTCCATGTATTCCTGGACGACCCGCAAAACTGGATCTGGCTGGACGACTGGATGACCGGCGATCCCGACTGGGCGTCGCATCCTCCTTCAGGACGTTTCATCGATCATATTCTGGTCACCGATGAATTCTATACCGAGGTGTTCTCCGGTAACGGCGAGTGCGAGACCATTCAGCTCCAGGATGAATGGAACTCGTACCACACCTACATCAGCGACCATGTTCCCACGGCGGCCTACATTGAGGCGCCTGACAACGCCGTGGAAAATGAGAATAGCTCTTTGCTACCCTCGCAGCTCGAGTTGAACACCTGGCCAACTCCTTTCAACAAGCAGCTCATAATTCGCTACTATGCGCCGAGGCATACCAAAGTGCAGATCGCCATCTACGATGTCCTTGGGCGACAGGTCTATGTGAATCAGGTCGCGGGCGGAACAGGACTCGTAACCTGGTCACCCGCGAAAGCAGCCTCCGGTGTCTTTTTCATCCGGTTGCAAACATCAACCGCGACGGTTATGCAAAAGACGCTGTATTTACCCTGATCGTCCCAAATCATCTACCCTTGAAAACATGTCAGCCATGCGTCGCTACCGCGGATATTTCACGAGCAATGGTTCTTCAGTAAGATAAAGTTGGACGCATGGCCGGATACGCATTCCGCGACGCCTTTCACGTCAACCGATGGACACAATGCACGCGAATATATATACGGACTGTTGCACAATAGGAACCGATCTCATCCCAGCGAAGAGCCTGCCCTCGAATGTTGTGATCGGGGGCTGGAATCCAGAATATAGTGATTCTCGAATGAAATGTCCCATGATGTCATTCCTGCGAAAGCAGGGATCCAGAATAAACAAGTACTTAAGAATCTTAGTATGTTCGATTCTTTGCAAGAACCCCTATAAGACTGTCAAACCATCCCGCGATGAGCGTGTCGGGAGCGTCTATCTTGGCTTGCCCTCATGCTTTAGCCTAAGACCCACCCGGCGTCATCCATCGCTGTTTGTGATGTCAGACCGCCTGTTTCGTAAAATATCCTGGCTATTCATTTCCTTCTCGCAATACTGCTCCGCTGATCGCGGGCAATACGATGGTCCTTTCAACCTGACGCAGGCCCTTTTCCGTGTTTACGTATTCATGATCGGCCAGGATCCGCCATCGGCCGCGCGGCAGGTTGAATTCGGCTTCCCGCTTCTGATCTCCATTGGCGAGCACCAGCAGCTCGTCGCGTCCCACACTCATCCGGTAACCGAACGCGAATTCCAAAGGCGCGTTGAGCATGCGCAGATCCGCCCGCCGGGCGATTCTCAGAGCGGGATACTGCTTCCTTAAGGAAATCAGCCCTTTCACATAGGAGAACACTTTGCGACAACCTCGTTGGTCTCGCAGGGACCAGTCGAGCCAGTTGGTGACAGTATCCTTGTTGTAGCTGTCGTGGTCGAGCACGCCTTTCGTAAGGCCGCTGAACTCATCGGCGTCCACCCATTTCGCATGGCCCCACTCGTCGCCATGCAGGAACATAGCCGGGCCACGGCTGGTCAGCAACAGGAAGAAGCCGAGCCGCAGGCGTCGCCAGACCTTTTCCGGCAGGTCATAGCACTCCGCCCGGCTGCCCGGCTTGGCCTCCTCCATCCAACCGCTTGCGATGCGGACGTAGTCACCGAGGGTATAGCCGTCGTGGCAGGCGAGGAAGTTCACGGTATGCGTCTCCCTGCGAAACGGGCCGCCGTCCACCGCCAGGTTCCCGCTTACGTGACGCACGATGGTCTTGTCATTCTCACCGCTCCGCCATTTGCCGAACAGGAACGCGTCGACCTTGCCGGGCTCCCAGCCACGAATCCCGTCACGGAACAGGTCATTCCACGATGCCCAGTCCCGCTTCGAAAAACGTTTCTTATCGTAATAACCGCCCCACGGCTCGGCGATCAGTTGGACCTGGGGCAGCTCGGTTTTCAGCTCGACGGTGATGGCGTCAAGAGTGCCCTCGTCGAGCAGGCCCGCCAGGTCGAAACGGAAGCCGTCCACCCCGTAGAACCTCACCCAATGCTTTAAGGATTCCACCACAAGTCGCCTCATCATCGGGCGTTCTGTCGCCAGATCGTTGCCGCAGCCGCTGTCACTCATCCGGCGGCCGGTCTTCCGGTGACGCAGGCTGTAGAGTGGATCCACCTGGCGGATGGGATTCTGGCCGTACTGCGCCACATGGTTGTACACGACATCGACAATGACGGCAATCCCCACCTCGTGCAGCTTTCGCACCATCTCGCGCATTTCCAGCACCTGGCGGCCGTCAACGCCGATCCAGTCGCCGCTCTCGGTCGACTGGCCGGTGGCGTAGCGCGCTTCCGGCGCGAACCAGTACGCCGGCATGTACCCCCAGTGGTTGCGGGCGAACCGGTTCCAGGTGTTGTGAACCGGCAGCGTATTGTCATCGTAGGGTACTTCGTAGTAGTCGTAATCCGCGAGCGGCAGCCATTCCACCGCGGTCACTCCCAGCTCCTGTAAATGGCGGAATGGTCCGCCGTCCGCGTCATGCACAGCGCCCGGATAAGTTCCGCGCAGCTCACGGGGAACAGGTCTGGCCAGCGCGCTGAAGTCCTTGACGTGGGCTTCGTAAATGACCAGATCACGTGGCGGGACGATCACATGGCCCGCCGCCGGCTGACGTTCGTAGATCCAGCGCGGCAGGACCACGGTCAGCGATTCGCGTTGCCAGGTGTTCCGTTTGCAGATCGCCCAGCCGTAAGGATCCGCGAAGACGATGTCGGAGATGTCTTTCTCGCCTTTGAGACCCTCGACGCGGTAGCCGTAATAGTACCGTTGGTTGGGATTCTCGAAGAAGGTGGTGTCGCCCTCCCACACGCCGCTGTCGGCGTTGAAATCGAGCGGCAGCCGTTGCGCCGGAGGTTCGCCGGGATGATGATAGAGCAGGACGGTGACGTTCCGGGCGCGAGGGGCATAGAACCGTAACCGGGCGCCGTAGCGTGTCCAGACCAGCCCCAGCGGTTCACTGCTGACAAGCCGGTCTAAAAGTCCATCGGGCAGCAACGGATAGGTTTTCCCGTCAGGCAGTTTGATTTTATGGGTGCGAGTACGATCCAGCGTATTGTATTCCAGGGCGATCCGACACGGGGATTGCCGGTAGACACGCTTCGGCGGGCCGACGTGAACCAGGTGGAAGTCGCTTCGGTCGGGAAGTGCAGGCAGTTCCTGATCGAACAGAAGGCCTACAATGCAGGGCGAATCCAGTGTCGCGCGGCGCAGGGACGGCAGGGGCATCACATTGGCCGGTGGTTTGGGAGTCATGTACGGCTCCTCGTCTCGGGTTGGAGGGCAAGATACGACTGGTTGGTCTCACCTCGTTAGCCGCGATGATGGAATTGTCTCGATCCGAGACTGCTATTTGCCCCCGGGCAGCTTGTTGCGAGCAGGATGATAGCGTCAGATCCGGTGGCAATGAACAAGGCTTGAGATGTATCAATCATACAGTCAATCGCTGCCCGGGTCTATACAGGCTGTTGCACAATAGGAACCGATCTCATTCCAGCGAAGGCTGGAAT
>CAZYOC010000108.1:0-13905 GCA_964648415.1 uncultured bacterium | reverse complement strand
GCACAGATGTTACCGGCGTCATCCATAGCTGGCAGTCGTCAGTGATTCAAGATTCGGACGTGGCAAATCGGGCCATGCCGGCTTAAGAATACAGAGACGCACAGATGTTACCGGCGTCATCCATAGCTGGCAGTCGTCAGTGATTCAAGATTCGGACGTGGCAAATCGGGCCATGCCCCCGTCGCAAGACACAACCAGTGTCATTACCGAGTGTCATTCCTGCCGGGCAGCAGCACCTGCATGCTTCGGGTACCAGTCGGTGAATTTGATTGCAGCCACCAGGAACAGGTTGGGAATGATCCAGTTCAGAAGAGTTTCCTTCTCCTCGAAAATCCCCAGCAAGGCCGAGGAAATGGTCATCCCCACAAAAGCAAAAAACCAGCCCCATGAAATCACCAGGTTGGTGCGGTAGAACCCCGGCGTATCCCAATGTTCTTTATCCACCTGCTCGCGCGCATATTGCAGCGTAAAGGGCTTCTTGATCAGGATCGAGATCAGAACGATCAGGGTGAGGGCAAGGTTGCCGGCCATATAAGCGTATTCCTCCAGATAGCCGACATGGAGAAGGGTGGCCGCCGCCGCAAGAAGCAGGAAATAAATCGTAGAACCGAGGTTCAGGATCTTCACGGATCCTTTGACAATAGTCCTGATGTTCAATAAAAACGCTATGCCAAAAGCAATCCACACAGCTTCCAGAAACGAATCATTGCTCACCAGGATCCAGAAGGTAATCCACGGCGCAAAGCTAAGCAATAACGACATTTTACCCCCCGTGTTTGCTGTCAATGAATATGGAGACTGTTGCACAATAGGAACCGATCTCATTCCCGCCTTCCAGACTGTATCAAAATGTCCAATGGATCTCATTCCCGCCTTCCCACCTTCGCTGGAATGAGATTCGTTGGGCTTGAATACAGTCCCGGGAGAATTGCTAACATATTCTATTCTTGCGCCTTGCCTGGATTCCCGCCTTCGCGGGAATGAGAGTGGGTTTGATTCTGCGACAGTCTGGCTCGCGGGAATGAGAGTGGGTTTGATTCTGCGACAGCCTGGCTCGCGGGAATGAGAGACATCAGAATTCAGCAACAGCCTGTATAGACGATGTTTAGATTCGAGCAAAGGAGCACCCGAAAACTATTCCACTTCCGTCGCAATGTCAGCGCTCGCCGGCCCCTGCCCGATCGGCTTGATCCCGGTCCGGCCGATCCCCTCAATGTAGAAGTCCGGCAGGTTCAGAAACGCCGAAAACGTCGCGATAAACGCCACGATCACTTCCGTGAGCTGGTCCTTCGCCAAAAACAACTCCGCCATCTTCTCTTTGCGCTGCTTCGAGGACGCCACAGCGAAGTTCTCCACATAGGTCCCGTCCAGCAGATTGTCGTCGCTGAAGGGCCGGATCGCGTTCACGCCCCCGTTGAACGTGTACTCCATCGTCGCCAGCATCAGCTCGCGTTGACGGTTGATGTTGATATAATCTGACGAGAACAGCTCCAGCGCGATCCACTGCGCTTCCCGGATGCTGGCCACCGCCAACCCGTTGAACAGCCGGTGCGTGGTCGGCGTCAGGTGCTCCAGGCCGTCCTGACGGATCAGCGACAGGAAAATCGTGTTCTTGAAGAGCTGGGACAGCAGCTTCACGCCCTGTTTCGACGCCGGCACGAAATGGTACTCGTTGATCTTCACGCCCGGGAAATCCGGCACAAACAGCAGGTCGAAAACAAACCGGTAGAAGTTGTAGTTGGAGATGTTGGGCAGGTAGAGCTGCGTGTCGAGGGTGTTGTCGAGACGGTCGGCCAGCTTCACATGAAGCAGGTCGGCCTTGTTGTCCGGGGCGGCGTCCAGCAGGTTGCCCAGGTACACCGAGTACGGCTGGTGGGCTTCGCGACGGTACAACGCCATGCGTTCGCCCAAAAACCACTGGTGATGAATGTCGATGGTGTCCTTGGTCGAACGCAGCGTCTCCTGCAGCTTGTTCCACCGGTCCCGGCCCATATTTTCCGGGTTCAGATCCTCTTCCACATCATGCAGCAACGCGCCCATCATATCCAGCAGGCTGGGCTCCTCCATGCACCGCGCCAGGATGGAAGCTGTGCGCAACGGGTGGATCTCGGCATAGGTGCCCAGCTCACGGCTCTTGCCGGCGTACCCGGTCAGCAGCACCTTCACCCCCTCCTCAAGCGCCTCCATGTAGAGAATGGGACGCCCCGTGAACACCTTGGCCAGGATCGCTTTCAGATCCGGCTGCTCCGCCGAGAGCTGGTAATTGATCGCCGCCGAGACCCCCATAAACTCTTCAATGGAGATCAATTCCTTGTTGTGCTGCTTGTATCCCATCATGCTGAACAACCCCCTCATAATCTGTTCAGGTAAAATAAGCAGAAATCGGGGTTCTCCAACAGAGACAACCCTCTAGATTGCGGATGACACAGGGTGTCTGATTTTGTGGTTCCTTGCACGTATTGTGAACAATTTTTGCCCCGGGCGGCTTGATGTGGGCAACTCGACATACTGTCGCCTCCAACAATGAACCCAAATGGATCCTATCGTCCTCGTCGGTGCATCGCCGCCCGGGTCTAAACTAAACGTCGAAAAGAGGTTACAGTTCCAGTATAAACCCGGGCAGCGACCAAAGGAAGGTGAAAGAGATAGACGATTTGTTCATAACGATGGTGGATATGTTTCCAATCGTTTCACATCAAGCTCCCCGGGGCAAATGGCGGTGGGCGCAGGTCGACAGATCCGGACGCGCTCCGGCTTGATCCCCCCACGCCGGGAGTGTACTTTGCTTCAACGACAAGGTCTACCCGCAACGACAACGCCAACAACGGACGCGCGTATGTTGTCCAGGCTTAAACAGTTCCTGACCGGCGCACAGGACGCGCCCGCCACACCCGACGCGATGGACTATTCCATGGCGGTCGGCGTGCTCTTGCTGGAAGCCGCACGCTCCGACGGCGATTTCTCCCGGCAGGAACGTGAGTTTGTGTTCGATATCCTCCACCACCGCTTCGAGCTGGACCCGGCCGACGCCGACCGGCTCCTCAACGAAGCCGAAACCGCCGTCGACGCCGAGCTGGACCTGTTTCCCTTTACCCGGCGCATCAACGAATCTCTGTCACGAAACCAGAAGGTGCACCTGCTCGAAGAGGTCTGGGAAGTTATCCTGGCCGATGGCCGCCTGGATCCCCAGGAAGATTACATGATCCACAAATTTCAACGATTGCTGAACCTGAGCCACCAGGAGCTGATCGAAGCCAAGCTGCTGGCCCGGCAACGCCTCGGCGGACAGTAGCACGGACGTGTGAAGGTAGAGGAACACACATGAAGAAAAAGTTCATCACCACCCAGTTTTCACGTTTGACCGAGGACCAGGCCGCCCGCCTGGACGCCTGCTTTCAACCGTTCCTCCTCGACGCCGGCGAAGTCCTCTACCGGGAAGGCATGTACTCGGGCGGGGTCTACTTCATCGAAGAGGGCGGCATCAAGGAAGAATTCTCCGATTCCCCCGAAGAACTCACCCGGATCGACCCGCTGACCAAGCATCCGGGCGACTGGCTGGGCGAATCCACCCTCCTGGGCCTCCGTTCCCCCACCACCGCCGTGGCGCTGGAGGACACACGAGGCTGGATGATGCCGCGCGAAGCGTTCCGCCGCATGATGGACGACAACCCCGAAACCGCCATCACCTTTTCCACCCTGGTGTTGCCGCGAACCTTTCATGATTACGATACCGTCACCCGGCGGCTGCTCTTCCATCATCACCGCCACTCAGCCATTATGAAGGTCAGCCAGGCGCTCAATTCGCCGCTGTCCCTCGACGAGATCCTGAAAGCCATCTGGACCGCCGCCATACAGCACACCGGCGCGGACAAGTGTACGCTGTACCTCATCGACGACGCCTCCGGCGACCTCATTACCCGCGTGATGCAGGACGAGCAGATCAGCGAGATCCGGCTCCCCCTGGGCCAGGGTGTGGCCGGCGATGTAGCGGCCTCCGGGAAAACTGTCAACCTCGAGGACGCCTACACCGACAAACGCTTCGATTACAGCTACGACAAGCTGACCGGCTACCTGACACATTCCATGCTGACCATGCCGCTGCGCAGTCCCGACGGTGAAATCATCGGCGTCATTCAGCTCCTGAACAAGAACACCGGGAAGTTCACCAAAGACGACGAAGCGTTCGTGCGGGACATGGGCCTCCACGCTTCGCTGGCGATCCAGCGGGCACGCAAGGGCGCTCAGTTTTCACGGCAACAGTCTCTCGCCGCGCTGGGCAATTTCGCCGACGCCCTGATCCACGATCTGAAGAACCCCATGGACCTGATCCGCGGCAAGACCCAGGCCCTGGCGCTGACCCACAAAGACAAGGAAATCCAGGAGTTTTCCAAGGTGGTCGTCGGCCAGATCGACCGCTTGATGGCCATGACACAGGAAGTGCTGGACTTCTCCCGCGGCCACGCCAGCCTGATGCTGGAGCCGTACGACGTCGCTGGATTCCTCAACGAGCATGTTACGACACTGCGTGAACTGGTCCAGCGCTTTCCCGTGCAACTGCGCGCCAACATAGCCTCCACCACCGCGACCGCCCTGTTCGACCGAGACCGGATCGGCCGGGTGCTGGAAAACCTGGTCCTCAACGCCACCGAAGCCATGCCCGAAGGCGGAGACATCACCCTGGAAGCGGGTGTGGATAAGGATGAGTGGTGGTTCTGTGTCAAGGATACCGGCATCGGCATCTCCAAAGAGCGGTTGACCGGAATCTTCGACCCGTTTGTCACTCACGGGAAATCTCGCCGGAGCGGGTTGGGGCTGGCCATCGTGAAACGGATCGTGGAAGCCCACCGCGGCGCCATATCCGTGGAGAGCCGGCAGGGCGAAGGCACATCGTTCACCGTCCGCCTGCCGATGCAGCCGTCACGTTAACCACAAATGTTTCAATCGTGCTCCATTGCACCAGGTATGATGGGTTTTGCCCCGGGCAGCTTGATGCGAGATGCTTCGTGCATAATTCATCATGGCAATGAACGAATCGCCGAACTATTCCACTATCTTTTGATCACTGCCCGGGTTTCTATTAGAACTGTAACAATTTGCCATATTTTAGTTTAGACCCGGGCAGCGATGACCCGTTTACACCTGGGACACCAGCGGCGTTCATCGTTGTGGGAGATCGGTAATCCTGTTACCAACGACAAGCTGCCCGGGGCAAATTGCTTTGACGGGAACGGTTCAGCGACATGTCATATCCGTTGCAATGGAGCACAAGGGGAATCACCTTGGCGTCATGTCAACAACACAACCTGTTTTCCCATGAGTAGACATAAGAAAACAAAGCTTCAACGCCGTGTGGAATACGCCCTCGCCTCGAGCGTGGCCGGGTTTTTCCGCTTGTTGCCGCACCGGAACGCTTTGCGTGTCGGAGGCGGGATCGGGCTGTTCTTGCACGATATCATCGGCATTCGGAAACAGGTCGCCCGGGACAACGTGGCGCACGCCTTTCCCGAAAAGGATCACGCCTGGGTGAACCGCACCGTCCGCGGGGCGTACAAAACCATGGGCATGACCCTGGCCGCCACATCCCGCATCCCGGCGCTCAAAGGCGAGGCAATGGAAAGGTGGGTGAAGGTCGACGGCGAGGAATACCTCCACGAGGTCTTCGCAAAGGGAAAAGGCGCCCTGGTCGCCACCATTCATTTCGGCCTGTGGGAGCTCAACGGCGCCTGGTCGGCCAACCGCGGGATGGAAACTACTTATGTGGTCGCAGAACAGGCCAACCCGTTGATCGAGGACCTGATCGACGAACATCGGGCGGCGGTGGGCGTACATATTGTCAAGCGGCAGAACGCCATGCGTGGCATTGTCAAAGCGCTGCGTGACAACCATTTAATCGCCATGATGATTGATCAGTCAGGGGGGGCGGGCGGTGAGTTTATCCCCTGGTTCAGCCGTCCCGCCTCCACCTTCCGCGGGATCGCCGTGTTCGCCCTGAAAACGAAATCGCCCGTGCTGATGCTGACCGGCCGGCATATCGACGGTGTCCAGCATGTCACCATCCGTCCAGTACCCCTCACTTACACCGGCGACAAGAAACAGGACACCAAGACGCTGCTCTACGAATTACACCAGCGTGCGGAAGCCGCCATCCGGGAAGCGCCCGAACAGTACCTCTGGCTGCATAAACGCTGGAAATACGACCCGCCGGACGGATGGGAATGGGAAGAACCTGGATCGTGATACCGCTGCCCACCTCCTGACCCGGGCTGCGGCCGGAAAACGACAGAAAGCGAGCCGTCATGTTCGACTGGTACATCCACACGGTAAAAACCCACCCCATTTTGTCCAGCGCCATCCAGGTGGCCATCCTCGGCATGGCGGGGGAGCTGCTGGCCGGACGCATTCGTCTCGGTAAATGGTATTTCTTCGGACCCGGCCCCTGGCGATTGCTTGCCAAGGTTGTGGTCTGGGGATTCCTGGGAATCACGTTCAAGTATGCCTTCGCCGGTTTTTTCGGCTTCTTCGACGCCCTCGTTCACAAGGGTCTCTGGCCCGAACTCGGCGGCCATTTCGTCTGGCGAGCCTGCTCGGTGTCCGTCTTCACCAACCTGCTGTTCGGGCCTATGATGATGCTGTTCCACCGCTGGACCGACAACGCCATTGAACACAAGGACATGGACTGGGCCAGCTTGCAGAAAGCCTGGAAGACGCTGCTCTGGTTCTGGATCCCGGCCCACACCATCACCTTCATCCTGCCGGACCATTTCCAGGTCGGGCTGGCCGCGGTCTGGGCGGTGGCGCTGGGAGTGATTCTGGGGTTCTTCGCACGCAAACAGACGTGAGAGGACACTCACAACATGTATATAGGGCCTGTTGCACGAATTCTGATGTCTCTCATTCCAGCGAAGGCTGGAATCCAGTCATGTTTATATACTACAATATGTTAACTATGAAAGCCAACTATTAAACACGATTTCGGTTCAGAATTGCTAACATTTTGTATTCTTGCACCTTGTCTGGATTCCAGCCTTCGCTGGAATGAGATAGGGTCCTATTGTGCAACAGTCTGTATAGAATCGGTTTTAAGGGTTTTCGGCTTTGAATCACATGACGACAGTTTGTTGTTGTTTCATGCAACCCGCTGCCGGGGTTGAGGGATGTGGTACAACCCGTACCCAAGGTGCGCGCCAAACGGACGGCGCGTACCTTGGGCTATGGCAGAGAACCACTTCCGTGGTTCGTTCGTAAAATATCCGGGTCAGAGGTCCCTGCAAGCATGACACGCCGGGAACATGTGTTGTACTTTCAGGAGTACTCTCATGGAAACCCGGCGTAAGCCGGATCACGTAAAGCAGACCGGGCGCATGCGAACCACACTCACCGGATTTCTTATACTCGCCTTGACTGCGGCGGCGTTGGCTCAGCGAGAGCGAGAAACACATGAGGTACGCCTCTACCGGATCGGTGTCGAGACGCGTGGGCGGCTATCGGAAGGCGCAGCCGCGGCCATGACCGGTTTGCGGGAGGGAGAGACCTACCCGCTTGAGCACATTCATGCGGGCGAGGATTCCCTGCTGTTCGCACTGGCGGCGGACGGCTGGTTCCTGGCGACCGTTCCGACATACACTCCCGTTTTCAGCGAAGATTCCAGCTATATCACGCTTCAGATCACGGTGGATGAAGGCCCGGAAGCCGTGGTCGATACGCTCCTGATCAGCGGCCCGCTGGGAGGACGGGAACCGGAAATCCGCGCTCGTCTTCGCTCCCGGGAAGGTGATCTCTTTCATCCCGCCATCTGGACTTCGGATCTTGAACGCACCCTGGCGTGGCTGGAAGACCAGGGCTATCCTTTCGCACGGGTGGAAACTCGCCGCCTGACCCCCCGATTCGAGGGTGAACTGGTCGCGATCACCGCAGAGATGAAGGTCACACCCGGCCTGGCGGTCACGATCGACCATGTGGAAGTCGCGGGGCTGGAACGTACACGACCTCAAGTGGCGCGCCGTATTCTCGCCCTGAAACCCGGCCATCGCTACAACCCGCGCCGTGCAGAACGCGCCCGCAGACGCTTGCAGCGCACCGGCTGGTTCGCTCGCGTGCAGACGCCCGAAGTCTATCGCGAGGGCAACGGCGAATTCGGCCTGATCTACCCGGTGGCGGAGCAACCCACCTCCAGCATTTCCGGTGCGCTGGGGTATGCCCCGGACGCAGTTACTGGCAACGGCCTGGCAGGCGGCATTGACGCCCTCTTCGGCAACCTGTTCGGTACCGGACGCCGTTTCAGTTTGAACTGGCAGCGTGACGGCGAATCGCAACGCACGTTCGCTCTCGGCTACCGGGAACCGTATGTGCTCGGCGCGCCGGTGAATCTGGATCTGCATTTCTCGCAGGAAGTCGTTGATTCGGTGTACGTGACACGGGTATTCGGGCTGGAGGCGGCCTACCTGGCGGGCATGACCTGGGAGCTCACGGGGGGCGTGGAGCGACGGGATATTCATGCCGACAGCCTGGCGCAGGGCATCGACAGCCTCTCCTACAGCCTGGTCGGGTTTTCGGGCGGCGTCCGCATCGACACCCGGGACCGTGCCTCCAACCCTTCCTCGGGCGGCCTGTATGTCATGAAGACGACGCGTTTCATTCCCACGGATGACACAGGCGCGGATCAGTTCGTGCACCATCTGGACGCTCGCCATAACCGGCCGCTGCTGCTCGGTTGGGTGCTGCACGGCAGACTGGCTTGGCGGGAGGTGACCGTACAGGACGGCGAGGCTCCCTTCGCGGAGTGGGTGCGGATCGGCGGCGAGGGCAGCCTGCGTGGTTACTTGCAGAACAGCCTGGCGGCTCCGCGAGCCGGATGGGCGACCCTCGAGCTGCGTCGTCTGCTGGGGCCGGAGTCGAGGGTGTTCGCCCTGGCGGATGCGGCGGTGCTCGCGAGACCCGATGCTACGGAATGGAAACAGGCCTTCGGCCTGGGTATCCAGGTGGCGACCCCGGCGGGCTTGATGAAGATCGCGCTGGCGGTTCCCTCTGATGGGGGCGTGAACCAAGCTGTGGTGCACGCCTCGGTTGCGACACGGTTCTGATATGGCAGATCGCCGCAGAATCGGACCCACTCTCATTCCCGCTTACCAGACTGTATCAAAATTGAAACCGCTCTCATTCCAGCGAAACAGACTGTATCATAATGTCCAACGAGTCTCATTCCCGCGAAGGCGGGAATCCAGGCAAGGTGCAAGATTATAGCATGTTGGCAATCCAGAACCGAAGGCGTGTTCAATGCGGGGTATTCATTGATAACATCCTGTAGTATATAGACATGTCTGGATTCACGGCTGTCCCAAACTGCGGGACACCGCAAGCTACGCTACGCTTCGGTTCCCGCTTACCAGACTGTATCACAATAAAAACCGCTCCACCGGAGCCGGGCTCCGAGCCACTCAGCAATCGCGTCCGGTCACGGCTCGGTGTTGCGTTCGGCCCTGCATTGTCACACCTTTTCTCGTCACGACGGCTCTGAGTCAGACCGATCCAATGAAACCCCGGGATCCTATCCGGGCGCAACCGGGTATAACCAAGGAACACGGTTGACCAACGCGAAGACAACGATGCCTCATTTTTTCCCGATAGATTTCTTCAAGCGCACGCTACGCGTCGCTGGGAGCGTCACTCTGCTGCTCCTGCTGCTCGGCGTGTTGCCCGGCGTTGTGTCCGCCCAGTACTTCGGCCAGAACAAGGTCAATTACGAGGAGTATGACTGGTACTACCTCCGCACAGAGCATTTTGACGTCTATCATCCCAAAGGCGAGTACGAGATCGCGGAGTTTACCGCCTGGACCGCGGAACGGGCGTTGCAGGACATCCAGAAATCCTTCGACTGGCAGCTTACTTCTCGTGTCATTTTCATCGTCTATCCCAATCACAACGCCTTCCAGCAGACCAACGTGGGCGGGTTCATCGGCGAATCCACCGGCGGGTTCACCGAATTTCTCAAGAATCGCGTGGTGATCCCGTTCGAGGGGAACTACGAGAAATTCCGCCACGTCATCCACCACGAGCTGACCCACGCCGTGACGCTGAGGATGCTCTACGGGGACGGGTTGCAGAGTATCGTCACGGGTGTCAGCCGGATGCCCGTGCCGCTGTGGCTGATTGAGGGGCTGGCGGAATATGAATCGAATTACGGGTGGGACACCGACTCCGACATGTACATCCGGGACGCGATTATCAACGACTACCTGATGCCGATCAACCGGTTGCAGGGGTATTTCATTTACAAGGGCGGGCAATCGGTCCTCTGGTACATCTCGCAGCGTTACGGTGCGGAAAAGATCGGCGAACTGATGCACAAGATCCGCTCGAGCCGTGATCCGGCGCGGGCCTTCAAGCTCACCTTGGGCGTAGACCTGGAGGAGCTGAACAAGCGGTGGCAGCGACACCTGAAACGCGAAATCTGGCCCACCGCCGCCGACTATGAAGCCCCCGGCGATTTCGCACAGCAGCTCACCGACCACGAGGAGTGGTACAATTTCGTCAACACCTCACCGGCGCTTTCCCCCAAGGGAGACAAACTGGTCTTCCTGTCGAACAAGAACGACTATTTCAACATCTACCTGCTTTCCACCGTGACCGGCGAGATCGAGCGCCGGCTGGTAAAAGGCTCGCAGATCGACCTGTTTGAGAAACTGCTGTGGATGCGTCCCTGGATCGGCTGGTCGCCCGACGGCGGCCAGATCGCCTTTGTGGCGGAGTCCGGCCCGGAGGACGCTCTTTATACGTTGCATGTGGAATCCGGAGAGATCACCCGCGAGCTCATGCTGGGGCTGGATGGAATCTACAGCCCGACCTGGTCGCCCGACGGCCATCATATCGCCTTCGCCGGGTTCCATAACGGCCAGTCGGATATCTATACCGTAGATTTGCGCGACACCAGCGTGACTCGTCTGACGGACGATGTGTTCAGCGATTTCGACCCGAACTGGTCGCCCGACGGCAAACGGCTGCTCTTCATCTCCGATCGCCTCGACTTCATCGGCGAGCCCGGCGACGATTTCGACATGCACAACCACGCCTACCATTACAGCAACGTGTACATGCTGGATGTGGAGACGGGCGGGGTTGAGCGGATCACCGAGGGATTCTTCCACGACCGGACGCCTTCATTCACTCCCGCACAAGATACCATCAGTTTTGTGTCCGACCGCAACGGCGTCCAGAACCTCTACCTGATGTCGCTGGAGAGCGGTGACTCCTGGGCGATCACGGATATCCTCACCGGCATCGTGCAGCCCAGTTGGTCCCGGGAAGGCGCGGTCGCCTTCTCCTGCTTCTACAACGCCGGCTACGATGTGTTCCTCTACAAGGACCCCTTCCGTCCGGAACGGCGCAAGGAGCTGGAACCCACGGCCTACATGACCATGCTGGCGGACCGGCACCTTCAGCGTACCGGCGACAGTCTGCAGGCCGATGTGTCCATGTCGTTCCCGATGGAATGGCATCAGGTGGACACCACCTTTGTCGTCAACACACCCACCGAAACCGACACCGCGCAACCGGACACGGTCACTCTGAAACTGCCCGTGGAGCAAATCCGGGAAAGCTTCCGGACGACCGAACCGGACTCGATGCAGCTTGGCGTCGACTCCCTCGCCGCCGACAGCGATGACGTAGTGATTGTCATCCCGCGACGCGAACAGCTTACCCGCGGCGAGATGGTGCGAAAGGACACACTGCAAGTCGAGCGGTTGGGGACAGTGACCAGGCAGGACCGGTTGACCAAGGCCGATGACGATTCCACCGGCGGTAAAGACACGTCGTCGGAAGCCATGCCGCCGCCGGAAGAAGAAGAAGAAGACGCTGAGATCACCGAAAACCGTGGCGCGGGCGGAGTGCGCCTGATCCCGGACAACCGCCCGGGACAGCTGGAAGACCTGGAGACGTCGGCGTTTCGTAACCACGTCTTCCGTCCCTACTACCTCGAGGACCAGGCCCGTGAGGACAGCGCCCGCATGGCGGAGAAGGAGGAGGAGCAGGGGCCGCTGATGACCGAGGACGGCGAGTTTGTCCAGAAAGAATACAAGCTCAAGTTCTCCCCGGACATTGTCAACGCCACCGCGGGATACAACACCTACTTCGGCCTCCAGGGCATGGGGCAGATCATGTTCAGCGATGTGCTGGGCAACCATATCATTTACGTGCTGACCGACCTGTACTACAGCTTCGAGAACTCGAATTTCGCCTTCTATTATTATCACTTGGCCAACCGGTTCGATTACGGCGGCGGGGTGTTCCACAACGTCTACTTCTTCAACTACGGCGAGTACCGGGACCGGAATTACGGAATCTCGCTGGACGCGATCTATCCGCTGGACAAATACAAGCGGATCGACTTCTCCATGGGCGTGGTCAACATCGAGCGCGACGAATGGAACTGGGATCTGCGCGACTATGAACATAAAGAAACGCGCCACTTCATGCTGCCCACCCTGTCTTATGTGTCGGACAACACGCTGTGGGGGTGGACGGGACCGATGAACGGCCGCCGGTGGCGGGCCAGCTTCTCTTACAGCCCCAAGTTCGCCGACGACAATAAGTGGGGCCTGGATTTCAAAACGCTGTCCTTCGACGCCCGCCAGTACTGGCACCTGGGGCTCGATTTCGTCATCGCCTCACGGCTTTCCGGAGGGGCCAGCTTCGGCCAGGATCCGCAACGCTTCTTCCTGGGAGGCGTGCCCAACTGGATCAACCGCCGCTTCCAGGGTGGCGATATCCGCGTGGATATCGACGATATCTACTTCTCGTCATTCGCCACACCCCTGCGTGGGACGGACTACTACGAGAAGGACGGCACCCGCTACCTGCTGTACAACCAGGAATTCCGTTTTCCGCTGATCCGGCAGATGCTGTTCGGGTGGCCATTGCCGCTGTTCTTCTACAATATCCGGGGAGCGCTGTTCCTTGATGCCGGAGCGGCCTGGTACGGCGACAATGCGCCCCCCGGACAACCCGAAGGCTTCAAGATGTTTCACCAACCCTACCCGTACCAGGGCGACCATTTCCGGGATGTGGCGGTGGGGTACGGCTGGGGCGCGCGGATTAACCTGGGCATCTTCCTGCTGAAATGGGATATGGCGTGGGAGAACAACTGGCACTCCATTTCCAAACCAAAGTACTACGTCTCCATCGGGACGGATTTATAGCGCCTGATCCGGAATGAACAACCAAAAACTACCGTCTGTCCCTAGTTTCTAACCAGGTGACAAAAAGAAACGACCCGGAAGTCATCCTTCGCGCTCCAACGTAGGCGCGGAGAAGACTCCCGGGTATACTCGTCCTGCGTAACGGCTGCAAGCCGGGGGAGGACGCTTGTTGCGCGCGATCTTACGGGCTCAACAACCAGCAATGGGTTCCCGATCAACCTGTTCGGTAATTAGCCGATCAGGCCGGCGACCATCTGCGGCACCATGTTCGCTTGGGCCAGCATGCTGATGCCGGACTGGAACAGGATCTGCGAACGGACGAAGTTGCTCATCTCTGCCGCGATGTCCGCGTCACGGATCATCGACTCCGACGCCACCAGGTTTTCCTTGGTGATCTTCATGTTCAGCAGGCTGTTCTGCAGCCGTTCCACATACGACCCGACCTTGGTCCGCTCGGTGTCCTTGTTGTCGATCGCGGTATCCAGCGAATCGATGGTGTTCTGCGCGGACACGGTGTTCAACAGGTTGGTTCCACTCAGGCCAAGGGCGGAGGACCGCAGGTCGCCGATGTTGACGTAGTAGTAGTCCTGATTGTGGACGTTGTACGTGCCGATGTGGAACTTCAGGCCGGTCGTTCCTTCGGAGTACTCGCCGTTAATCAGGTACAACCCGTTGTAGTTCGTGGTGTTGGCGATCCGGTCGATCTCGGACT
>CAZYOC010000107.1:0-14041 GCA_964648415.1 uncultured bacterium | reverse complement strand
TGGACATTTTGATACAGTCTGCTTCGCTGGAATGAGAGACATCAGAATTCTGCAAAAGCCTGAATACGCTCTGAGATGAACCGGGCGTGGATCAGCGTCGTCGTCACTCTTGAGAGGGCTCTCGCTTTGAAATATGAAACAACGACCTGCACGTCGCCCTTCAGGGAGGGCCGTCCGAAAATGCCTGCAAGGCCACTTTCGGCAGTGGGTGCGTGAGGGGGGCGATGAAAAAAGAGCTATTCTGCGGCTTCCTCCTCGAAGAAACCGATCTTGCCGTATTTCTCGATGCGGCGGTCGATCATTTTGTCCACGTTGGCCCGCCGGAGCACACGCAGGTGTTTCAGGATGGTCTTCTTCAAGTTGCCGGCCGCGAACTCCCAGTCACGGTGCGCGCCGCCTTCCGGCTCCGGGATGATCTCGTCGACAATGCCCAATTCGTCAATGTCGGCGGAAGTAAGTTTCAGCGCTTCGGCCGCCTTGTCCGCCATGGTGGCGTCACGGTAGAGGATGGAGGCGCAGCCTTCCGGGCTGATCACCGAGTAGATGGCATACTCCATCATGAGGATGCGGTCCGCCACACCCAGCGCCAGCGCGCCGCCGCTGCCGCCCTCGCCGATGACCACGGCGATGATGGGCACACGGAGCCGGCTCATCTCGAACAGGTTCCGGGCGATGGCTTCCGCCTGGCCGCGTTCCTCCGCGCCCAGTCCCGGATACGCGCCGAACGTATCGATCAACGTCACCACAGGCATGCCGAACTTCTCCGCCAGCTTCATAATACGCAACGCCTTGCGGTAGCCTTCAGGATTGGGCATGCCGAAATTGCGGTACATGTTCTGCTTGGTGTTCCGGCCTTTTTGATGACCGATGAGCGCGATGCGGAATTCCTCCATGGTGGCCAGGCCGGCCACGATGGCGTGGTCGTCGGCGAAATGACGGTCCCCGTGGAGTTCCTCGAAGTTCGACGTGAGCCGCTCGACATAATCCAGCATGAAAGGACGGGCGGGGTGGCGAGCGATCTGCACCCGCTGCCAACGGGTCAGCTTGCTGTATACATCCTGCCGTTTCTTCTGAGCCTTCTCCTCAAGCTTGGCGATCTCGTCCTGAATATCCACATCGCCGGAAGAGGAAAGCTCGCGCATTTCCTTGATCTTTTCTTCCAGCTCAATGATCGGTTTTTCGAAATCGAACACGAAACGAGTCATCGTTGCCTCATCTGAATGGTTGGTCGATCGGCGCCGACCAGTTCGCTGAACCAGCCGCCGGCGACATCAATCGCCAGCAACGGCATGCGGACGTCTTTGTCGAACCCGTCGGGAATCACCTGGATGGCGACCCCTTTCGCCGGATGTTGCGAAGCGATTCGGAAGATGTCCTCGTAGGAGGCGGATGCCGATGAGAACAAGGCCTCACGCACACGGTGCTCGCGTGCGATCTGAGACAATTGATCCGCTCGTCCCAGGACCGGCAGGTCATCCACCGTGTCACCCAGGCGCGATTCATCGTACACAAGCCAGCCGACCAGCTCCACATCCGGGAAGCTGCCGTCACGCACCCTGCGCACCACTTCCTGTCCCAAACGATCCGCTCCCACGATCACGATCCGGCGTTTTACTCCACCACGGATCATCGTCGCCAGCCGTCGCCAGCCCGGCAGAATAAAGATCAGCAAAATGCTGACACTTCCCAAGACCACCCGGCTGAACTGGATCGCTTTCCAAAAATAGGCGAGAGTCCCCACCAAGGCAAATGCAAACAGCAGCCCGAGTAGGATCCGGCGGGAGTCCACCCGGTGCGAAGTATACACGCCCATGAAGGTCAATCCACCGACCCCGATCATCGCATAGGCCACGCAGACCGCCCAGACCGCCGGGAACAGCGGCATCGGCGGCGGACCCCAGATGGTGGGAAAATAGGTAAACCGAATGTAATAGCCAAGAATGAACAGACTGAATATGATGATCATGTCAATCAGTGCGGGAGCCCAGATCGCGGTATTTTTCCGGAGCCGAGCCACGGCTTCGCCCACGAAGATGCCCAGTTCGATCACGCTGCGCGCCAGCAGGCCGAAACGTGAATGCTTGCGGGTAAACAACCGCATGGCGTTGTAAAAATGGTGTTCTCGGTCAAATCCCTTCTGGCGAGTGGATTCTCCTTTATAGTGTACGATCTGTGTGGTCGGGACGTACATCAATTTCCAGCCGGCCCTTGCGATGGCCCAGCTCCAGTCCACATCCTCGCCGAACATGAAGTAATCCTCGTCGAGGCCGCCTACCTGCTCATAGACCTCTTTGCGGATCATCATCGCCGCGCCGGCCAGGATTTCTACTTCATTGACCTCGTCAGGATCAAGATGGCCCTGTTCATAGCGGTTGAAGAATTTCGATCGGGGGAACATACTGGACAGGCCGGACAGCTTGCAGAACGACGCCCACACCGTAGGCAACCCGCGTTTGCTGGTCACCTGGAAGCTGCCGTCACGGTTGAGCAGTTTCGGCCCCACCGCGCCCACGTCAGGATGGTCACGCAGGTACTGCACCAGCGTGGTCAGCGAGTCCTCCTGCAACAGGCAATCCGGGTTGAGCAGCATCAGGAACTCGCCCTTCGCTTTCGCCAGCGCCAGGTTGTTGGCCTTGGCGAAGCCCAGGTTCGCCCCGCTCTCGATGACGGTCACCTGGGGGAACTGCTCGCGCACCATCTCCACGGAATCATCCGAAGAATCATTGTCCACGACGAACACTTCGAGAGACAGGCCGTTTTGTGACCGGAAGGTGGATTCGAGGGTCCGCTGGAGAAAATGGCGGACATTGTAGGAGACAATGACGATGGAGAGGTCAATGTGCGCCGACCCGGAGGAGGGGCCGGCAGATGAAGGTGTGTCGGGCGTGGGAGCGGCCACGGTCACCTCTTCAGCAGGCTGCCCAGGCGCAGCTTCCAGACCATCCAGACCGCTTCATTCACGATGCTCTTGTTCATTTTCGAGGAACCCTCTTCTCGTTCCACAAACACAATGGGCGCTTCCACCAGCCGGAATCCCTTTTTCCAGGCCATGAACTTGATTTCGATCTGGAAGGCGTACCCGTTGGAACGGATGGTGTCCAGGTCAATGGCACGCAGAACGTCGGTGTGAATCAGCGTAAAGCCGGCGGTCAGGTCGCGAAAAGGCATTCCCGTAACAAGACGCGAATAGACGGACGCGAAATAGGAGAGGAGCAGCCGTTGCAACGGCCAGTTGATTACATTGACGCCACTCTTGTAGCGGGAACCGATGACAAAATCCGCGCCGTTCTCCATACAACGCAGCATCCGCGGCAGGTACTTGGGATCGTGGCTGAGGTCGGCGTCGATCTCGATGACCGCGTCGTAGCCCTCGTCGAGAGCTCGTTTGAAGCCGGCGACGTAGGCGGTGCCCAATCCCATCTTCCGGCCTCGTTGCATCAGGCCGACATGTGGGTTGGACTCGGCGACGCGCTCCACGATTTCCGGGGTGCCGTCCGGAGAGCCGTCATCCACCACAAGAATGGAGATCCTCGGGTCGATCGCCAGGACTCGTTCAATAACCTTCTCGATGTTCTCCCGCTCTTCGTAGGTCGGTATGACCGCCAATATGCGTTGCAGTCTGCTCATCGCCTCGTCGTCGTTAGTTCAGAGTGGCTTCCTGTTCCCGAAACAGCGCCAGGGATTGCTCCACGGTCCGGAACTGCATCCCGAGCGCCTGTTGCGCCTTGTCCACCAGCAGCCCGCTCTGGAGGGGGCGGGGTGCGGTCTGTCCCAGCAATTTGGTCAACGTCGGCTTCATGGTGTCGGTGTGCAGATTGTACATCTCAGCGACCTTCAGGGCAAACTCGTACCGGCTGACAATCTCGCGCCCGGCGGCATGATACAACCCCGTGACCTCATGCTCGATGCAGCGCCGAATCGCCATCGCCAAGTCGTCCACCAGGGTCACGTTGCCATACTGGTCAGTCACGATCTTGATCGGTGCGCGTTCCCGCAGCTTTGTCACCAGCCATGCCACAAAGCTGGGTTTGAGACGCCGTCCATGTCCGAACAGCACCATGGTCCGCAGCACCACCGCATCAATCCCTGCCCGGTACACTACCTTCTCCGACTCGAGCTTGCACTCGCCGTAACAGGAGATCGGGTTGGGACGATCCAGCTCGGTGTACGGCCCCGCTTCGCCGTCGAAGACATAATCCGTCGAAATGTGGATCAGCCGGGCGTCCAGCTCACCAGCCAACTCGGCCAGTGTTTCCACCGCTTGTACGTTGATCGCCCGGCAGCGGTTCCGTTCGACCTCGCAGGCGTCGACATTTGTCATCGCCGCGGTGTTGATGATGACCGAGGGTTTGAGCTGAAGCACCCGTTCACGGGTCTTACCGGGATTGGTCAGGTCGATCTGGTGGTACCGATACCCATGGAGCCCGTTGAACCAGTTTTCCGGATGGATGTCGACCCCGTGGCGTTCGCCGAAATCGGTTCCCAGCACTTCCAGCAGTTTTTGTCCCAGCAGGCCGTGACACCCGGTAATCAGGACAGGACGGCTCATGGCAGCTTGCAGCCGTTGGCCATGAATTCATCCAGCTTGGCCGCGACATTGCCGTCGGCCAGGGCGGCGATGCGCGCTGCAAACACAGCGGCGTTCTTCGCGCCGGCTTTGCCCACGCTCATGGTGGCCACCGGTACTCCGCCGGGCATCTGGACGGTCGCCATCAACGCGTCCAGGCCGTCCATCATCCCGCCCGGCAAGGGCAGACCGATGACCGGCAGGCGTGTCCTCGCCGCCAGCGTCCCCGCCAGGTGGTTTGCCATCCCGGCTGCGCCGATCACCGCAAAAAAGCCCTGCTCCACCAACCCCTGGGCAAACTCCGCCACCTTGTCCGGGTTGCGGTGCGCGCTGTAGACATGAATCTCGCTGGGTACACCGAAATACTCGAGAAACGGTAGCGCCGCCTCGACCACCGGACGGTCGCTTTCACTGCCCATCACAATCGCTACTTTGTCCGCCACGGTTCCTCCCATGTGACTTCTGTCTTGTCGAAGATAACTATCAAGGTAAGCATCAGACACCGCGATTGCATCCCTCCGTTGTGCTGGAGAACACCTCAACCGACATCCTGGGTCTTCGCCCTTTTACCTGTCGACAAAGAGGTGTAAATGTAGTAGTAACAAATTCCTCGGGAGAACGTGCATTCAGTGAGTAAACTGGTTAGCTTGCCTCGTGCGTTCCACACACAGGATCAACTCGGGAGGAATTCCCATGCCCGCGACCAACCAGATTGATCTTCCTGAAACCATGATGCAAAGCTGGCAGGATACCGTGGATCTTCTCGCCAAACTGGTGGATGTCCCTTCGGCGATCCTCACCCGCGTCACGCCGCCCTACATTGAAGTGTTCAAGTCCGCCGACACCCCGGACAACCCTTATCCCGCCGGTGCTCGTGTCGAGTTGGCGAATCATTACTGCGAATTTGTGGTCAACAACAAGAAACGCCTGCTGCTGCCCAACGCCCACAAGGATCCGGACTGGCAAAACGCTCCTGAAATCGGTATCAACATGATCTCCTACCTGGGCTACCCGCTGTTCTGGCCGGACGGGGACATCTTCGGGACTCTTTGTGTGCTGGACAGTGAAGAGAACCAGTACAGCGATGACATCGAGACCCTGATGGTGCAGTTCGGCGCTTTGGTGGAGGCGCACCTGGCCCTGTTGGCGGACAAACAGATTATCGCGGAAAAGAACCGCGAACTGGAAGCGCGCCTGGAGCAGATCAACGATATGCAGACCATCATCCCGATCTGCGCCGAGTGCTACAAGGTGCGCACCGATGAAGGCTTCTGGGAGCAGGTGGACAGCTTCTTCACCAAGTACGCGGACTACCAGTTCTCGCACGGCCTGTGCCCGGAGTGTTTCAAGAAATATCATGATGAAATCGGGTAACCTAGTGGTCCATTGCGCCAGCTATGATAGGTTCTGCTTGTCACGGGCGAGTTGGATGCCAGGCGGTTTCGCGCAGATGTAACGGGTTACCTCAAGCGAAACCAACGCCGCAGGCAACCGCCTCGTGACAAGCCCAAAGGGAGCGCGCCTTATCGTCCATAGCTGCGTTGCATCCCTTTGAAATAACCCGCTATGCCTTCAGGGATGCGCCTTGCTCTGAACGATAATGCGCAGCTCAGAAAGCATCATAGCTGGCGCAATGGACCAGTAGTATACCCGAGAGGCTACAATCATTTGACCGGCACCAGTTTTTTCACCGCCTGGAAAGTGGGTGAGGAGCCGGTTTGCTCACCGGAAAACGCTTCCAGTTGGACGAAATAGGTTCCACTCGCCTTATACTCTTATACCGTGCCTGGATTCCCGCCTTCGCGGGAATGAGAGTCGTGTCTATTCTGCGACAGTATGGAAAGCAGGAACCGGAACGAAGTGAAGCTTGCGGTGTCACGTAGTCTGGACAGCCGTGAATCCAGAATAAACAAACACTTGAAAAAGCGTCCAATTCCGATTCTTATCCAGAAACACCATAAATTCACACTCAACTCACTCATAACCGCACCCATTGAGTTAAGCAGCCAGCCCCATCCGGCAGAATCCCATGAAGAACGAAAGATGCTATCTTGTTGATAATAAAAATATTAACAAGCCATCCCGGCAGCGTGATCCCTCTCCCGGTGTTGTGGACTTTTCTTCCTCCTTGAATCAGCCCGCAGGATTCCTCATGCTGAAAATACGAGCAGATCACGTAAAACCAATTCAATCCGAGGAGGAAACCATGGCAGGCAAAGCGAGTATCGGTTATCTGGGAATGGGCATCATGGGGCGCGGCATGGCGCAGAACCTGGTCAAGGCGGGCTACGATGTCACCGTCTGGAACCGCACGATGGAAAAATGCGAACCCGTGACGGACATGGGTGCGACCCACGCCGCCAACATCGAAGACGCCGTAAAGGGCAAGGATGCGGTCTTCTTCTGCCTGGCGCACGATGCGGCGGTGGAGGCTGTCGTGTTCGGCAACGACGGGCTGCTGGCCAACGCGGAACCGGACCAGGTCATCGCGGACATGAGCACGGTGTACCCGGCGCTGAGCCGACGAGAGGCGGTGGCTTTCAACGCCAAGGGCGCGCATTTCCTCGACGCCCCGGTGTTCGGCAGCCGCAACGAAGCGGCGGAAGGCAAGCTCTGGATCGTTGCAGGCGGCGAACAGGAAGCGCTTGAGCAGGTACGGCCCCCGTTTGAGGCAATGAGCCAGAGTGTGCATTACATGGGCGACAACGGCAAGGGGACGTCGATGAAGCTTGTCGGCAACCATATCGTCGCCCTGATGCTGGAATCGCTGGCCGAAGGGATGACCCTGGCCGCCAAGGCGGGTGTGGATCTCGACGAGATGCTGGCGGTGCTCGGCGAAACCGATTTTGCCTCGCCCCTGTTCGAGGGAGTCGGCAAAACGGTGCTCGAACGGAATTTCGACACGAATTTCGCTTTGAAACTGATGCTGAAAGACGCCAACCTGATCGCGCAGCTCGGCGAGGAGACGCAGACGCCTCTGCCTGCGGCGGGCGCTACGCGCGAGTACCTCAAGGCCGCGGTCAACCGGGGCTGGGGTGAGGAGAACGTGTCCGCCCTGTTCAAGCTCCACGAACAACTGGCGGATGTCCAGTTGAAGAAGTAAGCCCAACGTGAAATGGTCAGCGTCTCGTTCTCCCATGCGGGATGCTGGCATACCGACGGCGGCGGCGCGGGCGAGTGTCGTCGCCGTCTCTTATGATGCAACTTGAAAGCAAATGCAGCGTTAGTTTAACCCCGGGCAGCGACCGTAATACAGACCTGTGCGAGACTGTGTCGTTCATCGTGATCACCGTTTGATCTTTGTCAACTACGCAACAAGCTGCCCGGGGCAAATGCCGCCGCCGTCTCTTGTCCGCTCTCCCCGGCTCTCCGGTTTTGACCCTCGCAAAAAGCCGCTTTCTCCATGCGTGCTAGGTTGCGTGTAGCGCAGGGCACAAGCAACCGCGAGACGGTGATGATCAAGCTACCGGAAAAGACCAGGGCAACACCCGAGAACCCCAGCCAGAAGGAGCAGAAACCGTTGGTTCAGGAGGCGACGGAAGAACAGGCGAACCATACCTCCAACGGCAAAGGGCGCAATGGAAACGGATCTGTCCACACCGGTTCAACCAGACGGAAACACAAACGCCCGAAACTGAGGTGGGACCGGAAGAAGCAGGCGCTACGGCTGGGGATCGAACGGACTTCGCTGTACCGGTTGGGCGTACAGGCGCTGTTTGTCCTGGTGTCGCTGGCGCTGGGATGGCAATTCTACCGTTTCGTTCAGGCGGCGAAGACCACCACCGAAGGCCCGTTACCAACACGTCCTCCCGGCGTGGAAGGCTATTTGCCCATCAGCGGGTTAATGGGGGCGGTGGACTGGGTGTATCAGGGCACGCTGAACACCATTCACCCAGCCGCCACGATCCTCTTCCTGCTGTTCGTGCTGATGGCGCTGCTGGTGCGCAAGAGCTTCTGCGGCTGGGTCTGCCCGGTGGGTTTCCTGTCCGAATGGCTGGCGCGCGGCGGACGGCTTCTCATTGGCCGCAACTTCCGTTTGTGGAAGTGGGTCGATATCCCGTTGCGCTCGCTGAAATACCTGCTGCTCGGCTTTTTCGTGTGGGCCATCTTCGCCATGGGCGCCGCCGAGCTGCACGCCTTCATCGAGAGCCCCTACAACAAGATCTCCGACGTCAAAATGCTGGAGTTCTTTCTGGATCTGACCTGGGTGGGGGCAACGGTGATCGCGGTGCTCGCCGTGCTGTCGGTGCTGGTCCACAGCTTCTGGTGCCGGTACTTGTGCCCCTACGGCGCATTGATGGGGCTGGTGGGCTGGCTGTCGCCCTTAAAAGTGCGACGCGAGCCGGAAATCTGCACCGATTGCGGGGTGTGTGACAAGGTCTGCCCGGCGCGTCTGCCGGTCAGTAAGAAGCAGCAGGTCAGCTCTGTGGAATGTATTGGCTGCACGGATTGCGTGACCTCCTGCCCGGTCAAGGGCGCCCTGCGTTTCGGCTCGACACGCCGGTCCGTTCGTCCGAAAACCATTGCGATCAGCCTGGTCGCTCTGTTCATAGTGGGGTATGTGACCGCGAATTCCCTGGATATGTGGCAAAACGACTTGAGCGCGGACGAGGTCCGGTATCACGTCCGCCACATGGACTCGCCGGAATACGGTCACCCCGGCATGGAAAAGGAGTAACACCGTGAGTGAGAGTGCATACAAGCAGCCGATCGGCCCTGACAGCAAGGTCGGGGAGCTGATCAAAGCGTACCCGTTTCTCATCGACGTCCTCGCGGACCTCGCGCCGGCGTTCAAGAAGCTGAAGAACCCGGTGCTGCGGGGTACGATCGCGAAGGTGGCGACGTTGAAAATGGCGGCCGTCATGGGCAATATCCCGTTGCAGGAGCTAATCGACACGGTGGCGGCGGCGGTTCGAGAACAGACCGAGGAGACGCCGGAAGTAGCGGCAGCAGAGGACACCGACCTGGACCGCGACAAGCTGGATACCCTGAAGGGTGTGATCCTGTCGCTGCACGCCGGCGAAGAGGTGGAGGATGCGAAAAAGCGCTTCGAGGAGCTGGTGCAGGATGTATCGGCTACCGAGATCGCGCAGATGGAGCAGCAGCTCATCGCCGAGGGTCTGCCCGCCGACCAGATCAAGTCCCTGTGCGATGTCCATGTGGCGGTCTTTCAGGACAATCTCGACGGCAAGAATATGCCGGAATTCACACCCGGCCATCCCATCCACACCTTCCTGATCGAGAACAAGGCGATTCTGGAGGTCGAACGCGAGTTGCAGGGTCTGCTGGCGGAAGCGGAAGACGCTCCCGATCCGGTCCGGCACGGTGACTTGTGGGGACGCTTTACCGAGCAGGTTGACCGGCTGCAGGAAGTGGAAAAGCACTACCAGCGCAAGGAGCACCTGCTGTTCCCCGTATTGGAGAAGCTGGATTTTTCCGGGCCCAGCCAGGTAATGTGGGCGCTGCATGATGATGCCCGCGAGGAGCTGAAACGCACCCGCAAAGCGCTGGAACAGGGCGACGGGGTTCTCCTCGCCGATGCGCTGCCCAAGGCGTTGCAGATCATCCGGGATATGATCAACAAGGAAGAGTCGATCCTGTTTCCCACCGCCATTGACATGCTGGAGCATGAAGACTGGGCGGCGATCCGTAAGGGGGAAGATGAGTTCGGCTATACACTGGTGGAGCCGGAGAATGAATGGAACCCGCGCATCAAGATTGGCTCTCCGCAACCGGGCGATCCGAACAAAGCAACCGTCACACAACAACAAGAAGATTCAGGGGGTAGTATGGACACCGAAAAACTGAAGCTGATAGTCGGCGAAGTCACATTGGAGCAGATCAACCTGATGTTTTTGCATCTGCCGGTGGAGGTTACCTACGTGGATGAAAACGACGAGGTGCGCTACTTCACCGGGCATGAAAAGAAACTGTTCGGCCGCCCGGCCAACGTGATCGGCCGGAAGGTGCAGAACTGCCACCCGCCCAAGAGCCTGCACCTGGTCGACCGGATTGTGAAGGAGTTCCGTAAAGGAACTCGTGACGTGGCCGAGTTCTGGATGGACGATTTCAAAGGCAAGTTCATCCATATCCAGTATTTCGCTGTGCGCGACAAGGATGGGAACTACCGTGGCGCGCTGGAGACGGTGCAAGATGTTACCGAAATCCGCAAGCTGGAAGGCCAGCGACGGCTGCTGGATGAAGAGGGGTGATGAATCACAGGGCGAAACCGTTTGCGCCAGCAAGTGCGAAAGTTGGCATATCGAATGTTTGGGCGACAGGGAAACAGGAAGGAAAAGAGGCGGGACGCTTTTCGCGCCCCGCCTCGTAGATCTTTTTACGTCAGCCTACGATGCATGCCACGGGAAATTCAGTTACCCGTAACAATCGGGTAGTCGGTGTCGGGGGCGTGGTACGCCACCAGGTCCGGGAAGCTCTGGTCGATGGAGTTGACGCCGAACAGCATGCTGTAAGCATCGTACCCCAGCGCGTTGAGCCACGGGACAATCTGGCTGGAGGTCTGGCCGGTGTGGCAGTAGACCACCACCTGCTGATCCTCCGGGATGTGGGACAGCAGATCCATGGTGATCGGCTTGCCCTGCACAGCGCCCGGGATATGGCCTTGGTCGTACATGTCCGGTGGCCAGTAATTGAGGATAAACGGGTCGTTGGCGGGGTCGTCGTCGTTCAGGTTGGCGTAGACATCCGCCGTGCTGATGTTGTGGGGGCCGCCGGCCAGGTATTCGCCCACGTAGTGCATGAAGGCGTCGGTGGCGTCGGCTGCATCATAATCCAGCACCGGGTGTTCATAGGTCGCCGTCGGGACCGTCGCTTCCGTTACCAGTTCCTGCCCACCTTCCTGCAGGTTGGCCCACGGGGCGTTGATGTTATTCTCAGTGGTCCAGCCGGACATCCCAAACTTCAGGTTCCAGGCGTCGTAGCCCAAGATTCTCAGGGCGCCGGTGGCCTGCGAGGCGAACTGCCCTGTGTAGCACACGTTCACGACCTTGGCGCCGCTGGGAATGTCGCCCAGGTTGTCGATCAGGCTGGTGAGCGGCCAGTTGACCGCACCCTCGATGTGACCGAGATTGGCGAAGTCGTCCGCGCTACGGTAGTCGATGATGAACAGGTCTTCGTCGTTGTTGATGTCTTCGAACAGGGTGGCTGCGGTGATGTTCTTCGTGCCTTCCGAATAGTAGGCGTCACCGGCGTTGAACACCGCCTCGAAATGATCCGTCGTGGTCGGACCTGTAGGATCGTCATCATCGTCGTCGTCCGAGCAGCCGACCATGCCGATGGCCAGCAGCATCACGAGAAGCCAGGTAAGGGACTTCATCAGCTTCATGTCAACTTTCCTTCCGTTGCGCCACCCTCCTGGTGGCAAATTGTATGGGGTACCGTGTTGGTTTTCGTCTTTCGATGCACCGGAGGCGCATGTTTGCCGGCTCGTTTGTTGAACGGGAGCCGAATTCCCGGCTACCTGCTCAATTCCAGGGCGGGGGACCGTTGGGCACGATATACGGTTCGTTGGCCGCCTGCTCCGCCGCTGTCAACGTGTCAATGTCCGCCTGCCTCAGGAACCAGCCATCCACGTCCGGCTGATTGTGACACACACTGCCGCAACTCACCCCGCCGGTGGTGTCGGTCCGCGCCGTCCACCGCCTGATATTGTGTGGGCTGGCGTACTTCCATGAGGGCAGCGCATCGTAGTTCTCCAGGTCCGGCACGCCCCACGGATCATACGTGTCTTCCGCGATGGGGATGTGACGCAGAACCACATATTCGTACTCACGCTCGTCCGGAATTGGGTTCTTGCCGACCTTGAAGGTGATGTACGAGGGTTCCCTGATCCCGGTTCCGCCCACGTGGCACTTGTTGCAGTTCTTGTAGTCCTGGCTGTGGCACACCTGGCATTGCAGGTCGTCCCAGTGGGTGCTGTGATACGAGTTGGCGTCCGCCACACCGCTGTGGCAATCTTCGCAACGCGGCATGTCCGGCACTTCGTAACGCGTGGCGTATACGGTTCCGTCGCCGTGCATCTCATGGCCGGAGTGACAGGCGGTGCAGCTCTTGCCCTGCGGGACGTAGTGGACATCCGCGCTGTAGCCGTCACGAGTGCCCAGGTATTCTTCGCCCACACGGGAGCCGTGGCAGGCGGTGCACTGGTCGCTCTGGCTGGGAGTCGGCATGAACCGATGCCCCTGGACGAGCCCGCCCTCGACACTCCGCGGCCGGCTGACATGACACTCGCCGCAAGTGGTGTGGCATTCGCCGCACTCGTTGGCGAACTCTTCTTCCAGGTGGTGGTTATTCTCAAATTCCATCCCGGACCGGGCTTCAAAGAGCGTCTCGTAGCCATGGAAGGAGCTGTGCAGACTGCTTCCAAAGGTGGAGGCGATGTTCGGGTGGCACACGCCACAGGTCTGCTGATAATTGGCCGAGGGATCCTTCACCATGCCCTCATGCGCCGCGGCCTTGGTGTTGCTGCCCTCCACGCCGCCATGACAGGCGACACAGCCCTGCGCACCATGCGCATCTTCAAGGAACATCTCGCCGCCGGTGCTGCCGATATAAACCTTTTCCCAAGCTTCCAGCTCGGGGACGCTGCCGCCTCAGCCCTCGCCCGAGGAGGGAGGCGGTGTATCGCCGTCCTCCTCAACGGTGGCCTTCAGCATGTCCTCGCTGGTGTGGCAGTCCAGGCACGCGGCCTCGCTCAACGCGTGGTAGCCGGTGCTGTCCGACGGGTCGGTCCCCGTTGGCGAATCGTCGTCGTCGCTGCATCCGATGTAACTTCCCATGGCGAACAGCATCAGCAGCGCCATGAGCATCAGAATCGACCGGTTGGCGTTCATACCCTCTCTCCCGACAGATGTTTCAAAATATGGCTCCCGCGAAAACGCGCGGCATGAGAGCCCTGATCCCGTGTGACTCCGTAAAGGTATCGTGTGAAATTTCACATAACAAGTTGAAAAAGCGTACTTGCGACATTGTTTACATGTAGATAAATAATACATCTTGGTCCGCCTCATCTACAGTTAACCCAATTCTAATGATCCGGCGAATCCCTTGCAACAAGCGGCAAAGGGCAATCTTTGCTCTCGGGGACACCATTGTGTAACAGTATTTCATTATTGTTTTGAAACAAGAGGCCTCCGGGAGCACCCAGTTTCAGGACACCCGTAACACGGATGTCCATTGTTTGTGAACAGATGGGACCAGTTCCCGTTGTCAAGCCTGATGCCGAGTTGGATTTTGAAACAGCTTCCCAGGGGGCGGGGCGGATCCGGACCTCGTTGCTCGAGACGTGAGCTCGGTTTGGGGAGATTTGCACACATTCATTCACAGGATGAAAAGGATATTAAGGATTTCTTGTTTGAGTTAAGAGTTAAGAATTAAGAATTAAGAATTAAGAGTTAAGAATTAAGAATTAAGAATTAAGAATTAAGAGTTAAGAGTTAAGAGTTAAGAATTAAG
>CAZYOC010000106.1:0-14108 GCA_964648415.1 uncultured bacterium | reverse complement strand
CACATGGGACGATGCACAGGCTCTTTACACCCTTGACTGTTTACATAGCAGAATTGCTATAAACAAAACGCTGAAAACGGCTCTGATAATAAAATGCCAATGTGTTGTATTCTTGAACCTTGCCTGGATCCCCACCTTGAGTTCACGGCTGGGCTTCGCACACCGCAAGGTCCACTTCGTTCCGGTTCCTGCTTTCGAAGGAATGTCACGATGGAACATTGTTTTTAACAAACCCCATAAAAGAAAAGGCCTCCCTCGTAAAGGGAAGCCTTGATGATGGCTTTCTGGTGTAACCCGTTGTCCGGGTTCACGGGACCGGTCACGTTTACTCGACACCGTCCACATGGCTGGCAACCAGCGCCGCGGCGAAACGGACGGCGTCTTCCAGGTCGCTCATCCTGATCCATTCCTTGGTGGAATGGACATCCTGCATGCCGACGCCGATGACGAGACAGGGGATGCCCTTGTGGGTCAACACGCTGCCGTCGGTGCCGCCGCCGCCCACCTTCTTTTCCATGCTCCAGTTCAGCGACTTGCCCGCCGCGTCCGCCAGGCGAAGCACGTAGTCTTCGTTGGTAAACCGCGTGGCCTTGTAATCCTCGCCGACGTCGGCGACGAACTTCGGCACATCCTCGCCGGATTTAACGCGCCACTCGGCACAGGTTTCCTCGAAGCAGTCCTTCATGTGCTGGATCTGGTTTTCGAGTTTTTCCGGGCTGTGGCTGCGAGCTTCGGCGGCCATCACCACCTCTTCGGTCACGATATTCGAGGCGCGGCCGCCATTGATCGTGCCGATGTTGCAGGTGGTTTCGGGATCGATCCGGCCCATGTTCATCCTGGCGATGGCCTCGGAAGCCACCTTGATGGCGCTGTAGCCTTTTTCCGGTTCGACACCGGCGTGCGCGGCCTTGCCGATCACCTTGAAGGTCATCCGCGTGGCGGAGGGGCTGCCGATGGTAACCGCTTTCGGGTCGTGGTCGTCCAGAATGAAACCCGCGATCGCCTTGAACTTGCCGGTATCCACATGTTTCGCGCCCAACAGGCCGATCTCCTCGGCGATGTGGATCGAGAACTCCAGGTCCGGGCGGGGGACATCCGGCTGCGCCAGCGCCATGCGGGCCAGCTGCAGGATCACGGCGATCCCGGCCTTGTCGTCGCTGCCCAGCACGGTCTCGCCCCTGGAACGGACAATGCCGTCTTCCACCACCGGCTCGATGCCACGGGCCGGTTCAACCGTGTCCATGTGCGCGCTGAACATCAGCGGCTTGACATCGCTGGTGTTGCCCGGCAGACGTACGAACAGGTTACCGGCGGCGCCGCCGATCTTCTCGCCCGCGTCGTCTTCTTCTACCTCGCAGCCCAGCTCCTTGAACTTGGCGGTCAGCCAATCGGCCATGCCGCGCTCGTCCTTGGAGGGGCTGTCAATCCGCACCATGTCCAGAAAATCTTCGAGCAACTTGTCGTTGAGAACCGTAAACTTACTCATGCTCCAACACCTCTGCGTGCAGTATGTCTTGCTTCGCGTCCAGATCGCGCAAATATACCCTCTGTCGGGACTTAGGCGTTGTGTCGCCCGTCACCTCAACCCGCAGATAGTTGCGTGTGTATCCGGCGCGTCCGTTTTCTTCCACCAGAACTTCCGCCTCCGACCCGATCGCGGCCGCAAGGTGAGCGCGTTTCCGTTTTTTTCCTTCGGTCCTGAGAGCTGCGGCGCGTTGATGAATGGTCTCAAAATCTACCTGGGATGCCATTTCAGCCGCCGGAGTGCCCGGACGTGGGGAGTACGGAAAAACGTGCAAGTAGTGTAACGGGGCGATATCAAGGAATGCAAGTGTTTTGGCGTGTGCGCTCTCGGTTTCACCGGGCAGCCCGGCGATGAGATCCGCGCCCGTGGTCAACTCCGGCCTCATCCTGCGCAGGACCGCCAACGCTTCCACCAGCCGGTCCAGATCCATCTCTCGCCCCATCGCTTTCAACAGGTCCGGATCGGCGGTTTGCAGCGACAGGTGCAGGTGCTCGCACCAGGCTGGTATCGCCGCCAGCGCTTCCGCACGCCGGGGTGTCAGCTCCCACGGTTCCAGGCTGGACAGCCGTACGCGCGGCAAGCCTTCGCCCTCCGCCATGCGCACCAGGTCCACGAAATCCAGTTCCGTCTTCAGATCCTTCCCCCAGGCGGCCAAGTCCACCCCCGTGAGGACCACTTCCTCAAACCCCGCCTGACGCACTCGCTGCAGCGATGCCCGCACCTGGTCGGGCGGAACGCTCCGGGAAGCGCCCCGCACCAGCGTCACCGCGCAATAGGCGCACTGGTGGTCGCAGCCGTCCTGCACTTTCAGGAACGCACGTGACCGTCCCGACACACGCATGCCCACCGAGGCCAGCACCCGGTTGTTCTCGCCGCTGACTTCGACCAACGGTGACGAAAGCCGGGTATGCGCAAGCCGCTCCAGGTCCGGCAGGTAGTCGAAGACGAAGGCTTTCTCTTCGACCCCCAGCACGGCGTCGACTTCGCCCTCGCCTACCAGTTCTTTCGCCGCGCGTCCCGCGAAACACCCCACCGCGATAATGCGGGCGTCCGGGTTCTCGCGCCGCGCGCGGTGGATCAGTTTCCGGCTGGCGCGGTCGGCGCGGCCGGTTACGGTGCAGGTGTTGATAAAGAACAGATCCGCGCCGTCGGCGAACCGGTTCACACCCCAGCCCCGTTGCGCGAACTGCTCCGCGATGCCGTCGGTCTCCGCCTGGTTAAGCCGACAGCCCACTGTTGCAAACGCAACAGTGGGCTGTGGTATGTCACTTCCGGACTCGTGACGCTTAACCGGGGAAACAGCTTTCGTTTCCCGTTTCAAGCCTTACTCGTCCTTCTTTTCTTCTTCTTTCGCCTCGTCTTTGGCGTCGTCGGCCTTTGCTTCTTTCTTCTCTTCGGCCTTCTCCTCCTCGTCGGGCTTTTCTTCTTCAGCCTTGGCCTCTTCCTTCTTCGCTTCGGGTTCCGCCGGTTTGTCTTCCTTCTCCACCTCGGCTTCTGCCTTCGCTTCGGGTTCCGCCGGTTTGTCTTCCTTCTCCGCCTTGGCTTCCTTCTTCGCTTCGGGTTCCGCCGGTTTGTCTTCCTTCTCCGCCTTGGCTTCTGCCTTCGCGTCGGGTTTCTTCTCCTCAGCCTTCGCCTCGGCCTTGTCTTCTTTCGCCGCTTTCTTTTCTTCGGCTTTTTCCTCGGCCTTCTTCTGTTCTTCCTTTTTGGCCTTGGCTTCCGCCTTTTCTTTCTTCTTCGCGGCCTTTTCCTCTTCCTGAGCGGCGCGCAGCTCCTTGAGCAGCGGGTTGTTCTCGTCCAGCGTGTCCATCAGCGTGGTCTTGGCGTGGGAGCCCTTGCCGACATACGCCGCCGACTGCGAGCGTTCTTCCTTCTCCTCCGCCTGGCTGTTGGACAGGACCGCCTTGTGGTCGCTGCTGTCGAACTCCAGCAGTTGCAGCTTAATAATATCGCCGACCTGGATGTTGCGCTTCTTGCCGTCGAAGTACTTCCGCGAGATCTGGCTGTTCGGAACAAAGCCCTCGATCTTGTGCGGCAGCTCCACCAGCACGCCCTTGTCGATGATGCGGGTGACCACGCCGCTGGTCTTGCCGCCCTCCTTGACATCGCGCTCGAACATCTCCCAGGGGTTCTCTTCGAGCTGCTTGTAGCCCAACGCGATCCGGCGCTCGTTGCGGTCGAAGTCCAGAATGATCACTTCAATCTCCTGCCCCTTCTTCAGCACTTCGCCCGGATGACGCACCTTCTTGGTCCAGGACAGGTCGCTGATGTGAATCAGCCCGTCGATGTTGTCTTCCAACTCGACGAAGGCGCCGAACGGAACAAGGTCGCGCACAGTGCCCTGGTGGCGCGTACCGACACGGTACTTGGCTTCGAAGGTCTGCCACGGATCATCCTCGACCTGCTTGAGGCCCAGGCTGATCTTACGGTTGTCCTTGTCGATGTTGAGGATCATGACCTGCACGTAATCCTGCTCGTGCACGATCTGGCTGGGATGACGCACATGCTGGGTCCAGCTCATCTCGCTGATGTGGATCAGGCCCTCGATGCCCGGCTCGATCTCGACAAACGCGCCGTACTTCGCCAGACTCACCACCTGGCCCTGCACCTTCTGGCCGACCATGTACTTCTTGTCGATCTCGTCCCACAGGTGCGGGTAGAGCTGCTTGAGGCCCAGGCTGATGCGTTTGCGCTCCTCGTCGTAGTTGAGCACCTTGACCTTGATCTTCTGATCGAGCTGCACTACTTCGCTGGGATGGGTGACCCGGCCCCAGGAAAGGTCGGTGATGTGCAACAAACCGTCAACACCGCCCAGGTCGACGAACACGCCGAAGTCGGTGATGTTCTTGACCGCGCCCTCCAGCACGTCGCCCACCTGCAGGCTGCTGAGCAGCTTTTCACGCACTTCACGCAGGCTCTCTTCCACGAGGACCTTGTGGCTGATGACCACGTTCTTCCGCAGGTCGTTGATCTTCAGGATGCGGAAGTCCATCTCCTCGCCGATGAGCGATTCGAAGTCGCGGATCGGGCGCACGTCGATCTGGCTGCCCGGCAGGAACGCGTCCACGCCGCCCAGGTCGACCACCATGCCGCCCTTGATCCGGCGGGTGCAGCGCCCCTTGATGATGCCGTCATTTTCATAGACCGCACGGACCCGTTCCCAGACCCGCATGAAGTCCGCTTTCTTCTTGGACAGCAGGAGCTGCCCTTCGTTGTCCTCGACCGTGTCGAGGTATACATCTATCTGGTCGCCGACCTGCAATGCCTTGGGATCATCGAACTCCTCAATCAACACGGCGCCCTCGCTCTTGAAGCCGATGTCGACCGCGACCTCCTTGTCGCCGATGGCGATGATCCGGCCCGTGACAATCTGGCCTTCCTTGATCTCGGTCAAGGTATTTTCGTACAGCTTGGAGAGTTCAGCAAACTCATCCTCGCCGTACTCCAGGTCCGACGGCAGGTCTTCGAGTTTGATCCACTTTTCGCCGTTGCGATCCTGGATCTTGTCCTTGATCATCGCGGTGGCGTCGGGTTCTTCCACGATTTCCTGCACGTCGTCGGTGTCCCGGGCGCTGCCGGCGTGCTCGTCTGCTTTGTCGTCCTTCTTCTCGTCCTTTTTCTCCTCGGCCTTCATCTCGTCCTTCTTCTCCTCGGCCTTTTTTTCGTCTTTCTTGTCGGCCTTGGGCGTGTCTTCCTTCGGGGCGTCGGCCTTCTTCTCCTCCGCCTTCGGGGTTTCGTTTCCGGTCTCGTCGACCTTGCCGGTTTCTTCCGCGGCCTTCGGGTTTTTTGCTTCGTCACTCATGGTGATGACCTCTCGGGCATCCGACGGCGCGTTTGCACAGACGCTACCGTGGGTTGATGGGGGCGATGACCGGAAAGGGACACTTCCAACAGGCGGGACCGGTGCTACGGGGATGCCAAACCGTGACCGGGGTTACCGTCCGCGACTGCTCCATGCCTGCAACGCGTCCGCAGAAACGCATCGAGCATGCACAGTCCGTTCAACGCCTTCTTGACACCTTGTTCTCCGCGGGTCCTGCTCACCCGGCGACACCGGAGAAACTCGGCAATTGTGTCGGAACAATCGCCTCCAGTTCAGTTAACGGGCCCCTGTCGCAATGGGGCATACCAGAACACACACCCGGCCCCATCCAGCGGAGCCGGGTCTGGAAAATCTTACCAAATATAGAGCTACACGCGCGAGCAGTCCAGTCCTCTCGAGATGGCGGGACACGGTTTCGGGCTCTCGGAGATGGCACAGGCCGGGTGAAATATGAAGGTGTGGCCCTCGCAGGCCGGAGGTGTTCCCTCGCCCTGCTCCAGAAGGCGTTTTTTCCAGTCCCTTCGGTCGTAACCGCCAGGTCCAGATTGTATGTTAGCTGTGGGCAACTCTTGATTGGGATTGCTCAACGGCATCCACGCTGACACTGGAAGGGCTTTTCATGGCATCCTTAAGCATACATGCGTCCTCACCGGAATCAACACCATCCTCGGGCGCAAACGATACTCCTGCTTTCGCTGTTCTGAACACCATTCAGTTACGTGAGAAACTCGGGCAGGATCCGGTTCAGATCATCGACTGCCGGCCCATTGACGCCTATAACGGCTGGAAACTGGCGGGCGAGCCGTGTGGCGGGCATCTTCCCGGCGCTCGCAGTCTGCCATTCAAGTGGCTCGATTATATCGACTGGATCGAGATTGTACGGGGGAAAGGCCTGGTGGAATCTCAACCGGTGATTGTGTACGGTTACGATTCCGACGAGACCGAAAAAGTCGCCGGCAATTTCGTTCGTCTGGGCTTCAAAGATGTCAGCGTATACCACGCTTTTGTCACGGAATGGTCCGGCGACGCGAACCATCCGCTTCAACATCTGAAGCGCTACCGTCACCTCGTTCCGGCTTCCTGGCTGCAAACGCTGATCACAACCGGCAACGCCCCGGAATATAACAACAACCGGTTTGTCATCTGCCACTCTCATTATCAGAACCCGAGCGACTACAAACAGGGCCACATTCCCGGTGCGATAGCGTTGGACACGAATTGGCTGGAATCACAGGAAACCTGGAACCGGCGCGCGCCGGTAGAATTACACGAACGGTTTGAGCGGCTTGGTATCACCCACGACACCACTGTAGTGCTCTACGGACGCTTCTCTCATCCGAAGAACGAGGATCCTTTTCCCGGTAGCTCCGCCGGACACCTGGGCGCCATGCGCTGCGCTTTCATCATGCTGTATGCCGGTATAAAGGACGTTCGCGTGCTTAATGGCGGGTTGCAGTCCTGGCGGGACGCGGGCTACGAGATCACCGGACAGGAAACCACGCCCGAGCCGGTGTATGATTTCGGAGCTCCTATCCCGGGCTGCCCTGAATACGCTGTGGATATGCCCGAAGCCAAACAGATTCTTGCCGATGCCGACAAGAATCTGGTCAGCGTACGCAGTTGGGCGGAGTTCATCGGCGAGGTCAGTGGCTACAATTACATCGAGAAGAAGGGACGGATTCCCGGCGCGGTGTTCGGCAACTGCGGCAGCGATGCGTACCACATGGAAAACTATCGCAACCTGGACCATACCTGCCGTGAGTACCACGAAATCGCCGGGGAGTTGGCCGCCGCCGGCATTACTCGCGACCACCACAACGCTTTCTATTGCGGCACCGGCTGGCGGGGCAGCGAAGCGTTTTTCAACGCCTGGTTGATGGGCTGGCCCCGGGTGTCCGTGTTTGACGGCGGCTGGTTCGAATGGAGTAGTGACCCGTCCAATCCGATCGCAACCGGGACTCCCGACGCTTCAGAAAACGTGTGAGAACGTCATGGACCTGAAAGCCATACGAAACGAGTTTCCTATCCTTCGGCAGGAGATTTACGGCCGGCCGCTGGTCTACCTGGACAACGCCGCCACCACACAGAAACCACAGGTGGTAATCGACGCCGTTTCGCAGTTCTACACCACGACCAACAGCAACATTCACCGTGGGGTGCATTATCTCAGCGAAGCGTCGAGCGAAGCCTATGAACGCGCTCGTGAAAAGGTACAACGCTTTCTGAATGCCGAAGATGTATCGGAGATCATATTCACCAGCGGTACAACGGATTCCATCAACCTGGTAGCCTCTTCCTTCGGGCAGGGGATCCTGCAGGAAGGCGATGAAGTCATCATTTCCGAAATGGAGCACCATTCCAATCTTATTCCCTGGCAGCGGCTGTGTGAGCAGACGGGCGCGACGCTGAAGGTGCTGCCGTTTGACGATAACGGCCGTTTGCGAGTGGACGAGTTGACGTTCATCATCACTCCCCGGACAAAACTACTGGCGGTGACGCATGTGTCGAACACCCTGGGGACTGTCAACCCGGTGAAAGAGGTGATCGAGATCGCGCACAAGCATGGTGTTCCGGTGCTGATCGACGGCGCCCAGGCGGTGCAGCATATGCCGGTGGATGTGCAGGCATTGGACTGCGAGTTTTACGCCTTCTCCGGGCACAAGATCTATGCGGAGACCGGCATCGGGGTGCTTTACGGCAAGCGGGACTGGCTGGACCGGCTGCCGCCCTGCCGCAGCGGCGGCGGGATGGTCAAGCAGGTGTCCATCGAGAAAACCACCTACGCCGATCCGCCGCTGAAATTTGAAGCGGGGACGGTTAACTACGTAGGCGCGGTCAGCCTTTCCGTCTCGATTGGCTACCTCACCACTATCGGATTGGACGCCATACAACGGCACGAATCGGCGCTTTACCAAGACGCCTTCGAGCGGCTCAACAGCATCCAGGGCCTCACTCTGTACGGCGCCTCGCCGGGCAATTGCGGAGCGATCCTGTTCAACCTGGAAGGGATTCACCCGTACGACGTCGGCATGGTGTTGAACCGGCTGGGAATCGCGATCCGCACCGGCAAGCACTGCGCGGAAACGGTGATGCAGCATTATGGGATCGAGAGCGCGCTCCGCGCCAGCCTTGCGGTCTACAATACCCCAGAAGACATGGCCTCGCTTACCGAGGGATTGGAAAAAGCGCAGGCCATGTTGGCGAGCTGAAATCGTTTACAAGGCGGAAAGCCATGACCTTTCAGGAGATTCAGGACCAGATCATCACTGAAATGGAACCGCTCGACGAGGGGTTCGGGCGTTACGAGTACCTGATCGAACAGGCCAAAGCGCTGTCTGACATGCCGGAGGAGGTGAAGACGGAGGATGCTCTGATCGCGAGCTGTCAGTCGCAGGCATGGTTGAGTATCCGTTCCGACAACGGCCGCCTGCGTGTTTATGCGGACAGCGATACGCAACTGACCAGGGGCATCCTTGCGCTGCTGGTGAGAGTGCTGGATGGTCAGCAGGCGAAGGACGTGGCCGGCGGCGACCTGTATTTCATCGACAAGACCGGCCTCAGCACAAGTTTGTCTCCCTCGCGCACGAATGGTCTGAAAGCTGTTCTGGATCATCTTCACCGCAGGGTGAAAGAAGTTGTATGAAGCGCGGCATGGTCTGATCGCATTTTGCTTGCTTCAACCCGACCAACCGTTTCCTATAGAGCCTTCTTCACCCGCCACAACGAATCGGTGAACAAATTCCCACGGTCGTGGAAGCGTCCCACGATCTCGAACCCGGTGTGTCGCGCCAGGTCATCGATGTCCGACTCCAGGTACTTGTAGGAATACTCCATGTGGATCGGCTCCCAGGGCAGGAAGTCGAACTGGGTGTTCAGCTCGTGCACGGTCACCGTCTGCCGCTCCAGGCTCACCAGGTAGCTTTCGATCGCACCGCTGAAGACATCGTAACTGGCGTGAAACTGGAACTTGTCCAGATCGAAATCGGCATTGAGATCCCTGTTGATGCGTTGCAGCAGGTTGAGGTTGAACCGGGCTGTGAGGCCTTCGCTGTCGTTGTAGGCGCGGATCATGGTGGGAATATCTTTTTTGAGGTCGAAGCCGATCAGCACCAGGTCGCCGGGGTTAAGGGCCTTCCACAGGCTACGCAGGAACACGCGCGCGTGGGCCTTCGTGAAGTTGCCGATGTTCGATCCCAGGAAGAGCACCAGGTTGCGGCGTTTCTCCAGCGAGGTGATCCAGGTAATGGCGTCGAAATACTCGGAGACGACTCCCTGCACAATCAAGTCGGGGTGACTCACTTTGTACCCGTCCACCATCTTGCGCATGGCGGCTTCAGAGATGTCGATAGGCACATACTGAAAATCCAGCTTTTGCTTGAGCGCGGCTTCCAGCAGGAGGTTGGTCTTGTGGCCGTCGCCCGCTCCCAGCTCCACCAGGTGGAACGGCTGGCCGTCCAGCCGGTCCAGGATGGAGTCGCGGTGGATGTCGAGGATCTCATACTCGCAACGTGTCGGGTAGTATTCCTCGAGCCGGGTAATCTTCACGAACAGCTCGCTGCCGAGGTCGTCATAGAAGTACTTGGAGAACAGCTTCTTGGGACGTTCCGACAAACCGTGCAACACGTCCAGACCGAATGTGTCGGTCCGGTTGGTCAATGCCGACAGGTCATCGGGGGTGAGGTTCCGATAGGTTGTGTGCATGAGGTCTCCCAAGTGTTTCACTTGTGGTTCTGTGAGTATAGGTCTTATCTGAAATCGATTCAGCAGAACGGGGGTTGTTTTTTCCGGCGCGCGAGCCATCGTTTGCGATCTCTCTCGCCCCTTATCCAGCCACATCGTTGCCCTCATGTGTGGCCACAGGACAGGAGATTTCAATACCCCGGGCCGGACAAATTTCTCAATATCACGTGCGACGCTTGAGTTTGCTTCGCAATAATCGTAGACTTCTTTAACCGCCAGGGCTTTAGCAATCAGAGGGGATGGCGGGAGCTTTTGAACCTGTCGCGCAAGGTGGCGCTATCTATTATCCACTCACAAGGGGGTGGCATCATGACCGGTCTGCTTCGCACGATTCACGTACCTCGCCTGCTCGCTTTGCTCACCGTTTTAACTGCTTTCTCTGTTGTTCAGGCGCAGGACAGTCTGGGGATTCGGATCCTCGAAGGGGAAAGATCGCTGGATGGGTTTACCCATGTCGCGCTTGGAGAAGAAGTGTCCTACATCGCGGCGGGGGCATCCGGGTTGCTTGTCGCCGAACAGACAGGAGCCGGGTATGAAGTCGTTGAGCAACTTGCCGAGGGGGACGAGTGGCTCACGGGTGTCTGGCTGGATAACAATGATCTCCTCGCCATTGGGGCGAAATACATTCGGCGGTATGACATCTCAAACCCACAGGATCCTCAGCTGGAATACCAGTACACTTACGAGGACAACTGGCCCTTTTTTTACCACACCGAGACGACATTCTACCGAGACAGCCTGCTGATTACCATGTCGTATCATCTCACCATACAGCAACTCCCCGCCTCCGGCGCGCCAGTTCTGCTTGATTCGCTGACCTGGTGGCACACTGAATGGGTCAGCAATGCCGCTGTAGCCGGCGACCGGCTCTATGTAACCACCAAAGACACGTCAGGTGCAGAGAGGTTCAAGATCTACGATTTCAGTGATCCGCAAAACATCCAACTTGTCGTGGATTCAGGTCCGATGGAACTCCCCTTCAGCGATCTGTGTGTCCGGGATACATTGCTCCTGGCGACAACACCGGAAGGCTTGCACCTCTATGATATCAGTCCCGACGGGTCGTTGGAACTGCTGGACGCCTGGACAGACGACACGGTGCCGTTTCAAGGCGCGTATTCTCCCATGTTAATTGGTGATCACGCTTTGTTTTATCAATACTTCAGCAATCACTTCTACACGTTTACGCTGACTCCGGAGCTTGAGCTCGTCTTGCAAGACTCCATCCCTCATCCCAACGCCTACTTCCAACGCAGCGCTTGCAGCGAGGAGGCAGCGGCTTTCGCGATCAACGAGCTGGGACTGCTGACGATCTCTTTCGATGACAACCATCCGGCAGGAGAGTTCAGCACGTTTGATCCTGTCACGTGGTATTTCAATTGGGCGCAACTGGGCGATGTTATCCTTGTTGACGGGAATCGGGAGCCTTTCCGGGTGTACCAGCACAGCACACCCGACGAACTCGCCTTTCTCGGAGAATTGGAACACGTCGAGGGGTGGCGAAGCAGTCTAAATGCGTCCGGCCAGGATATCGCCCTGTTGCGCTGGTCTGATGGGACCGGCGGGGAAGGTGTAGAGGAATGGCAGGCGCAGCTCGCCACATACGATGAATCGGAGCCGCTTCACATCGCATTGAGGGGCCTATTTACCGCATACGAACATGGCCATGTTTTTGGCCAGGAGGGGTGGATCTTCGGGTTCGATTGGGATGAACATCCTGATTCCCTCATGCTGCGTGTTTATAATATCACGGATATCGACGCCCCCTTTCTCGCCACCGAAGTGATGATGGAAAACTGTTCATTCGAGTTTGTCGAATACAGTGATTCCTGCCTCTACCTTGAACGCCATTACGACAATCTACCCAATGGCGACCTGTGCATCATCGATGTACGCAACCCCATGGAACCGGTACAAACAATTTTCGACCTGGATGATGTGAGATTCGATGGGCTCTATGTCGAATCCCCGTATCTGTTTATCCAACAGCGTCGGCGAACCGATGTCTACAGCATCGAGAACCCCCTGCAGCCCGCGTTGGTGGATACCTTCACCAGCGACAACATGGTATCGATGAAAGACTACAATGACCCCCTTATGCTGGGTCGTCGGCATTATTATACGCCTGACTGGTCCAATCGACTGGAAATCTATTCATTTGATACAGATGATCCACACCTCCCGGAACTGCTGTACTATTATCATTTCCCGCGTGGCGTGTTCAATCCCACGTTCCTTGAGGAGGACCGCCTGTTTACCACCTGGGGTTCGGGGATGGGGTTGTTCGAGTACGGCGAGGTGAGTGTTGCGGAAGCGCCATCGTTAACGCTTCCGGGGGAGCCCGAAGTGACTGCGTATCCCAACCCTGCCAACCCGGTCACGCAGGTGCAGCTCCGACTCCCGCAGGCCGGCCCGGTGAACATCACGGTGTTCGATGTGCTGGGGCGTGAAGTCGCAACCCTTCACGAGGGTCGTCTGACTGCCGGGCTGCATACGTTTGCCTTCGGGGGGCAGGCGCACACCGCCAGCGGGGTGTACTTTGTGCAGGTGACCGCCGGGCAGTGGCGCGATACCCGGCGAGTGGTGCTGTTGAAATAAACGGCGGTGGTGATTACCATTCACATCCGAACCAGAGGTTGCGGTTCGGATGGTTTGTCTCAATGCAAGAAATCCCTGCTTCGCTGTAGGCTTCCGCACGGCTGGTTGCGTACATTGCGAGCAGCACCTTTACACCCAGACACAAGCGAAACCCCATGCACGATTCCAACACACGCAAACTGCTGTACCTGTGCCGCCAATGGCCCTATCCTCCTCATGGCGGCGCGTTGATGCGCAACTACAGCATGATTGAAACCCTGGGCAAGATGTTTGAGGTGGACGTCGTCTGCCCGGGGACACGGGGCGACGAAAACCCGCCGGTGCATGAAGCTCATGTGATACCGAGTCACTCGTCTGCGATGAAGAGCTGCTTGCGGCGGTTGAATTATGTCTACCGGCGGCGGCCCTTTTTCCTGGCCGATGTCTACCCGAAGAAAGCCTACCGTATCGCACGCGAAAAGCTGCTCGATGGCGCATACGACGCGGTGCATGTATCGGAATTGGGGGCGGCCAACCTGATGCCGCGCGGACATGCAGCCCCCGTGGTGTACGATTCCCACAATTACGAGGCCGGGCTGCTGTTCCGGCGGGCGGAGAAAGAAAAACCGCCGGTGGCGCAGCTTATCAAGCGTGACGCCCGTCTGGTGCAACGCTTTGAAACGATGTTGATCCGCCGGGCGCAGCTCACCCTGGCGGTGAGTGAGTCGGATCGCCAGGATCTGGCGGAGCTGGTTCCCCAGCGCCGGGACCGGATCTTTGTCGCCGATAACGCCATCGACACCCGCTTGTACGCACCTTCCCGGGAGCGGACGCCGGAGCCGCATTCTGTGTTGATTACCGGCACCCTCACCTGGCGACCGAATATCCAAGGGCTGCGCTGGTTCATCGAACAGGTGCTGCCCGTGTTAAGCCGGGCCGTGCCGGATGTGGTGGTGCGTGTCGCGGGCCGGATGAGTGACGAGATGAAGAGCGAACTCAACGGGATTCCTCATGTTCAGGCGGTGCAGAGCCCACCGGACATGGTGGTGGAGTTCGCCACGGCGAGTGTGGTGGCGATTCCGGTGCTGGCCAGCAGCGGCACGCGGTTCCGCATCCTCGAAGCCTGGGCTGCGGGACGTCCTCTGGTGACGACCCATGCCGGAGCGTTCGGTCTGCCGGGAAACGAAGGAACCCACTACCGGGTGCAGGACCAACCGGCGGACTTCGCAACAGCGATCGTGGAGCTGCTGACAGACCGTGAGCATTGGAAAGCTGTCCAGCAGGGCGGCTACGACATGATACGGCTGTATGATTTTGACGCTCTGCGCAAGCGTTTGATTGAAGCATATGCAACCCTGTTTCCGGAATGGCGCCAGGTGAAGTAACCTAGCGGATCGTTTCACGTGCTATGAGCGATATCTGCCCCGGGCAGCTTGTTGTGAGCAG
>CAZYOC010000105.1:0-14287 GCA_964648415.1 uncultured bacterium | reverse complement strand
GCACCTAAATGCAAAAAGTTCTCGCATGACGGAGCAATTTCGGGAATCGCTATAGAATTAATATACGTGGAAGAATCCGCACTGTCTTCATAAAAGGTGTCATTAAATGGATTATTATAGAATCCTTTAAGATGATAGTATTCACTTCGAAAATCAATGTCGTATTGACTGAAGTCTATTCCCAGCCCCAGCCGACTTCCCAGCCCGTTAATCGGTTGAAAATCTGGGCCGGGACCATAGTTTTTCCGTATGGCGGAGTAGAACCCCCCCACCGAAAAGCCGCGGATAGGTGTGCGAAACTGCACTCCCGTGTTGAAATCATATTCTGCATCAAGATTCTGGTTCTCCCCATCCAGGTAAGCGATCTGTATGCTTATGCCGCTGGTCTTTGTGAAGTCTTGGTCGATTTCCAGCACCGCCCCCATGGGATGACAGGGGGTGAAGGTTTTGGCGAACCGGGGTTTTTCGGCAGTGAGTACGCCAGCACATCCTTCAGAAAGCTCAAACCCTCGCATGAATTCGCCCCTCTTGAGTCCAACCTTCAAGAATGAAACTGGACTGTACAACACCGATGCATCCAGAAGCACAAACGCCCCCCCGGCGAAACAGGTCGCAGAACCGGCTCGAAATTCGTATTCAATGCGCGAATCCACCAGCCCGCTGATCCCAAACGTTGCATGACGAAGCGCGTACTTGTTGACCGGACCATCCGCATAGCCGCCGAACAGGCCGAACGAATCGCCCTCGAAGCGCTGCGCCTGCATCGTTATGTTCGCATCCATCGTCGGCTCGTCGAGAGTTATTGCCTGCGCCGATACCGTGCTGGCGACGACTGCAAACACCGCCATCAATGCTACAATAACTCCAGGAACCCCTCCAAGCTGGCGATTATGACTCCCTTTGGCGCTCATGAAAATCCCACCCTCTGTTGTGTCAAGGTCATGTTGCAAATCAGAAGAATTCTAGACCAAAGGTAGACATGCCTACATATAAAAAGCAAATCTACCGGGAGCACTTGTCAGAATCAAGCAACCCAAAGGGTTGCGGTGGTGACAGAGACGGAGGGGACAGGCGCCGAACTAGCGCCGAACTAGGGACAGACGGTAGTATTTTTGTTGCCAGCACTAAGCTTGAGGGTGTTAGCGGAGTTTGAAGGACATGGAGTTGTCATAGGCACCGGCTTCACGATTTACTCCTTGCTTGTTGGAATGCAGTTCTACCGACGAGGGCGCCGGTCCTATACGTGATCCAATCATCGGAGGGGAACTTGTGTTACGTAATCAGTCAACGTACAAGCACCAACCATTGAAGCCACCGATTCCGTTCACGGGCTGGACGCCCGTGCTACGGCGACACTCATCGTACCAGCAGCAGTTTGCGAATCTGCCGCCGCCCGCCCTGGCGCAAGACAAGGAATAGACGATCGAGATGGCTTCATTGCCGACCGCTGCCCCTGGCTTGGTGGAGACTATCGCCAGCCGGGCCGGAAGGCATCCTCGTAATGGATCACACGGGTATCATCAGGATCGAGGACGACCAGGCAGACGTCGTAGCGCAGGGGCGGCAACGGCTCCTTCATCCGGCTCAGCACCAGGTTCCCCAGGCGGATCAGCTGTTTCTGTTTGGCGGGCGGGACACGGTTGTAGCGCTCAAGGTCTTCGCCGTGGGTGACGGACCGGACCTCGACGATGACCAGTGTATCGTCGTCACGCATCAGCAGGTCGATTTCGCCGCGCTTGAAGGTGAGGTTGCGCTTGATCAGCTTCATCCTTTTCTGCTTACGCAGGTACTTCTCGGCCAGCTTTTCGCCCTTGGCGCCTAGCGCTTTGCGTGGATCTTTCGCCGGGAACATCTTCAGCACCTTCACAAGTAGTTGTTGTAAGCCCGGAGATTTCACGAGTCTTCATTCGTCGTCGACACAACCCTGTATATCCCGTGACGTCATCCCGGCGCAGAGCCTGCCCTCGAATGCTTTGGTCGGGGTCGGGGATCTACTCCGTTACAAGCTCTCAAAAAGGCAATACGCCCCCTCTTCCCCGAAACCTGACAGTAAACTGTCGGGCCAAACGTCCTTATCCCCGGACCGGGGGCGGTCCGGGCTACCATACTGTCAGGTTTCAAGACCAACGAGTCAACCTGATCTGAATTGGTCCGCTGGCGAATCGTTGCTCAAGCAAAGTAACACGAAATTCGACCACTCCCCACCCTGAGCAGATACCATATGAAAAAAAGCGGCTGCCGAAGCAGCCGCTTGAAGAGTCATCTCGAAAGACCAAGAGGTCTTTTCAAATGTGAAGGTTTAGTAGTTCTTCACATGGGTATTCGGATCGGCGATGGCGCCGGCGGGCTCTTCGTCACGGACTTCGTTGACCAGCGTCAGTACGTTGTTCGTGCCGTCGAGCTCGAAGACCACCCAGTATTCGCCTTCACCTGTTTGCGGAACGATCACGGTGTTGACCAGGCCGTCCGCATCGTACACTTCCAACTGCGCGCCGCATCCGGAGATGTCGCCGCTGCTATAGTTGTGCACGTAGTAGGTGTACGTGCCCGGGAAGGTTTCGAAGATGGTCACGGTTTCCGGGCCGTAGCCATTGATCACGTCACGGTCGAGGCGCGCGTACGGCGCTATGGCGGAGTCGCCACGAGCCGCAAAGTAGATTTCGTAGGTCTCGCCCTCGATCTCAGGCGTCATCAGGTGGCTGTCCAGGTCACGCGGTTCCTCGCCCCAGCTCAGCACAAAGCGGTAGTCTTCTCCGCCGACCAAGATCGGAGACAGCGCGAAGTTGACTTCCACAGTACCGTTGCTCGGGACGTATTCCCAACGGGTTGCTTCGTAGTAACCATCCATTGTGGCGGTGAATTCCATGTACGCCGCATCTACAGTCATGCTGTAATAGCCATCCACATCGGTCGTGGCCGTCGTACCGTCGCCGGCGGTGATGGTCACGCCTTCCAGCATGTCTTCGTTCTGCGCATGGCCCACATAACCGCTTACCGTGCCCGTGCCCTGCTGGCTCGGGTAAAGCTCCAGGTTCACCGCCTCCGTCTCGCCGTCGGACAGGGAGAATTCACCAGAGGTGCGGGGATCGTAGTTGGCTACAGCCACGGTCACCCGGTAGGTGCCGGCTTCAATGCTGGTGAAAGTATAGACGCCATTGTCGTTCGTCGTGGCGGTGGCTGTCGCCGGGATGGTCGACACAGTGGCGCCGGAGATCGGCGAGTCGTCGGTCGCGTCCGTAATCACGCCGGTAATGTTGCCGTTACCGGTCATTTCTTCGACCAGGATGAAATCCATTTCGGCGACCTGGCCCGCGACCACGGTATCCGCCTGGGTCTGGGTGATGTACCCGTCCAGTTCGGCAGTCACGGTATACACGCCGGGATCCAGATCGTTAAACTGAAATGTGCCGGCCGCTTCGGTCGTGCGTGTGCCGCCCGTCGGGGCCGCCGTCAATACCACACCTTCCAGCGGATTGCCCGCCACATCGGCCACCGTGCCGTGAATCGCACCGTCCGTGACCACATCATCATCATCGTCGTCGTCATCACCACCACATCCGATGACGAACACCATGCCCAACGCCAACAACGCAACCAACCAAGGTAACACTTTACGCATGTTCTGTCTCCTCCAAAAAAGTTGAATGGCCCACCAGACTGACATCCCACGGTCACGGCCACCTTCGCCGTGTCCGCCTGTTCTACATCTTTGCCTTAAGCTGTTCAAAAACCGGCGCCCCCACGAGCCGGTTATTGTTGCGACCCGAAAGATAGGCTCCGCCTAACATTGATGTCAACCCCCAACGAAAAGTTAAGCAGTGTTTAATCGTTTAATCTTAATAAGCTTACAGACAGCGCGGAGTTAAATATTCCAAACAAATCGACATACGAGTAAAAAAACGGGATGCCACACATATTCCCCGGCTTTCGTTGTATGCTGCGAAAGCCCGCGCGACCGCGTCACCGTATTCCGTCAACGTCAACATAGCACAGGGGATGGCGGAACGGTTGTGGTCAGGCGCGCATGAACAGGGCGCCCCGTCCCATAAGAGAACCCATGGGTTTCTGACGGGTGAAGCCGAGCTCGTTCATGTGCTTGACCGTCTCACGGAACAGCTCTTCGCTGACGTGCATTTTTGGCTCGAGGATCAGCATCCGCCCCTGCGGCTTGAGCAAGAGGGTCGCCTGTTCCAGCAACTTTTCCGGGTCAGGCGCTTCGTGCACCATGTGAACAGCGATCAGCAGGTCGGTCTCTACATCCTCCAAATCCAGAGAGTGAGTCCCGCAACGATGCAGCCGGACACGATCGCCCAGGCCGCGCTTCTCGACATAGCGTCGGGTCAATTCCAGCATCTCCTGCTGCACATCGATAGCGTAGACCGCTCCCTCGGGGCCGACCCTTTTCGCCAGTTCGGCGGTAAACACGCCTCCGCCGCAGCCGAGATCTACGACGGTGTCGCCCTCCTGAACCAGTCCCTTCAGCACTCGTTTGGGGTTCTCGAACAGGGTGCGCACCGGGCTGTTGAGCCATTTGGCCACGCCCGGCGGGCAGATGTGATCCGGCAGGTCTTCCCGGGGCTTTTCGGCTCTCTGCTTCACGCCAGTTTCACTCATGACGATACTCCTGTGGTTGTGTATCTGTATATGTGTTTACAACCCAAACGTAATAACTGTCCCAACATGTCATTTCTGCGAAACAGACGGTATCAAATGTCCGATGGATCTCATTCCCGCGAAGGCGGGAATCCAGTCATGTGTATATACTACAACATGTTAACTATGAAAACACCCTTTTAAACACTACTGCCAGTTCAGATCAAGTGGACTCGTTGACTTGAAACCCGACAGTGAACTGTCGGGCCAAACACCTGCTGATTCAACACTCAAACTCGATCTGATCTGGCACTACTCTGGTGCTGGATTGCTAACTTATTATATTCTTGTACCTTGCCTGAATTCCCGCCTTCGCAGAAATGAAGGCGGGCTCGATTCTGCGACAGTCTGGAAAGCAGGAATCCAGAAAGAAACTAAACTTTGTCGACAAGTCACACTTGCTATTAAACTAAAATGCGTTTTCGCTTGTCCGAATAAAGAATGAATGTTCATTCATGGATGGATTAAAAATGAGTCGCCTGGGGTCAGGCTCGCAGCGCCTCCCAGGCCATCTGCTCCATCGCGGCGATGGCTTCGTCTGTGGGCTCCACATGCCCGTGCCAGATTACGTGCAGCAGCCCCAGCGCCATGCCTTCCATCGCCGCCAGCAGGATGTAGAGTGACTCGCTTTTGATCGCCCCCGCTTGCAGCATCTCGTAGAGAAAACCTGTGTACTCGTTGAACCATTCAAACGCCGCTTTCCGACTCTCTTTCGAGAGATAGGGCGCATGGTGATGGCCCTCCAGAAACTCCACCGCTTCGCGGTTCCTGATCCCATAATGGATATAGCTCTGCCAGAGGGTATGAAAACGCTCTCGCGGGGTCATGCCGGGCTTGCCCAGGTCAAGTTCCTGACGGGTTTTGTTACGGAGATACGTGTACAGCTCATTGACCAGCGCCCGCTTGTCGGTGAAGTACACGTAAATAGTGCCGGTGGCGACGCCGGCTTGCTTCGCGATGCTGGGGATCGAGCTGCCGTAGTAACCCTTGTCGCTGAACACCCGTAGCGCGGCCAGCAGGATACGCTCCCGTTTCTCTTCAGTCTTAACCTTCGGCATGGGTTGCGGTTCAGTTTCTGTTTTGGCGAATGAATGTTCGTTCGCTATAATACGATATCCGATTCACGGATGCAAGTCTCCAGAGGCAGCTTGCACAGCGGAGGATTCGAACAACGGGACGTGCGGGTCTGTGGGATTGAGTTGTCACACACGACGGCTTTGCAACCCCGACTGTTTGAAACGCTACGGGTGTCTCATCGAAACCAGACAGTGAACTGTCGGGTCAGACGGAGCTGGTGTATCGTAATTCACATGCTATTTGCCCCGGGCAGCAGGGCAGCCCGCCCTCGATCCGGGGGAGAGGGTGTGTGCCCCGGCTGTTTACTGTCGAGTTGCACGAAAAGAGGATTGTTGCTTTTTCCAATAGCGCCGGAATAGAGGAGATCCTCATCTTCACGGAGATGACGTGTTTTTTACCGGCGGGAGCGCTATGAGAATGTCGTCCCGCCCGTGGGAAAGCATGGCCAAGACGGTCCACAGGGGCGACGCAGAATGGAGCTGTATCCTGTGGCGTGTGCTAAAAAACTGCGATTCATATCGCTCTCGGCTTGCCTCAAACCCGATTCGCATAGTAAAATAGAAAACATACATTTCTTCCGTTACATAAACGGTATTTGATGTGGGGGATATCAATGCAAAGACAGCTCGCAGCCTGGTTGGGATTGTTGTTGCTGGTCGGGGTGGGTTGGGCCGGTGGACGGAATACCGAAACCACACCGCCCTCAACCGCACTGACTGTGCAACACTGCACCCGTACTGCAACTTCCACACGTCTCGCCCTCAGCTTCGCACCTCCGCAGTGGGTAAACAGCGCCGATCACGCGGAATATCTGGCGTACGAATCAGGCGTGTGGTTACGTGAGGAACAGCGCCCGCTGGTCACGCGGGTTTCCGGCATGGTGCGTCTGCCGCCCACGGGCGGGTGTGAGGTCGCAATAAACGACGCCGACTACGTGACTTTCACTGATGTCGTCTATGCCGCCTGGTGTGAAGGGCAAGCCACAGCCCCATCACAGGAGCTGGACGAACTCCCCGACGCCTGGTTCCCGGAAGAGGTGGTTCTCGTCGGGCAACCGGGCATCTTCCACGATTTTCGTGTCACCACGCTGAATGTCCATCCGGTGCAGGTCAATCCCGCGCGGCGCGAAGTCCGGGTGTATCGCAATCTGGACATCACTGTCCGTTATACCCCAGATGCCGCTCCCAACCCGCTTCCCGCATCGCCAACCCGCTTGAGCAAGACGTTTATCCCCTTTTACCGCGAGCTGTTGGACTGGGACGAGGGCGAGCTGGATGAATACGAGCTGTATCGAGGCGGCGTACAGGTCGTCATGCGCGATGACGATGACCTGATGGAGTTGATGGCGGAGTGGTTCGAGTGGAAACGGCAGAAAGGCTGGACACTCGAGTTGTTGACAGACAGTGACGTTGTCTGGAATTTCGGCAGTATCCGAAGTGAGTTACAGACGCGGTACGCGGAAGCGGAGACGCCGTTCGACTATGTGGTGATCATCGGCGACGACACCGGTCTGTGGACAGTTCCGCCGGGATCAGGCGCCGGATATGGCGGCGGTGATCTCGAATACAGTCTGGTGGCCGGGAATGATGACATCGTGGATGTGGCCATCGGGCGGATCTCCATCGCTACTACGATTCAGGCTGCGGACGCTGTCGATAAACTGGTCGGCTATGAGACTGATCCGCCAATGGCTGATAGCGGCTGGTTTCAGCGCGGTCTGGTACAAAAGTCGAATACGTTCGTTGCTTTTTGCGAACAGGAGGAGGTGCTGCGTCAGATTCGTCGCCAACTACTGTCTCTCGGGTACACCCAGGTGGACACCCTGTTTATGGAGGGCGGCGCGCAGGCAGTTCCCTATCTTGACGCCGGCATCAGCTATTATCTGGATCTGGGATACCTGGGGACGTGGGTGCAGCCTGCCGACATCGCGGATTTGTCCAGCATGGGCGAGCTCCCCGTAGTGCAGGTCTATTCGCATGGCTCGGGGAATTGGACCTCGGGAAACGGTATCAACGAGTACTGGTTCCGGGCGAGTGCGGAGGGGCAAGCGATTGGAGCCATCGCAGCCTTCGGCGTGGCGACATCCGGATCAGACGCCGATTACATGAATGTTCTTGCCACGGGTGCGTCGTACGCCGCGCTGGTGCTGCGCCACCCAGCCGTGGGGGCAATGAATGTCGCCGCCAAGCTCTCTTTGTATAACAACTATTACGACTATGAATACAGTTCGTGCTTCAACCACCTGAAATGGCACAACTTGATCGGGGATCCGACCACCTGGCTCTGGACGGCGCCTCCTGCGGAGCTCGACGTGGCGGTCGATACGGTTCTCGCGCCGGGCCGGCAGGCGCTGAGGGTGGAGGTGACCTGTGGCGACGTCCCCGTGGAGAACGCATGGGTCACGCTTTTCCAGGAGGGCGAGGTCGGCTCGCTGCAGCTCCTCGCCGAAACCACCCCCGAAGGGATCGCCACCCTGCAATTCAATACCCTGACCGAGGGCGAGATGCTGCTCACTGTGACCGCGCAAAACGCCCTGCCGGTGCAGCAGACCATTCATATTGAAACCGATGCGAGCCCAATTGCCATTAATCATCTCACGACCTACGAAGACGGCAGCTACCAATCTCAGGGCGACGGGGATGGAGTGGTGGAAAACGGGGAACGGGTCGCCCTGCAAATCGGCTTACGTAATCAGGGCGAGGTCCCTTTGAACAACCTCATCCTCGCCGCGAATGCAAGCGACCCCTGGGCGTCATCAATCACTGGAAGCATCGTCTATGAGTCCATCCTGCCGGGGTTGATCTACACCGGCGCGGGTGTGATCCTGGTGACCATCGACCCCAATGCGCCCGATGATTGGCTTGTTCCGCTCGAACTGACTATTACGGACGATGGGGAGGACCGTTTGCTGTATTACCAGCTTCCCGTCGCCGCACCACAGTTGAGTACGCCCACGACCATACAGGGCTGGGCAGAGGGGACTCATGAACTGGCGATCGAAATACACAACCTCGGCGGAGGCGATGCAGCGCCGGGCTTCGTAAACCTGATATCGCGCCACCAGAATGTAACTGTCACCGAAAGCCAGGTTACGATGGACTGGCTCTCGCCCGGTGACAGCGAGGTGCTCGACTTTACGGCGGCCGTCGATTCCGGCTGTTTCCGCGGCTACCCCGCCGATATGGGGCTGGTGTTCGATCTCGACGACGGCTCTCGCCGCACGGTCCCCTTCGTGCTCCAGTTGGGTGAACCCGGCGTGGGCGATCCCACCGGTCCCGACCGGTACGGCTACCTGGCCTTCGACCATCTGGATACGGCTTACACGGACCATGCGCCGGAGTTCAACTGGATCGAGATCAACCCGTTTGCCGATGAACCTGATTTCAACGGATTTGTGCTGCCCCTGGAAGACGAAGGTTTAAATGGGGACGACGCGGTTGCGGTTGAGTTGCCCTTTCCCGTGCAGTATTACGGCGACACCTTTGAAACCCTCACGGTGACTACCAACGGGATCGCCATGTTCGGCAACCAGGAAGAACTGCCGTTCATGAGAAATCGAACCATTCCGGATCCCCTCGGCCCGGCAAACATGCTGGCCCCCTTCTGGGATCTGCTTGGAACCGATCAAAACACCGCGATCTGCACCTATTACGATGGGGTTGACGGACGGTTCATCATAGAATGGTATCAGATAAAGCAAAGTATCACTCAATCAGCGACCTTTGAGCTGATTTTCTATGATGTAGAGAACTATCCCACAGTTTCCGGAGATAATCTGATCGAATTTCAATACTTGGATTTCACTTTATTACAGGGAAGTGGTTATTACGACCCGGATTATTGGACTACGGGAATCGAAAACGGGCGCCAGGATGATGGCTTGCTGTACTGCTACTGGAATGAGTATCAACCTGGCGCGCGGCCATTGACCAACGAGAGCGCCATCCGGTTTGTCCCCACACGTGCGCCGGCAATTCAGGTCCTCCAGGGACAGGTGATAGCATCGTCCGACTCGACACTTATTGAGGGCGCGGTCGTGGATCTCCTTTTTGAGGGTGTTGCGGTGACCGATTCCCTGGGCCGTTTCCAGATCAATGCGGTCAGCCGCGACACCCTGTCAGTGACCGTGGAAGCGTCCTGTTTCACTGAGCTGGATACCCTTCTGGTGTTTGGGGTGTCGGACACGCTGGACGTTATCCTGGGCCTGCCCGCCCCGGGATTTGAACTGTCGGAGCTCGCCATCGCCGACACGGTGGCGGAGGGCGACAGTGCGATCCACGTGATCAGCCTGGAGAACGCCGGCAACGGGCCGCTCTACTATTCTGTCGAACGAGTCAGTCCCCGGGACTGGGCCTCTGGCAAGCAGTTTCATCGTCGCGCCTCAGAGCTGGACGATGCCTGGGAGCGGTTGCACAGTTTCGCCCTCAGTAGTGAAGAGACCCGTTATAACGGCATCGCCTTTGACGGGACTACGTTCTGGATCAGCGGCTCCAACAATTTCGATGCCCAGGGGCCCAATCTGCTCTATCGGTATTCCGAAGAGGGACAGTGGCTGGGAACCTGCGAACAGCCGTTGGATCCGGATGAACGCACCGCTACAGGAATGAGGGGGCTGGATTTCGCCGGCGGTTACCTGTACGGCGCTGACGACGGAGTTCTATACCAGATGCGCTTCGAAAACGACAGCGTGCGTGTAATCAACATGACCTCCATTCCGGTCAATCCGGCGCGAGTGCTGATCGTTGACGAAGAGCGCGAGCTGTACTGGGTGGGGGATTATGGGACCTCGATTTATGGCGTGGACCGTGACGGGATTGTGCATCACGAATTCGGGCGGGAGGCTTACAATTTTACCGGGGGCGACATCCTGACCGAGTCTACCCAGCCCTGCGATGTGACCCTGCTGTCCTGGGATGCCGACGAAGCGGCGGCCAGTGTGGTGAGACTGCTGCCCGAACGAGGCGACTACGTTGCAGATTATTGCCTGCAACAGGATCGTTTCGATGAGCGGCCGGTCGGCGGCAGCATTTCACGCAGGGTCATTCCCGGTATGTGGACTTATACCTGCATTTCAGGCCACGAAACGGGCGACAGCGTGGTGGTCCTGGAAATCAGACCCTACACCGATTGGGTTACGGTGGAGCCTGAGGAGGGGGTTGTTCTGCCGGGCGAAAACGGCGAGATCGAGGTGTTGCTGTCCGCAACCGGGCTGGAGCCGGAGTTGTATCGCCTTGATCTGCTCTTCTCAAGCAACGCCTGCACCGAGAACCCGAACCGAGTGGCGGTGCAGATGATGGCGCCAGGAGAGAACGTGGAACCGGGCACGGGCGAGCGTCCACTCGCCTGGGCGCTGGATCCGGTGTGGCCCAACCCGTTCAATCCGACTGTGCGGATTCGTTACGGATTGCGTGAGACCACCGATGTACGGCTGCGGGTGTTTGACATCCTGGGACGCCAAGTGGCGGTGCTGGCGGAGCGACCTCAGGCGGCGGGCTGGCATACGGTTTCCTTCACCGCGGATCACCTCGCCAGCGGTATGTATTTCCTGGTGCTGGAGGCCGGGCCGCTTCACGAGACCCGGAAGATGGTGCTTCTTAAATAAAGGGGATGACCTCACGAACACTAAACCCTGACGCTCACCACAGGCAGCCCGGCCATGCATGGCCGGGAAAACACAAACCTCACGCAAAGACGCAAAGCTCGCGGTCAGCAGCTCACATGTGGATTCCCGGTTGAAGGTCGAAGGTCATCGCTTCTGCAGATCCGTTTAAAGAGTTCCCTGGAAGGGAACCATGTGGATAGCGTGGGGCGTAAGCCCCACGAGACGGTAGCCACTCCATATCCACCCTGTAGGGGTGGCACAAGGAATGGCATGGGCGTGTCCGTATTACGTGCTGGATTGTGCGACCCTTCCAGGGTCGGGGAAGAGGGAGGAGGCTTTTTCACAGGGCTTACGCCCTGCGCTATCCACATGCCAGCCCCGCTGGGGCTGGGGAGCAAAGTCTACCTTCTTGCGCTGGGGCTATCTGGTACACAGTCCATATTGGTGCGTCTTCGCGTCTTTGCGTGAGATTTTGTTTTTTATTCCAGCGAAAAGGAAACCGGATGGGCGCTTTTCTTCTGACATACCTGCTGCAAGCGACCCGCAAGCTGCTCCTGCTGATTGGGACGGCGTTGCTCCTCATTTCGGCGAGCCTGGCGCAACCTCTCACCGCCGGAGCAGATCTGTCGTATGTGCCCAATCTGGAATACCACGGGGCAGTTTACACGGTGGACGGCCAGCCGGGAGACGTACTGGACATCTTTTATGACGCCGGGTATCGTGTTGTGAGGCTGCGCTTGTGGCACACGCCGGACGAACCCTGGCACGGGATCGACAGCACCCTCGCCTTCGCTCAGCGAGTCACCGACGCCGGGTTCGACCTGCTGCTCGACTTCCATTATTCCGACACCTGGGCCGATCCGGGTACACAGACCAAACCCGCCGCCTGGGCGGAGCTGTACGACGACACCCTGGTGGATTCTGTGTACCGGTACACCAACAACGTGTTGATGCGCTTCCGTGACGTCGGCGCATTGCCCGCCATCGTGCAGCTTGGCAACGAGATCCAGCCGGGGTTCCTGTGGAACACGGGGCGCGTGAGCTGGGACGGCGGCCCGTGGGACACCAACCAGCAGTGGATACAATTCACCACGCTGTTGAACGCCGCTGCGGAAGCGGTGATCGACTCGCTGCCGGAGGCGACCCATCCCGACATCATGCTGCACATCCATGGTGGTTCGGACTCCACCGGCGCGCGCTGGTTCTTCGACCACATCGAGTACTACGAGGTTCCCTACGACCTGATCGGCGTGTCGTATTATCCCTGGTGGCACGGGACGATCGAAGAACTGGACGCGAACCTCGACGCCCTGGCGACACGCTACCAGAAGCCGGTCTGGGTGGTGGAGACCGCCTACCCCTGGACCCTTGAGAACGACGACGACCACGGCAACTTCGTGTACGAACAGGACCAGCTCCCGCCCGGCTATTACATCTCCCCTCAGGCGCAGGCCGGATTCTACAACCAACTGGAAAGTGCTGTCCATGCTGTGCCGGATGAACTGGGCGCCGGCGTGTGCCTGTGGGAACCGGCGTACATCGTGGTGGACGAGACATGGGACTGTCCCTGGGAAAACCTGGCGGTGTTCGATTTCGAGGGCGAAGCGTTGCCCGGCCTGGGCTGGCACAGCAACGGGATTCCCGAGGAAACAAGCGCACCGCTCATGCCGAGCGGCTTTCATGTGTCGGCGGCGTACCCCAACCCGTTTAATTCCGACACGCGTGTCCGAATATACCTGCCCGTAGCGGCCACGGTTGAGGTGGAAGTGTTCGATGTGTTGGGAAGGAGGGTGTCTTGTCGCCCCACTCAACGCCATGGGATAGGCGAGCATGAACTGGTGATCAATGGAAGCGGCTGGGCTTCCGGGGTGTATATGCTCCGGGTGACGGCGGGGAAGGTGCAGCAGCAGCAGCAACGGTTGGTTCTGCTAAGATAGCTGGCTCCCTGGCGGGTATGATAGTCTTTCCAGTTGCCGTACAGCTTCATCGACGATGGCCTTCATCTCGGCCGATACCTCCTCTGCGTATCCGAACTGCGTACCGGGCAATGTGACCAGCCAGGTCTCGGGCACGCGGCCGTACACTCGTTCGCACAGCCCCAGCAGGCCCTCCAGTGAAAGCGTGTGATCCATGCCGGAGGCAGCCTCGCCGGAGGCGGTTACGCGCGTAACCTGCACCTCCGTTTCCACATCCTCGCTGACGGCGCAATCCACCGCGATCACACGTTCTGCTTCGGCGAACCGGGCGGAGTGTTCGGGGAGGAGTTGGGTCACGGTCAGCGTTTCGAGATCCGGCGTGTCGGGGCGCCCGCGACGAAACCGCCGGACCGTCTCCGGACCGGCGGCGTCATCTTCACGCAGCGTATTGCCAATGCCGATCAATAGCGTCTTCACGGCGGTTACTCCGAGTCGTTCATGTGTAATCGTGCTCCTTCACACTGTCCAGTGCCATGCAACCCGCTGTCGGGGTTGAAAGAGGTTGTCATCTCTGTTTCCCAAGGTGCGCGCCAAACGGACGGCGCGTACCTTGGGCTATGGCAGCGAACCACTACCGTGGTTCAATGGTTTCTGGCGATTTGATCGCATTCAACGACTCTCGAATTAGATGTTCTATAGTAATTCTCGAATGAAATGCCCCATGATGTCATTCCTGCGAAAGCAGGAACCGGAACGAAGTGAAGCTTGCGGTGTCCCGTAGTTTGGGACAGCCGTGAATCCAGAATAAACAAGTACTTAAGAATCTTAGTATGTTCGATTCTTTGCAAGAACCACTATAGATGTTCTATATGATCTTACCTAGCGTAGCAGACTGTAACAAAAGTGGAACCGTTCTCATTCCAGCGGATCTTCGAAACTCCATCGCTGGAAAAACGCATCGTAATGACTGCTTTAACAGATATATACGCTACTGAATGACCGGATTGCTTAGTGGGTACATTTACAAAACCTCCAGTCC
>CAZYOC010000104.1:0-14416 GCA_964648415.1 uncultured bacterium | reverse complement strand
CGCTGGAATGAGAGCGGTTTTTATTGTGATACAGTCTGCTTCGCTGGAATGAGAGCGGTTTTTATTGTGATACAGTCTGCTTCGCGGGAATGAGAGTGGTTTTTATTGTGATACAGTCTGCTTCGCGGGAATGAAAGTGGATCTTACTTTATATCGTCTGTGTCGCAGGAATACTCCCTGTAATCTTACATCATAACTGGAACTCAACCTGAACCTGGACCTGGAATTCAACCTGAACCTGGAACCATGTCAATTGCCGTAAGGAACATCCTGCATGACTTCTAAACAACCCAAAAAACTCCTGATTTTCGACGTTGACGGTACCCTGTTGATGAACGGAAACGTGGTCAAGGAGGCGTTCAAGCAGGCCTATCGCGACATCACCGAGAGTGAACTTCAACTCGAGGGTGTGGTCTTCGCCGGCATGACCGACCGCGGGATCTTCCGGCAACTGCTCCAGGCCGGCAGGGTGGAGGGCGACTACGAAGCTCTGTATGCCGCCTGGAAAGCGCGTTTCACCGAGCTGATGGAGCAGCGTTACCATCTCGCCACCACGCAATACGTGCTGCCGGGCGTGTTTGACCTGCTGGAACGGTTGGCGAAGCGCGACGATGTCTGCCTGGCGCTGGGCACGGGCAACGTACGCGAGACGTGTTACATCAAGCTGCGTCACTTGAAGCTGGACCGGTTCTTTCCCATTGGCGGTTTCGGCGGGGATCATGAGCTGCGACCCGATGTGATCCGGGCGGCGGTGCGAGAAGCGCGCGAGATTTGCGGCTGGGACGGAGATGTGGCCCGCGACGCCTGGGTGATCGGGGACACGCCCAACGATGTGAGTGCGGCCAAGGCCAACGGCATGCGGGTGCTCGCGGTGGCCAGCGGTATCATCGACCGGGTCGCCCTTGAAGCGACCGACGCGGATGTGGTGCTGGATGATTTGAGGGAAACGGATCATATTCTTAGCATTCTGGATCTGGTGTCGTTATATTGATGCGGAGCGGAAACAGATCGGTAGCGTTTGTGTTAAACTGCTTGTAAACTGAGAGTTGATGCTTGGCAACCGGACCTCAGTCGATTAAGGACTATTCTCCTTTTACCCCCGGCGTACCTGTACCCGTTGAGCTGTTTGCCGGGCGCGAGACCGAGGTGGCCCAATTGGTTCATGCTGCGAAGAAGAGCGCGGATACTGGATCACTCGAGCGTTTGTTTGTGGTCGGTGAAAGAGGGATTGGCAAGAGTTCTTTGTGTAAATACGCACGCGTAGCTGCGCTGAAAGAAGCAAGAATGCTGGGCGCTCATGTCTTTTTGGGAGGTGTTAAAACTCTCGATGAAATGGTTCGCCGGATCTTGGAAAAGATTCTCAAAGACAGTATTGATAAGGCTTGTCATAATCAAATATTGGAGTTTTTTGGTGATAAAATTAAGCAGGTAGGACTATTCGGAGTAACACTTGAAATTGATGCATCTAAGAAAGAACTGTCTCGATTTGCAAGTGATTTTGCGCCGGCAATGAAAAATCTTCTAAAAAAGTTACAACCTGACTACAAAGGCCTGATGTTAATTCTTGATGATATCAATGGTCTAGCGAACAATGAAGATTTCGCTAACTGGATTAAGAGTTTGGTTGATGAAATGGCGACTGAAGATGACCAATTATCTCTTACGCTGGTTCTGGTTGGACTGTCAGAGCGAAGGGATGCAATTATTCAGAATCAACCATCGGTAAATCGGATATTTGACATCATTCAAGTTGAACGAATTGATACAAAATCGACCCAACAGTTTTATTTTAACGCATTTAATCAATTGGGAGTTGTTGTTGCAGAAGACGCTCTGTCGGTATTAAGCATCTTGCCTGGCGGCTATCCAGCTTTGATGCAAGAACTTGGTGATGCAGTTCATAAGGCCGATACTGATGGCGCTATTGATGCGTATGATGTAGCTAATGGCTTTTTCGCAGCAAGGAAGATTGTTGGGGAAAAATATCTTGGCGAAAAAATACTTGAAGCATTGTCAAATAAAAGATATTTGTCTATTTTCAAAGCGCTTTACAATGAGGATAGACCGGCTTTAAGGTATTCTTTCAAGAGAAAAGATATTTATGAAAATGTTTCTGTGAAAGAAAAAAAAGTTATTGATACTTTTCTCAGGCGAATGGTTGAACTAGGCGTTCTTGTTCGTGATAGATCTATTGGAAAAGGATATTATAAATTTACTAATAGATTATTCATGTCTTATATTCATATGATTGTTGAGGGTGTGGAGACAAAATCCATATAAAAGTTTAAGTAGGAGTTGTTGGATGTATCAATGCGGAAAGGATTCGGAATACCTAGAGGGTTAATTGATGATATTCTCAAATTAAAAGTTTTAAGGTCAGAATCATTCTCGCATAGTTTTTGGATGTATTTGTATTCTTAAAGCGTGTGTGTCTTTCCATTTGCCGACTTTTGAACAATAAATTTATTGAGCTTTTCAACTTCTCCTTATCATCCAAGAAATCCACCCATCCTGTGAATGTGCCGTCCAAGTCTCCGCTGTGATATTTCCCTGAGAATTGCTACATTGCTCCCATGCGAATCCGTGAACTGCCGGTCGAACACAACGGCGAGATCGAGAACCGTCTCGAGCTGGAGATCGAGGAGGGGTACGGGGCGGGGGAGCGGCTCGACGTCCTCATCGCCGCGCGTCTGCCCAAGATCAGCCGCAGCCGTGTCAAGAAGCTGGTCGAGGAGGGACGAGTGCTGCTGGACGGCGGCAAACCCAAAGCCTCGACCATCGTGCAGGGCGGCTCTCGGATCGAGATCACCTTTCCGCATCCGCCCCGGCCCCCGGCGACCGCCGAGGACATTCCGCTGGACATCCTGTACGAGGACGACTGGCTGTTGTTTGTCAACAAGCCGGCGGGGATGGTGGTGCATCCGGCGGCGGGCCATCACAGCGGCACTCTGGTCAACGCCCTTCTGCACCGCTTCGACAGCCTGCCGCAGACCGCCAGCCACCGGCCCGGCATCGTCCACCGGCTTGACAAGGACACCTCCGGCATCCTGGTCGTGGCGAAGAGCGACTCGGTGATGACCGCGCTGGGGCGGCTGTTCCACGAGCATGACATCGAGCGGGAGTATGACGCCATCGTGTGGGGCGATCCGCCCGACCGTGGGATGATTGAAGCGCCGCTGGGGCGCCATCCGGGCAACCGTAAGAAGTTCGCGGTGGTGGAGGGCGGCAAGCCGGCGATCAGCCATTGGCGCGTGGTGGAGCGGTTCGGCTTTGCCACGCTGATTACGGTGACTCTGGAGACGGGACGCACCCATCAGATTCGGGTACATTTTTCCAGCAAAGGCTGGCCGGTGTTCGGGGACTCGACCTACGGCGGCCGAATGCACGCCCTCAACCACATGCGCACTGCCGAGCGCAGCGCCGCGCGGATGGCCCTTAAACGGCTGGACCGGCAGGCGCTCCACGCCCGGCTGCTGGGCTTCATTCACCCGGAAACGCGCGGGCGGATCTGCAAGGAAGCAGCGTTGCCGGACGACATGACGGCGACGCTCGAACGGTTTCGAACACTGTAGCAAACGAGTCATCATTCTTTTATGCCCCCTCGATTCGACAGCCAAACACGCATCTTGCGCCTTTCGGTAAGCGATCTGCTGTGGATCGAGCGCCGAGGTGAGGCCCGCAGCTTTGGCCTTGCCGACCGGAGCGCGCTGGGCCGCCAGACCCACCAGCGCCATACCGAACGCCAGGCGGCGAAGAACTCCGGTTACGAAGTTGAAGTTCCGCTTGAAGTTCAGCTCCAGGTGGAGAACGCTACTGTGTTCTTGCGGGGACGCGCTGACGGCCGCTGGGTGATGAAGCGCTTTACCGTGCTCGAAGAGATTAAGAGCGTTACCAGCGGAGTCGACGGGGAGCCGTTGGACTCGCACCGTTTGCAGGGACTGATCTATGCCTGGATGCACCAGCGGAACACCGGTGACCTGACCAAAGCCTGTCTGAGCCGGGTGGACATCTGGACCGGCGAAACCGCACGGTCGCTGCTGGATCCCAATCCGCTCGACCTGGAAACGCTGGTGATGGAGCGCGCCCGTATCCTGCTGCACTGGTTCGAGAACGAAGCGCAGCGCAAGGCGAAGCGGGCGAAAGCGGCGCAGGAGATCGTGTGGCCCTATGACGGCTACCGTGACGGGCAGCAGGACATGGCCGAGGCGGTGCAGAGGTCGCTGAAAGAGAAACGTCACCTCCTGCTGGAAGCGCCCACCGGCAGCGGCAAGACCGCGCCGATCCTGCTGACCGCGTTTCGTCACGCCGCCCAGAGAGGCAAACGCCTGGCCTACGCCACTTCACGTGTTGCCCAACAAGTGGCGCGTCTGGAGTTCATCCGGGAGGCGATTCCGGAAGCCGCGCGGGGACGTGTGCTGCACCTGACCGCTGCGGACAAGCTGTGCAGCGATCCGACCTGCGCCTGCCGTGAACCCAACACCCCCGACTCATTGTTCGATTTCTGGCAACCGCCCGAATGGGTGGAAACAGCCTGGCAGCGGTATGGCGGCATCATCACCTCGGATATGTTGCGGATCATCGCCGATGAGCAGGCGGTGTGTCCCCGGAGGGTGCAGCGTGACTTTTGCCGTATGGCCGATGTGCTGGTGGGTGATCAGAACTACTTCATCCAGCCCCAGATGCGGCCGCCCGGCTGGTTCGAGGTGGAGGATCTGAAGCATCCCGACACCATACTGCTGCTGGACGAAGCCCACGGTGTCCCGGAACGCATCCGGCAAGCGCTGTCAGTGAGCCTCACTCTCCCGGCGCTCGAGGATGCAGGGCGTCGGCTGGAGGAGAAGGGCGGACTGATCGAACGCCAGACAGCGATGCATCTGTACCAGTTCCTCGTGCAGACGCAGGCCCTTTTCGAGGAACAGTTTCCGGAAGAAAATACACTGCTGTACAGCCGGATTGAGCCGGACGCCGCTGTGTTGCAGAAGCCTCTGCGGGAGACCTCGCTGGTGCTGACCACGGGACGAGTGGCGCTTGCAGATAATCCCGACAGCGACCTGTTGCAGAAGGTGGAGAACGCGTCGTTTGCGGTGGAAAACGCTACAGCGTACGCGGCTTTTGTCAGCCGGGATCTGCCCGCGCCGACCATCCACTGGGTGGTGAGCCGGCCGGCGGGCCTGCTGCAACCGCGCTGGCGGATGTGCGGCTCGGTGATTGCGTTCTCCGCCACGTTGACACCGTTCGATGTTACCCAGCGGACGCTGGGGCTGGATCCGGACCGTGTCGATTCACTTGCCTTGCCCGACCAGAGTCTGAAAGAGCGGCGGCTGGCGCTACGATATACCGGCGTGTCCACGCGCGCGAAAGACCGGGAGCAGACGTTGCCACGCATCGCCTCGCTCGTCGCCGACGCTGCTTTGGCGACACAGGACTCGTGGCTGGTGTTCGTCTCATCGAAACCATATCAGGACTGGCTGACTTTGGCGCTCAAAGCGGATCGTCGCATCCACGCCACCGCCATCCGTGCTCTCGACAGCAACCTGTTGAGCTTTCTGATGACCAACGGGGCCTCTTCCGGGAAGCCGCAGGTGCATGTGCTGGAAATTCACGGACCGTTACGGGAAGGGGTGGACCTTCCGACCGGCGTTTACCGTGGTGTGGCGATCATCGGTCCGGCCCTGCCGCCGGCGACCCCCGAGAACGAGATCCTGCGGGTGACCCTCGACGAACAGGACGAAGAGGGGTACGCTCAGATCTATCTGCTGCCGGCGATGCGGACTGTGGTGCAGGCCAGCGGCCGTCTGCTGCGCGATCCCGACCAGCGCGGCGTGTTGCTGTTTGTCGGGGAACGCTTCGCCCAGCCGGAGTTCGAGCTCTTCGCGCCGGACTGGTTGCAGGAAGCGGATGTGGTCGATGATTGGGAGTTAGTGCTTGAGGTGTTGCGGGAGTTCTTCTGATGCTTGGAGAACGTGGAATAGGTGGAAAAGGTGCTGGTCTTGCACATGAAAACGTGTAGAACCAGCGCCTTCGCTGGTCGGATGCAGGCCGGATATGCTCATCTGGGAACGAAAGCCTCGTCACTTGAGCGTAGGACCGCCGCCCACGGCGGTCAAATAGATAGACAGGCATGGCCCGATATGCGAGTACACTGCGCAGGGAGCAATGCGCGAGGTGGTGCGCTACGTGGAGAAGGTTGTGAGCATGCCGGGATTGTTTCAGTTTGTACTACCCTGCGGGGTAACAGGAAGAGACGGTCTCTTTGAATCCTACTGTTTGTCCCGTACTTTTACAGGGTAGTTGCGAGCAACAGAATAGCCGGGAGCTGGAAGATGCAGGAACGAGGCAGAGGCGTGGGAAGCCGGGTGTGGATCGCCCTGATGTGTGTCGCTCTGATTGTGATCGGGTGCGAAATCGAGGAGACGGACCTGCCGGCGCGGGGAGTGGTCCGGGTGATCGCCACGGACAGCGCTTCGGGCGAGGCGATCACCGGCGCGGCGGTGTACATGGACAATCAGCTCCAGAACGAGACCACGCCGGCGGTGTTCAGTAACGTCGTGGAAGGGATGCACCAGATCCGGGTCCGTCCGGCGCCCGGTTCCGGATACGCAGAACAGGCGCAGAGTGTGGACCTGGTTCCGCCCGACACCGCGCAGGCGCATGTGGAGTTCCCGCCGCCGGACACCTCGATTGCGAACAACCACCAGGTGTGGATCGAAGCGAACGAGGACGGCGCGGTGGTACTGCTGAACGATCAGCTTTCGGCTAACACGACACCGGCTTACCTGGTGCTGTCTCCGGGCGAGACCTTCATTTCGCTGTATGCGCCCGGTATGCGTCTCATGGAGCCGGAGTTCCATCTGCTCGACGCCCAGGCCGGGATGCTGGATACGTTGACCTTCTCCCTCGAACCCGCCGACTCCGGCAACCAGGCCGGAGTGTTGCCGGTCGGTTTCTCGCTGCCGTCGTATACCGGGACGGCTTTCGACGGCGGGCCGTATTCCGCCGCGCAGTACCGTGGCCGGGTGCTGCTGCTCAACTTCTGGTTTGCCGACTGTGAACCGTGCCGCGACGAGTTCCCCGCGCTGGAGCAGGTATACCAGGAGCACCGCGCCGACGGGTTCCGGATCCTGGCCCTGAACGCGGGCTACCAGAACGACGACCTGGGCGACTTCGAGGACATCCGCAACATCGGCCTCACTTTCCCGTTGCTGTATGTCGAGAACTGGCAGGAAATCATCTTTACCCAGTACGAGGTCGGCGCGTTTCCGACCAATATTCTTGTCGGTCCGGACGGTGTGATCGAGGCTCGTTTCGGTGCGACCACCTACGATGATTTGAAGTCACGGGTGGAGGCGTTGCTGCCGTAAGATTGCGCCAGTGCATCATATCTGGTGCAATGGAGCACTAGAGACACAACTGCCGGTTAGCCGCATTGTAACTCGTGAAAAGTGGGACAGTTACCTTTTCGGATACAGGATCGCGGGTGTTCAAGGGTAGTGCGTTTTGAAAAGGTAACAGTCCCCTTTTCACAGCGCACCAACATAACAGACACCGATTCACTTCGTATATTGCCCCTGCTTCGTTCTATACGAGGCAGGGGTCTTCAACGTCTGGTATTCCTGCGTAGCAGACTGTCGCAAAATGCGAGAGGTATCTCATCCCAGCGAAGGCTGGGATCCAGTCATATTTATATACTACAATATGTTAACCATGAAAACCAAACGTTGAACACAACTTTGATGCTGAATTGCTAACATTATATTTTCTTGCACCTTGCCTGGATTCCAGCCTTCGCTGGAATGAGAGCGGTTTTTATTGTGATACAGTCTGGTAGGCGGGAACCGAAACGAAGTGAAGCTTGCGGTGTCCCGAAGTGTGAAAATATGTGAGAGTCTGGGTGGCCCGGGAGCTTGCTCCCGGGTATCATTGAAAGTGTTGTGAGCATGTGAGAAGGGGAGTCAAGCCATCCGTCTTTTCTCCACCAGCAAAGCGAGCGGCGGTGAAGTGCTGGCCTGGTGTTTCTACGATTTCGCCAACTCGGCCTTCGCCACTACCATCCTCGCGGTGATCTACAACTTCTACTACTCCGACGTGGTCGCGGGCGGAGCAGAGGGGACTGCGCTCACCCTTTTCGGACGAACGTTCCAGGTGCCCGGCGCCACCATGTTCACCTTCATCATCGCCATCGCCATGACGGTGGTGGTGGTGACGGCGCCGTTCCTGGGGGCGTGGGCCGATGCGCGAGTGGCGAAGAAACGCTTCCTGGGAGCGTTCCTCACACTCGGTGTGGTCGGGACCGCCATGCTGGCCACCGTTGGACCCGGCGAGTGGCTGAAGGGCGGGTTCTGGTTCATCATCGCCAACATCGGCTTCGCCGGCGGAAACATCTACTACAACGCTCTGCTGAACGAGATCGCCACGCCCGACGAAGCGGGACGCGTGTCCGGCTGGGGCTGGGGCATTGGGTACATTGGCGGCGGGTTGCTGCTGGCGGTTAATCTGGTGATGCTGAAGATGCCGCTCAAGCTGGTGTTGCCGGGATATACTCCGAGCGGTACAGTCAATCTGGATCAGTCCATCACCGTATTCTCGGTGCAAGACACGTTTCTGTCCGTAGCCATCTGGTGGTTGGTATTCTCGATCCCATTGCTGCTACTGGTTCGGGAACGAATGCCCCGGCCGGTGGCGGGCTACGCCGTGAGCGCCCGGCGGGCGGTCCGCAGACTGAAAACCACCTTCCGGCATATCCGCCATTACCGCCAGGTGGCGCGGTTTCTGATTGCGTACCTGTTCTTCTCCGAAGGTATTGAAACGGTAATCCGACTGGCCTCGATCTTCGGCGGGCAGGAGCTGGGTATGGACGCCGGCCTGCTGGTTGTGTTCTTCCTGATGATCCAGTTCACCGCTTTTTTCGGGTCCATGCTGTTTGGCCGGTTGACCATCATCATGGGGAACAAGAGGGCGTTATTACTTACCCTGTTCATCTGGTGCGGGGTGGTGGTGGCTGCGTATGTTATCGGGTGGACAGGTTATCCCATCCGCGAGTACTTCGTGCTCGGAGTCGTGGTCGGGATGGTAATGGGAGCGAGCCAGTCGGTGGCGCGAGGGTTGCTGTCGACGTTCGTTCCCAAGGGACACGAGGCGGAGTTCTTCAGTTTCTTCGCCATTGGCGGACGGTTGTCCACCATCTTCGGACCGTTGGTGTATGGCCTGATCGTGTGGATCACCGGGTCGCTCCGGGTGGGGATTGTGTCTCTGATTGTTTTCTTTATTGTGGGCATCATACTGTTGGTGAGAGTCGATGAGCGTGAAGGTCGGCAAGCCGCTCAAACCGCGGTGGATCCGGACGCAGTGGCAGACAACGCCTGAAGCGAAACGGGTCCGCAACAGTCTTCGCGAGCTTGGTCTGCATACGGTGTGTGAGGAGTCGGACTGCCCGAACCGGGGTGAGTGTTACAACCGGGGGACGTGTACGTTCCTGATCATGGGGGCGATCTGTACGCGTCACTGCAAGTTCTGTGATGTGACCAGCGGCAAGCCCTTGTGCCTGGATCCGGACGAGCCGCGCCACGTAGCGGAGTCCATCGCCAGGCTGGGCATCAAGTACGCGGTGGTGACGTCGGTGGATCGGGATGATTTGCCGGACTTCGGCGCAGCGCATTTTGCCGAGACCATCCGGCAGATCCGAGAGCACTGCCCTGGAGTGGGTGTGGAAGTGCTGACGCCGGATTTCCAGGGCGACCGTGAGGCGATCCGCAGGGTACTTGAAGCGCGGCCGGATGTGTTCGCGCACAATCTGGAGACAGTGCAGCGGTTGACGAAGAGCATCCGTGACCGGCGAGCCGGTTTTGAGAGTTCGCTGGAGGTGCTGCGGATCGCGGCGGAGTTGGCGCCGGACATCCCGGTGAAGACAGGGCTCATGGTCGGGTTGGGTGAGACGGACGCTGAGATCCTGGAGACGATGCGGCAGGCGCGAGAGGCCGGGGCCGTGAGTATCACCATCGGGCAGTACCTGGCGCCGTCGCAAAGTCATACCCCTGTGGACCGTTTTGTTGAGCCGGAGCAGTTTGACAGGTATGCCGCAGCGGCGCGGGATATGGACTACGAATACGTCGCCAGCGCCCCGCTGGTGCGTTCTTCGTACCGCGCGGAGGAGTTATCCTCAAGACGCACCATACACCGGGATTCGTGAGTTCTTGCCGAGACGGCTTGTGTGGCGTGTTTTCATCACTTACTTTTCGTAAGATTAACGGTGCAAAAGACAACAGTCTGACGAGAGAGACGCATGGAGAGTAAGGGACGGATTTTAATCGTTGACGACGAAACGGACATTACCGATTTCCTCGCAGCGTTTTTTCGGATGAAACAGTACACTCCGGAGGTCGCCAACAGCGGGAAGGTGGCGGTGGAGAAACTGCAAAGTTTCAAGCCGCACATCATCCTGCTGGATGTGCGTATGCCGGGGATGGACGGGATCGAGACCCTGCGCGCCATCCGTGAAGTGGACAAGGACGTCGGGGTGATCATGGTCACCGCCGTGCAGGAGATCAGCATCGGGCGGGAAGCGTTGAAACTGGGCGCCGCGGATTTCGTGACCAAACCTATCGACCTGGAGTATCTGGAGACCACGGTCATGGTGAAGATCATCAACCTGTTCTCCGAAACCCAGACGGACGAGTAAGGAGCACTCATGCTACATGTCCTGTTGTACATACCCGGCCATTGGGAGATCATCCTGATTGTGGGGGTCGTGCTTCTCCTCTTCGGGGGGCGGAAAATCCCCGAGATGATGAAAGGGCTGGGCACGGGTGTCAAGGAGTTCAAGAAAGGCATCAAGGACGACGAAGAAGAAAATAAAGCGATCAAGGACGACGAAAAATAGGAGAGCAACCCAGCCACAATACTGCATGCGGGCAATGGCAACTTCCTCACGTACGACCGGACTGCATGCAGCAGACGAGCCGGTAGCCAGCAGAACCTGAACAAGTCCTTTACACGAGATGTTTACGTTAGCGTCACAGCTTTGTCCGCGCCGGAACGCTGTGATGTCGTGATACCATACAACTCATTTCAACGGGAGGGAGACGTGACAATCGAACTGTCTGAAAACGTCGCAAAGAAAGTGGAACGGCTTGCGGAACGAGTCGGTAAGGAGCCGGAAGAGTATGTCGAATGGGTCCTGGAAGGCGAATGGTACAGCTTCGCGATGGGCAAGCAGGCGCTCGCGGAGGAAAATAAGAGCTGAAGATTTCGCGCTGGTCACATGATGGCCCGGGGTTCAGCCTCGGGTGTTGTTTCTCAAGAGGCCATGAGTTCGCTACAATGACAACTTGGGGTTGTTGAGCAGCGTCTGCACCGGTTTAAAGTGCAGTTTGACAAACGGGGCCAGTTCTTCTTCACAACGTGGTTCCATGCGCAGCAAATCCCGTTGTGCGTCACGGCTGGAACCGGCGTGAGGACGGAACCCCAGGGCATCCTCCATGGCGTCGAGAGCTTTGTTGAACGTATGCCTCGCCACAATTGCCGCCGCCGCCACCGCCAGGTTGGACTCGCCTTTACTGCGCAGCACCATCTCCAACCGTTTCGCATCGCCCAGGTAGGGCTTGATGCGGTGCTCTCCGCCGAACTTGTCCACCACCAGGCCTTCTGTCTCTTCAAACCGCGCCGCCAGGTTCGCCGCGATCTTGCCATGCGCCCAGCCCAGAATGCCGTTGACACCGCCCCTGGTCGTGAAGTTTTCGTGCATCTCGTTGTAGCGTTGCGGAGTTATGGCGATCACCTCGACACGTTCCGGTGTCTGTTCCAGGATGGTCTCCGCGATTTTGGCGATGGCGGGTTGGGTCAGTTCTTTGGAGTCACGCACCCCCAGCGTACGCAGGCCCTGCACACGGTCTTTGTAGCCCACGAACCCTGCAACCACGAGTGGCCCGAACAGATCGCCCTTGCCCGCTTCGTCGGTGCCGATCCAGGCGTTCCAACGGGATTCCGGGGAATTCGGATCTATTTCCACCGTCTTGCCGAGGGTTTTACCGGGGGCGATGTCGGGGAGGGGAGCGCCGATGACGCCGTTGACCGTGGACGCCAGCCGCTGGGCCAGCTTCTTGTCGCCCTTGCCGTTGGGCACCCAGGAAAAGCGCCTTTTTTTTGGACTGTAGTACAACGTGCCCGCAGCTTTCGTAGAGCCGCGTTGCGCTTCGAGCTTGAGCCCGTAGTTCACCTCTTTCCAGTCCAACCGGATCCCGTCCGGGTGCAGCCGCATCATCACCTGTTCCAACGCGGCCAGCAGCAGTCGTTCGTGTGGATTCGCCATGCGGCCAAGATCGTGAAACCGGAGGGAGGGCGCAAGACACTACACCTGAACTGGCGGATTCTATCGGTTTTGCCCAGGGCAGATGTCTTAATAGCATGTAAAACGAACTATTGGTAGCACTGGTCGTGTCCTTCCTGTGGGCTCCGGGCCGACCGATTTGTTTGTTCCACTCCCTCCAACGCATTATCTTCTCCCATAGTTAGCGACCGCCTCGCACCACTCGGCGAGACCGTACGGTGGCGGGGCGCTTTCATTTATACTTACCCAGACGAGAGTTGAGGCGGATATGGCGAAGGACAGCAAGAAGAGCGATTTCGAGCTGAAGGTAGGCTTGGCGGATATGCTGCGCGGCGGTGTCATCATGGACGTCACCACCGCGGACCAGGCGAAGATTGCGGAGGACGCCGGGGCGGCGTCGGTAATGGCTTTGGAACGAGTTCCGGCCGACATCCGCAAAGAGGGCGGTGTGGCCCGCATGAGCCGCATCGAAGTCCTCGAAGAGATCATGAAAGAGGTCAAGATTCCTGTGATGGCCAAGGTCCGCATCGGCCACTTTGTGGAAGCGCAGCTCCTGCAGGAGTTGGGCGTGGACTTCATTGATGAATCGGAAGTACTGACCCCGGCCGACGAAGAGAACCATGTGGACAAGCATGGCTTCAAGGTTCCTTTTGTCTGCGGTTGCCGGAACCTGGGCGAAGCGTTGCGACGCATCGGCGAAGGCGCGGCGATGATGCGCACCAAGGGCGAGGCCGGTACGGGCAACGTGGTGGAAGCGGTGCGGCATATGCGCCAGGTGATGGCCGACATGCGCCGCATTCACCACATGGACGCCTCCGAACTGATGGCCGAGGCGAAGAACCTGCAAGCGCCTTTTGAACTGGTCAAGTACGTGCATGAGCATGGCAAGCTGCCGGTGCCGAATTTCGCGGCGGGCGGTGTGGCCACGCCGGCCGACGCGGCCATGATGGTACAGCTCGGCGCGGAGTCGGTGTTCGTGGGCAGCGGTATCTTCAAGGCCGGCCTGTTGCCGGGCCAGACACTTGAGGACATCGAGGACGAGCAGACCCGCAAGAACATCCGTGACACCCAGGCGAAGCTGGCCGCGGCGATTGTGCGTGCGGTGACTCATGCCAACGATCCGGCGGAAGTGCTGGCCGCCCAGCGTGATCAGGGCGCCGCGATGGCCGGTCTGGATGTGCGCACCATGGCCGAAGAGGAAAAACTGGCGACACGAGGCTGGTGATGCTGATCGGTGTGCTCGCCCTGCAGGGCGATTACGGGACTCATGAACAGGCGATACGCGAGGCGGGCCACGAAGCGGTGGAGATCCGCCGCGCCGAGGACGCCGGCTTCGCCAATCCCAAGGCCCCGCGTGACGCCCGTAGGAAGGCCCAGGCTGACCCGAAAGTCGCCATGACCCATGTTCCGGAGGCCCTGGTGATCCCCGGCGGGGAGTCCTCGACGATGGATCTGCTGGGACGTCGCTATGGACTCGACGTGTTACTGGGAGCGTTTGCCGCGTCGGGCAAGATCCTTTTCGGCGCCTGCGCCGGCGCGATCTGGCTGGGCAAGGGAACCCACCACAAGGTCACTCCGCTTGAACTCATTGACGTGACGCTGGAGCGGAACGCTTACGGCCGCCAGATCGACTCCTTCATCGACGAGATCGAGGTGGACGGGCTGGACGGGGCGTTTGAGGCGGTGTTCATCCGTGCGCCAAAGATCACGAAGGTGGGGCCGGATGTCGAGGTGCTGGCCGAGCATGACGGCGATCCGGTGCTGGTGCGGAAGAACAACATCTGGCTGGCGACCTTCCACCCGGAACGGGTCGAGGACCGGCGGATTCACAACCTGGTCTTTGGTCTGTAAACGGACGGGTGTTTGAGTTTATGCAACGCCATGGTTGAGTTATTGTCCATGGCGTTCTACCGCCGGTTCAGATCCAGTTTCACTGTTGAATCACAGTTTATCGTTGCTTAGCCCGACAGTTTGCTGTCGGGCTTCAAGCCCGACGAGTCCATCTGTTCTGAATCGGTACTGGTGCAATGGACCACTACTGGATCGTTTCACGTGCTATGAGCGATATCTGCCCCGGGCAGCTTGTTGTGAGCA
>CAZYOC010000103.1:0-14518 GCA_964648415.1 uncultured bacterium | reverse complement strand
CTGAACGATAAGGCGCAGCTCAGAACCCATCAATCCATGTGAAACGCTCCACTAGCGACGTCTCCTGGGCAAGGGACGAACATTGGGCGGTGCATCCAGGGGTAAAGTATAATTGCGCTGGACGCGTACATCAACCGGTTCGCCGTCTTTTCGGCCGGGACTGAATTCCGCCTGCTCCAGCCCCGCGATCAGAGCGCGACCCAGGCCACTGCCGGGCGGATCTTCCAAGACAACCCGAAATCCGGTAGCGTGGCCGTCGACGGTAATCACGTACCAGAGGCTGACTTCGCCGCCCGTGCCGGTCAGCACCTCCTGCGGCAGCAGGTTACGGGATTCGAGAATATCGGAAAGCGCCTTCACCCCACCGAACAGCGCGGGCGCTTCATCCACTTCTTCTTCATCCAACGCCTCCAGCTCCTCCTCGCCGGGCTCGAGGCTGGCTGAATCCAACCCGCCGGAATTGAAAAGGTCCAAAGCGCCCAGTTGCTCCCCGGCTCGACCCGCCTGTTCGCTGCTGGGAAATTTCTGCTGGATCTCGACCAGGACCTCTTCCGCCGTTTCCGGGTTGTCCATGGGACCACCGGCCAGGTACGCGGCGGCGTACAGTGCGCGAGGCGCGTAGGGTGAATCAGGATACGATTCCGCCACCCAACGGTACTTGGCGTAAGCATCCTCCACCGCCGCCTCCTTGTCGAGGAACATCTTCTCCGCGTCCAGGAACGCCTGTTCATCCGACGAGACCGGCGCTTTCGGCAGCTCGCGTCCCATACGCGCCGCCGCTTCACGTCCCAGCTTGGTGTCTGCAAATTGATCCGCCAGCAGGGAAAAGATGGAGTCCCGGGTCTCATAGGCGGAATCCAGCGTAGCGATAAACGCCAGCGCGCCATACGCCCGCACCCGCACCGAGTCGGCGTTCTGTCCGGACAGCAGCTCCTCGAACACCACCTCGGCGGAATCATACTGGCGCAGGTTGAACAGCAGGATTTCGCCCAACCGGAAGCGGAGATCCTGCAATTCCACTCTCATCACCGCGAGGGAATCGCGCACCGGCGAGGGATCAAACAGGCGGATCGCTTCCGCTTCAGGCGCGTCGTCCAAGGTAACCAGCAGGCTGTCCTCATCCGCGGCCGCCTTCAACGAATCCGCTTCCTCGGTCATTGGCAGGGAGTCACTCAATGCCACAGCCGAATCCTGCATCGTCGGCGTTGCTTCATCTGGAACCACCAGGCTGTCCGCTTGCAGGCTGCTGTCGATCACCGCCTTGACTCTAGCGTCTTCTTCCAGAGAATCTGGAAGCGCCGGCACGGTATCCGGCTGCTGCTGCACGACATCCGCCAGGGTTGACGAGTCAATGCCTGTGTCGCGAGGCGCCATCTCCGGCAACCGGCCCAGCGATTCCGGCGGAGGCTGCTCGATGGGAATCCGGCGTTCACGGTGCGCTTGCGGTTGCATCCAGACTTGTTCGGCGACGACCTGGGAATCCGGCGGTTGCGGCCGGCTTGTCACCTGTGAAGAATCAACAACCGCGGAATCCGGTCGCAAGGAATCGGCGGCAACATCCGGCGGACGCGAGACCACCTCAGGCGACTGCTGCAGGGCAAGTGAATCGCTACCCGGCAAATCCACAGACACCAGCTCAGTGGAGTCCTGCGACATGCTGTCCGGAGCAAGTTCACTGACAGGCGTCGGGGTGCTGTCACGGTAGGCGCGGCCCCACAGCGAGGGCAGCTTCAGCGTGTCATACGCCGAGGAATCGTAATAGGCGCTGCTGATAAACGCCGTGCTGTCGGCCGGATCCGTGGGATCGGCGAGCCACTGATCGGTGAAGTCCATGCGCAGGCGGACGATGGTGCGTTTCTTTGCGAGTTCATCCACTTGGTTGAGCGAGGTGAGCAGGGAGTCCGCCCGCTTGGCGAACTCGCTGCCGGCCTTTTCGGTCTTGGCCTTGTCCAGGTTCTCCTTTGCCAGTTCACGTTCCCCGGGAGTGCCCAGATGCAGCATACCGAGCTCGTAATACGCACGGGAGGCTTCATCCGAACGAGGGTGGTTATCGATCACCGACTGGAGCTCATCCACCGCCTCTTCCCGGTCGCCAAGCTTTTCCTGGATCAAGGCCAGGTAAACCCGGATTTCGCCGTGCTGCTCGAAATAACGCTTGTCCTTCAACAGATCCTCGAAGACGTCGCCCGCCTCCTGGTAGCGTCCGCTTTCATACAGCGCGCGCCCGTAGAACACGTTGACCTTGTAACGCATGGAGCGTTTCAATTCATGGTCCAGCGCATTGCGGAGGTATTCTTGTGCGCGTGTAAAACGTAGTTCCCGGAAGGCCGCCTCCCCGGCGCGCCAATAGGCTTCTCCCAACACCTCCGGGTCATCGGTGGTCTCGGAAATGGCGAGGAACTCTTCTTCCGCACGTACAAAAAGGGAATCCAGAAAGTAGAGCTCGGCGAGAGCGAACAGCGCTTCACTGGTCAGCTTGGGGTCGTCGGTATCGGCCATGAGGCCGCGCAAGGATGCGGTCGCGGCCTGCCGGTTCTTCATCCGCACCAGCGTCTTGCCCAGCCAGAGCCGACCCTCCCGATAATATGGGCTGTCGGGATAGTTGGCGATCAGCTCCTCGAACTTGCGGTGCGCTTTGTGGTATTCCTCGGTCCAGTAGTAGCACTTGCCCATGATCAGCAGGGCTTCGGGAATGTACTTGGAATCGGGATAGAACTCGAGCAGGACGCCGCCGGATTCCACCGCCTTGGTGTAGCCCCCCGGCTGACTGCGTTCCTGGGTCGAACGTTCGCGCTCTTTCTCCGCCTGGGAGTAGTAATGCTTGACGTTGTAAAATGCGTTGAAATAAGCGCATCCGGACACGAGCAGCAGCATCCCGATCAGTCCGATCAGGATGGCTGCGAGCAGAACCCGTTGCTTTCGTGAACCGTGCAGCGCCACGGCTACTCTCCTTTTACTTCACGGATGACGTCGGCGATCCGGGGCAGGATTTCGCCCGACGGTCCCTGCAAGACGAGGTCTGCGACACGGCTCAGTTCGGTCGGAACCGGGTTGATCTCGACCACATACGCCCCGGCGCGTTTGGCCTCAAAGGGCAGCGCGGCGGCAGGATACACCGCGGCGGAGGTGCCGATGGAGAAGAAAACGTCCGCCTTCTCCGCCACCTGCCAGGCCGTGGTAATCGCCTGCTCCGGGAGCATTTCGCCGAACCAGACCACATCCGGCCGGATCATCCCGCCGCAGTCACACTTCGGCAGCGTGTCCTTTTCAAACACGACTTCGTCGACAAACCTCCCGCAGGAGTGGCACTTGTTCCGCTCGATGTTGCCGTGCAGCTCAATCACGTTGGCGCTGCCTGCCCGGTTGTGCAGGTTGTCCACGTTCTGGGTCACCAGCACAAACTCCTCCAGCAGGGAATCAAACTGCACCAGCGCAATGTGGCCGGGATTGGGGTCGACCTTGCCCATCAGGTCGCGTCGCCAGTTGTACCAGTCCCAGACCCGTTTGGGATTGGAGATGAACGCGTCTACGTTTGCCAACTCCTCGGGCCGGAATTTATTCCAGAGGCCGTCGGCTTCGCGAAAGGTCGGCACGCCGCTCTCTTTACTGACACCCGCCCCGGTGAGGGCGCCGACCAGGTCGGCTTTGAGCAGTCTCTCCGCGAGGGGTTGCAAATCAGCTCTTGACAGTTCTGCCATGGTTCGCTACATTCCTTTCTCTAGAAATTCAACAGAAAACCAGCAAACCCAGAAGGTTGTACCATGCCGCAACATAAGTCATGCGAAAAACGGATGCGGACCTCGGCCAAGGCCCGGTCCCGGAATCGCGCATATCGCGCCAGGATGAAGAAGGCCATTCGGAACGTGCGTGAAGCCGGTTCCCGCGAGCAGGGCGAAAAGGCGCTGCAGGAAGCGATCCAGATACTGGACCGTCTCGCCGGCAAGGGCATCATTCACCGGAACCGTGCAGCGGATCGGAAATCCCGCCTGCATACTCATGTGAAATCTCTGTCCGCCTAGTCCGCCGTCCATATCGATTGTACGCATCGGGGAACCCGTTGGGTTCCCCGTTTCTCTCGCCAAGCCTGTCTTGCGCTCTGCAACAGCGCCTTACCCCACTCTGTAGTTCGGCGCTTCCTTCGTGATCAGGACGCCGTGCGGATGAGATTCCTTCAACCCGGCATTGCTGATCGTGACAAACTTCGCCGTGGACCGGAACGTCGGGATGTCCTTCGACCCGCAGTACCCCATGGACGCCTTCAGCCCGCCAACCATCTGGTAAATCGAGTCGGCCAGTGCGCCTTTGTAAGGCACCCGCCCTTCGATCCCTTCCGGCACCAGCTTGCCCGGATCGTGCTCGTCTTCCTGGAAGTAGCGGTCCTTGGACCCTTTCTTCATGGCCGCCAGGCTGCCCATGCCGTAGAAGGTCTTGTACGTCCGGCCTTCGTAGAGCACCTTCTCGCCCGGGCTCTCCTCCATGCCGGCGAACAGCGAGCCGATCATCACTGTTTCCGCACCGGCGACAATAGCCTTGGCGACATCGCCGGAATACTTGATCCCGCCGTCGGCAATCACCGGCACGTCGTACTTGCCCGCCTCCTCGGCGCAGTTCATTACCGCCGTTACCTGCGGCACGCCCACACCCGCGACGACTCGCGTGGTGCAGATGCTGCCCGGGCCGACCCCCACCTTCACACAGTCCGCACCGGCCTGGATCAGGTCGCGTGTCGCCTCCGCGGTGACCACGTTACCGGCGATGATCTGCAAGTCGGGGAACCTACTGCGAAGCGTTTCCACGGTATTGAGGATGCCCTGGCTGTGACCATGCGCGGAATCGACCACGATCACGTCCACGTTGGCGCTCACCAGGGCCTCGACCCGGCTGACGGCTTCCGGATTCGCCCCCACCGCCGCGCCGACACGCAATCGGCCGCGTTCATCCTTGCAGGCGTTGGGGAACTGCATCCGCTTCTGGATGTCTTTCACCGTCACCAGCCCCGCCAGGTTGCCCTTTTCATCCACCAGGGGCAGCTTTTCAATGCGGTTCTTCTGCAAGATGTCGCGCGCGTTTTCAAGCGTCGTACCTTCCGGCGCGGTGACCACCTCTTTGGTCATCACATCGGAAATACGCTGGTCCAGGTTGTCCTCGAACCGCATGTCGCGGTGAGTCAGGATGCCCACCAGTACGTTGTCATCCACAATCGGGAACCCGGAGATGCCGCTCTCCCCCATCTTCATAATGGCGTCGCGCAGCGTCTGGTTGGATTGGAGGGTGATCGGTTTGTCGATGATCGCGCTTTCCGACCGTTTCACCCGGTCCACTTCCCGCGCCTGCCGGTCGGTGGTGAGATTCTTGTGGATGATGCCGATGCCGCCCTCACGAGCGATGGCGATCGCCATGGTGGACTCGGTCACGGTATCCATGGCGGCGCTCACCAGCGGGATATTCAGCTCGATGCTGCGGGTCAACCGGCTGTGGGTGTTCACTTCACGCGGCAGCACGTGAGAACGGGCCGGGACGATCAGCACATCGTCGAACGTTAACGCCTGTGGTTGAATCAGTTTATCCATCGTTCTTCTCTTACGCCCACGGTAAAATGACAGTGATGAAGTGGTCCACGTTTTCCAGCAACGCGAACGCGCTTTCGTAGATCGAAACAAAGGCTCCCAGCATGACAAGGGAAATGATAATAATCATCACCCACGCCCCGATGGCGCGGATGCGGAATACGATGCGAAACATGCTGGAAATCCGCGCGAGATACCACAAGGTAAACAAACCCATCAGTAACGCGGATGTTACCATGTACCATTCGTACTCCAGCAGCCGGTAATGCACCAGCCCCAGTGGTATCAGGAGCAGGAAGTTTGTCGCCCCCCACACCACCAGGTTGAACGTCTGCTTGATACTGATGTGCTGGCGGAACGGAATCGCCAGCATACGCAGTGCAGTGGCCAGCAGCACCATCAGGATGAAATGCAAGACGGCGAAGCCGGCGGTGGCGATGGTCGGGCTCCAGGCCGCCTTCACCAGCCAGAATTTTACTTGCCAGAACGGCAGCAACAGGGTAGCGACATAATCAAACAGGTAGTTATCTCGCACATGGTACAACCAGGAAGCCAGTAAGACCGCCTGGCTCACGCTGACCACCACGGAGAGAGTCAGGGTCTGTGAAATCTGAAAATAGCGGCGGTCGCGGATGTCCACGAAGAAGCCGTAGGTATGCGCGAACACGCGGTCCAGGTGCTGCCGGAAGACATTGTTCTGACGCCGAAGCAGCATCAGAATCGCCGCAATCGCCAAGGTCGTGATCGGAAAGATCAGCGGAAAGGGCCGTTCCTTTTCGTCAATCGCCGGCACTTCCAGGTGCTTCAGGTCCAACTGAAACGCTTTTTTGACCCGGTTCTTGATTGCGATGCGAATACTGCGGTCCAGCGCGCACAGCCCCCGCTCGATCATGGCGGGATCGTCCGAAGCGCCGCCGATCAGCAACGGCCAGGCGCCTTTCCGGTCGGCGTAGGCGTCAATGCTGAACCCGGCGATCTGCAAGTCCGCCAGATCGTCGAACTGATACATCAACGCATCACCCAGGCGATCCTGTCCCTTGGTCTTGTTCTCGTCTACCGATATCGGCGAGACAAAGCCGCCCAGTCCGCCGATCAACCACGGGGCGTCGGTCTCCTCCGGTGCGGGCTCCACCGGTTGAAACAGCTCATAAGGCGGCCGCTGAGTCATCCCCACCACGCCATCCGGCAAGTCGGGAACAGTGGTCGAAATCATTCCAATCAGCAGGGGGCGCGAATCATATTCCCGTGTCTTTTCCACCAGGTGTCCAAGCATCTCCAGCACGGCCGGCTCCGCCGCCACCCAGTCCGCCACGCCCCAGGCGATGATGCTGGGATGCAGTCGCGACAACCGGATTTGTTCGGCCAGCGTGTTGTAAAGACGTGTCTGAAGCTGCTCATCAACAAACAGTGGCGTGGGAACGTTCCTCAGGCCGGTATGGGTGATCAGCCAGAGTCCCTTCCGGTCGCACAGCTCGGCGGTGGCGGGGTGCGCCGGCCCCAGCATGCGGACCATGTTGAAGCCGATCTCCTGGATCTCGGTCAGGTCGGCCTCGACTTCTTCCGTGGTCAACGCCAGCCCGCGCCGGGCGCTCTCCTGCAACAGGTCCACGCCCCAGATCTCCATCAAGCGGCCGTTGAACTCCAACCCGTCCGGCGTCCAGCGCATCGAACGAATCCCCAGCGGTTGCTGCACCGTCCAGCTTCTTGCCCCGTCGGAAAGCCCCAAGGTGAACATGTAGCGTTGCGGCATCTGGGGCGACCAGAGCTTTGGCTGGCGGATCACCCCCTCCAGCGCCAGGTCCGCGGCTTCCACTTGCCCCAATGTCAATTCCACCGGGGCGCCTTCCCAGTCATCCTCCCCGTCAGGCGACACCCAGGACGGTGTGATGGTCAGGGTCTTTGTAGACAACGAATCGCCCACCATGGAGCCCATGGAACGGAAACGCAAGTTCAGCTTCCAGGCGGCGGAAGTCCGGTTCTCGTTCAGCTCGACCTGCCAGTCCACGTTGTCCAGCACCGTGGTCGGCCCTCCGACCAGCGCCACATCGCCGAAGATGCCCATGTAGGGCAAATCGTCATACAGTTTGGGTTTGAGGGGAATCGACGCACGTGACGACAGACGGTCATCCAGCTCCACCTCCAGGCTGTTCAGATCGCCGAAGGCGAGCAGACGCTGCGGGAGGTCCACGATCATCGTAGTCAGGTCGCCCTCCCAGACCTCCACAAGGCGACCGTTGACACGTACATTCAGCCGTTGCCGCACACCCCAGAAGACCAGGCGAAAATGCTTGCCATCGAGGGAGTCGGCAATCTCGAAGCTGGTACGGAGAACAGCGCCACCCCGCCCGGAAGACCAGCACCCGGGTACAGTCACTTTCTGCTCCGCGCCCCACTCCGGCTCAAGCGTCCATGTTCCCGAGAGCGGAATGTAGACCATCTCTTCGTTGGGGGCGTATACGCCATACGAAGGCACGTAGGGATTCGCAGCGGATCCGCTCAGGTACACCGGTTGCTCCTGCTGAGCTGGAGCGGTTCCCGCTCCAACCAGGAGTAACGCCAGCAATATCAGGAAGTAAGGACGCATAGTTCTCATGAAGTTAAAGGTAGACTCGAATATAGGTTTTTTCACGGAGTCCCGCAATGTATCCACCTCCCTCCTCTTGCCTCCAATGTATATTCCATGTACGTTTTTCACAGGTTTTCGCCCGGTTCGGCTCGCATTGGAGTGACATGGCTACATTGCTGCGCAGTGTCGTGTTTGTGCTGGTGATAAGTTCGCTGCTCCTGATTTCCTCTGGAGCGGCTTTCGCGGCTGAAGAAGCTGCGGAGAGCGTATCCCTGGGACTGTGGGCGCTGCTTCCACCGCTGATCGCCATCGGGCTGGCGCTGATCTTTCGCGAAGTGATTTCGTCACTGCTGCTGGGCCTGCTGGCGGGCAGCCTGCTGCTCAGCCCCACCGAACCCTTCCAGGCCCTCATCCGCATCCCGACCAATTTCCTGCTGACCAACCTGGCCGACCCGGACCATGTCGCCATCATCCTGTTCAGCCTGATGCTGGGCGGCATGGTGGGCATCCTGGCCAAAAGCGGCGGTACCGGCGGGATCGTCGCCCTGCTGGAACGCTTCGCCAAAGGACGACGGGGCGCCTCGGTCATGACCTGGGCGCTGGGAATCGCGATCTTCTTCGACGATTACGCCAACACGCTGATCGTGGGCCAGACCATGCGGCCCTACACCGACCGCATGAAGATTTCGCGCGCCAAGCTGGCCTACATCGTCGACTCCACCGCCGCCCCCATCGCCTCCATCGCTCTGGTCAGCACCTGGATCGGCTTCGAGCTGGGGCTTCTCAAAGACGCCAGCGCCGCGCTCAACATGCAGACCGACGTTTACATGCTCTTCCTGCAAGCGCTGCCCTATCACTTCTACAGCATCCTGACCATCTTTTTCGTATTCGCCATCACCTTTCGCGACCGGGACTTCGGCCCCATGCACAAGGCCGAACTGGCGGCGCTCGCCGGCAATGACACCAGCCGAGTGGAATCACCGCTTGCAGAAGACGAGCAGGATGCCGGGGAAGCTACACCACGCGACGCCTGGATCGCTGTGATCCCCATCGCTCTGATTATCGTGGGAACGTTTGCCGGTCTCTATGTATCGGGCCGCGAGTCCGCCCCTGCCGACGCCCGGCTGATGGAGGTCTTCGGCGCAGCCGATTCCTTCCGGGTGCTGCTGGCGGTGTCGTTCCTGGGCGTACTGGCGGCGGCGTTTATGGCGATGACCATGGGACACAAACCGCTGGGTGACGTGTCGGAGGGCCTGCTCGACGGGTTCCGCTCCATGCTGCCCACCATGGTGATCCTGCTGCTGGCGTGGTGCCTGGGGGATGTATGCGGAAGGGTGGGCACGGCTGATGTCATCGTGAGCATCGCCTCCGGCAACATGCCCGAGTGGCTCACCCCGACGGCAGTCTTCCTGATCTCGGCGCTGGTGGCGTTCGCTACCGGCACCTCCTGGGGCGCGATGGCCATCCTGATCCCCATCGCCATTCCCCTGGCGCACCATTTCGCCACCGGCGATCCCGGCGGAGCGCACGACTGGCACCTGCTCTACGGCAGCATCGGCGCGGTGCTGGCCGGCGCGACCTTCGGCGACCATTGCAGCCCCATCTCCGACACCACCGTGATGTCCTCCATGGCCAGCCAATGCAACCACATCGCCCACGTTCGCACGCAAATGCCTTACGCGATTCTGTCGGGAACCGTAGCGATCATGGTGGGCTACCTGCCGGCGGGCTTCGGCGTGCCGCCCTGGATCGGGCTGATTGTCGGCGCGGGAGTGCTGCTGATGCTGCCAAGGTGGTTCAAGAAGAACTGAGTCGGCGCCATCATGTGGAGAAGCACCCGACTGTTAACGCATTGTATTCTCGAACCTTGCCTGGATTCCCGCCTTCGCGGGAATGAGAGTGTTTCCTATTCTGATACAGCCTGTCCCAGGAATGGCATCCTGGGACACCTTTCCGAGAATCAGGGCAAAGTGATAGACTCGAAGAAATCAGCATGAAAAACCCCCATCGCGGACGATGGGGGGCAGTTAAAGCTGGACGTGATGTGCCAGTAGCTGCGGCAGCACAAAGACTGCCCGCTTCAGGTTCGACTTACTTCATCAGGATCAACCGGGTGGTCTCCTGCATGGGACCGGCCTGGAAGGTCAGGAAGTACATACCGCTGGCCAGGTCGCTCCCATCGAACCGCATCGTGTGGTAACCGGCCTGCATGGGCTGATCCATCAGTGTCGCCACCTTTTGCCCCAGCACGTTGAAGACCACCGCCTTCACATGGGCCGTTTCCGGCAGACCGAAGCGTACAGACGCCATCGGGTTGAACGGGTTGGGATACGGAGATTCCAGCGCCCACTCGGTGGGGATGATCGCCTCGTCCTCGTCCACCGCGTAGCTGCCGTCCCAGTTTACCTCGATAGCCGGCGTGGGGGCCGATTCGCCCGTGCTGTACAACGCCGTCACCTGGTAGCTGTAGAGCCCGTGGGGCATCTCGCGCATGTCGTCGTAGTACTCGACATACGGCACGGCATCGCCGACGCCTTCCATGTTCCGGTAGACCAGGAAGCCTTCCAGCGGCGCGCAGTCATCCACCTCCGGCGCGGGAGTTTCCCAGGTCAGTTGCACCATGCCGGGATGCACCACCTCCGCCGCCAGGTTGAGCGGCGTTTCATGAGCGTCGCCCAGGGTCAGGCTGATGTTGTCCAGGTACCAGCCTTCATACACATCGTTGTTCTGGGCGTCGGTGTCCGACCCGAAACGGAAACGGAAGTACAACGAATCGCTGGGGCCGTAGGGCACCGTGAACGATTCCCGTTCCCATTCCACGTTGCCGCTGTAGAGCATGGTCCCTTCGGTGAAGGGGCCGCTGCCGCGGGCGGAATAGTTGTAGCCGGGCATGGGGATCTGCATCCAGGTCAAACCGTCGCCGGAGATTTCCACCAGCCCGCCGTCGTAGCACTCACCGCCGTGCGCCTGGCTGATCTCCGCCTCGATCCAGTGCCGGAACGTGAGCGTGATCGGGCCGGTGCGTACGACCGGGGGCAGCTCCAGCACGGCGTTCTGGTCGTCGGCGTAATCTCCGCCCGGAGTGTCCGCGCCGGCTTTCCATGAGAAGCTGCCATCGGCGGTAAAGTTCCGCTCCATGGACATGTGCCACTCGTCGTTCCAGCCGTTATCGCCGTAGTGTTGAACATCCTGCGCGGCGCCGTCTACACACTCGTAGAAGCCGCCGATGTCGACACGCTCCAGCGACCGCCGCAGGTAGCCATCCTCACGCTCCACGCTGACCATGAACACCGCGCGGTAGAACTCCGGCGTATCTTCAGCCATGACCACGTCAAAGGCCTGCATCAGGATAGTTTCGGTTTCGGTGAGGACGTTGAAGGTTCCGCCCGACGGAGTGACCGAAATGACATTCGGGTTGTCACTCGCCGCATCCAGGGTGGCATCCAACAGGTGCGAGCTGCCTTCGTTCTGGAATTCCATCACCACGGTGGCGGTTTCGCCCGGATCGATCCGGCAGTTGCCGTTGCCCTCGTTGCTGTCGTCGATACGGCGCATGGCCATCCGCAAACGTGGCGCGTGCAGCGCTACCATGAAGGAGCGTTCCCACGTCTCGGTTTCGCTCTCCAGCACGGCGTTGACCTGGACTTCCGTACCGTCCTCGACGTTCACATTTACATGCGCCGGCTGCTCGACGGTAATCGTTTCACCGGGCTCAACGTTTTCCACAGTGATCGTGCTCTCACCGAGGGTCAGGTCTTCGGACAGGGAGGTAAAGATCACGTCCGCCGAGGTGAGCACATCCTGGCCCATGTTGGTGAACTCGACCAGCAGGGTGATGTCTTCGCCGAAATCGGCCAGGCCGTCATCGTTCCCGGAAGCGTCGGACACGGTGACTTCGGAGACCAGCGGGTACGGGCCTTCGGCGGCGGTCACCGGGATGGTCGTTTCGTAGGTCACGTAGTTATGCGCGACCATGCTGACACCGATCTCTTCCTCATCGGTCAGCTCGAGCGGAATCATCGCGTTGCCGGAACCGTCGGTCATGCCGGTGAAGATGATCTCGCCGCCCGCGCTCAGGATGACCCGCGCCCAGGGCTCGTTGGCGGTGATCTCCAGGTACGGGCTGCCAATCACGTACACTTCCGGCACGTCCACATCCCATTCGCCCGGTTCATCGGTGTACAGGTCGATGGTGGGATCGCCGAACAGATTGATCTCGTAGAAACACCACCGCATGCAGGAGTAGTTGATATAGGGGATGTTGTCGTGCTTGCTGTCACGGTTGACATCGCCCAGGATGTAGCGGTCTTCGCCGTAGATGGCGTCGAAGAACTCGCGGTCGTAGCGCTGCGAGGGGCCGTCGGTGCCGCCGCCGTCGCCCCAGCCGTACCGGCTGTTGGAGATCACAGCAAACGCCCCGTTCGGGATGATGTTCCACTTCTCCGTGATGGAAGACTGTTCAAACGCCCCGCAATAGCAACCCTGCGTGTAAAGCAGGTAATACGAATGGTTGATGCCGTCGTTGGTCAGGTTGTTCGTGTTGATGTGTGAATTGGAGGCCTTCAATGCGTAGGTCACGTTGGCGTGGCCCAGGTGATTGACAAAATGCACACCGCTGTTGAGCAGGTTGAAGAGCTGAGGAATGCTCCAGGTGCTGTTGCGGTCGTACAGGTTCTGCACATTGTAGTCGTCGGTGAAGCCGGCGGTGGTGTAGCCGTGCGCGGACGATCCTTCGGCAACCTGGTCCTTGTAGTCGCCGCCCCAGGCCGCCCAGCCCAGGTCCTCGCCCACCATCAGGGCTTCCAGCACTTCGTCTTCCACCGGCTCGTCCTGGTAGCGCATCACCTTGGTGGTCCAGGTCATCACGTCATTCAGGCTGTTGGCGGGGCAACGGCCAATAGTCACTTCCTGGAACAGATCGGATTCGTTGCTCTCACCCCAGCGGTTGTCGCCGTCGTCGTTCCAGGTTCCGTCCAGGCCGGCGTAGTAGAGATCCGCCGGGATGTTCTCATCAACTTCCCCGCCCTGCCATGCCTGGTTGTAGAACCCGCGATACGGGATATAGGCCACATCGCCGCCCAGGATCACATGCTCGATCATGTAGGTCTGGTAACGGTCAATGATGGCGTTGCGGATCTTCTCCTGGTTGTCGTCGCCGTCGAACTCCTGGTAAATGTCGGTGGTGCTCAGCAACTCCACGACCTCGCCACGGCTGTATTTCCAGTCGGCGTAATCTTCCCAGGCGAACTCGTGGTTGGCGTTGATAATGACCAGGATCGAAGGATCCGGCTCGTCGAGCTCGTCGAGGTTGTCGTCCACCGTGGGATAGGCCAGGTCCATTTCCAGATCGGCGGTGATGGCCTGCAAGGCGGACAGGGTGGATTCATCACGGCGCAGCAGCTCCAGCGCCGCTTCCGCTTCGTTGGTTGGCGTCGTAGTGATCTGGAAGCTGACCTCGGCCAGGTACTCCAGGCTGCCGTTGGTCGGGTTCCACCGCACCGGGTGGATCAGGAACGAGCCGATGGCGTGGCCGCGCATGAAGCCGGTCTGCAGATCGCTCACGATGCTCGCGGGGAAGGGGGCGTCACCCTCATAGATCGCAGGATCGGGCGGTGTCTGGAAAGGCGCCGCTTCGCTGATGGGCTGCATCTGGTTGCCCGGACGCGGCAGGTAGCTTCCCGGCAGGGGCAGCCAGCGCTGATGAGTGATTACCACATCCTGGAGGCTTTCTCCGGGAGGCAGGAGCAGCATGTGTCCTTTCACCGGCAGCGTCGGCTCGCCCGGTTCCGACAGGGAGGGCGCGCCGGGCAGCTCCACGATGGCGTAGCCGTCCTCCTCGGTTACCTGGACATTGTTGAAAGAGAACGTCCGGTCCAGGGTCGCGGCAGCGACAGAACCGGTCAGCACCAGCAGTGCGAGTAAAACCGTTGCAAAACGCATGATCCATCCTTTCAGCAAGCATCCCCGGGCGCAGGTGCGGGCAGGCCCGGATCGTCAGGAATAAAAGTGCATCCCACACAACCACCAATCCTCTTTATAATACGAAGATTTGCCTTGTGATCAAAGGCGCAAAGTGGGAAGGTGACGTGCGCCGCGACAATGTCGTGTAGAGGTATGTGAGTATTCCCGCCTGCCAGGTTGTCCCAGAATACAAAAGGCATCTCGTTCCCGCCTGCCAGGTTGTCCCAGAATACAAAAGGCATCTCGTTCCTGCCTGCCAAACTGTCCCAGAATGCGAGAGGAATCTCATTCCAGCGAAGGCTGGAATCCAGACATGTCTATATACTACAACATGTTAACCATGAAAACCAAACGTTGAACACAACTTTAATGCTGAATTGCTAACATTATATTTTCTTGCACCTTGCCTGGATTCCAGCCTTCG